>JANJVS010000231.1 GCA_024709955.1 Rhodocyclaceae bacterium
ATGGCAAAAGGCAAATTTGAGCGTACGAAGCCGCACGTGAATGTGGGCACGATTGGTCACGTTGACCATGGTAAGACGACGTTGACGGCGGCGATCACGACGATCCTGTCGTCGAAGTTTGGCGGCGAGGCGAAGAAGTACGACGAG
This sequence comes from Rhodocyclaceae bacterium, assembly GCA_024709955.1. GTDB lineage: Bacteria > Pseudomonadota > Gammaproteobacteria > Burkholderiales > Rhodocyclaceae > Sulfuricystis. Next base: position 148 of record JANJVS010000231.1, read on the forward strand.
ATCGATGCGGCGCCGGAAGAGAAGGCGCGTGGCATCACCATCAACACCGCGCACGTCGAATACGAGACGGCCACCCGTCACTATGCCCACGTGGATTGCCCGGGTCACGCCGACTACGTGAAGAACATGATCACCGGCGCCGCGCAGATGGACGGCGCGATCCTGGTCGTGTCCGCCGCCGACGGCCCGATGCCGCAGACCCGCGAGCACATTCTGCTGGCCCGTCAGGTTGGTGTGCCCTACATCATCGTCTTCATGAACAAGTGCGACATGGTCGATGATGCCGAACTGCTGGAACTGGTCGAAATGGAAGTGCGCGAGCTGCTCTCCAAGTACGACTTCCCGGGCGACGACATTCCGATCGTCAAGGGCTCCGCCCTGAAGGCCATGGAAGGCGACAAGGGTGACATCGGCGAAGGCGCCATCCTCAAGCTGGCCGAAGCCCTCGACAGCTACATTCCCACCCCCGAGCGCGCCATCGACAAGCCCTTCCTGATGCCGATCGAAGACGTGTTCTCGATCTCGGGTCGTGGCACCGTGGTGACCGGTCGCGTCGAGCGTGGCGTTGTCAAGGTTGGCGAGGAAATCGAAATCGTCGGCATCCGTCCCACCGTCAAGACCACCTGCACCGGCGTCGAAATGTTCCGCAAGCTGCTAGACCAGGGCCAGGCCGGCGACAACGTCGGCGTGCTGCTGCGCGGCACCAAGCGTGAAGAAGTCGAGCGTGGCCAGGTGCTGGCCAAGCCGGGTTCGATCACCCCGCACACCCACTTCGTCGCCGAAGTGTACGTGCTGTCGAAGGACGAAGGCGGTCGTCACACCCCGTTCTTCAATGGTTATCGTCCGCAGTTCTACTTCCGCACCACGGACGTGACCGGCGCCTGTGAGCTGCCGGCGGGCGTCGAGATGGTGATGCCGGGCGACAACGTGCAGATGACGGTGAAGCTGATTGCGCCGATCGCCATGGAAGACGGCCTGCGCTTCGCCATCCGCGAGGGCGGTCGTACCGTCGGCGCCGGCGTCGTCGCGAAAATCGTCGAGTAA
>JANJVS010000176.1 GCA_024709955.1 Rhodocyclaceae bacterium
TCGAAGGACGAGTTGCCCGGCACGCTGAACGACTCGCCGGCGCCGCAGGCTTGCCAGTCCTCGCCCTTGAGGCGGTAGCGGCAGGCGCCGGCGACGGTTTCCATGATCTCGGGCGCGCCGGTATTGAAGGTCAGCGTCGCCGGCATGATCACGCCGACGCTCTTCCTGGTGCCGTCGGCCAACTGCACGGTATGGCTCACGCACTTGCCGTCGAAGTAGACGTTGGCCTTCTTGACGACGGAAACATTATCGAACTGCGACATTTAGATTCCCCATATCTTCTGGATGACGTTCTTGGCGACGAAGCCGAACATGCCGAAGGCAAGCACGAAGAACAGCGCAAAGGTGCCGACCTTGCCGGCCTTGGAGCGATAGGCCAGTTCGCCGATGATGAACAGCATGTAGAGCATGAAGGCGCCAAGGCCGAAGGTGATGCCGAATTCGGCGATCTGCGCCTCGGTGAAGCCGAAAATTGTGCCTTCCATGCCCGGGCGCTCTCTCAGCCCTTGCGCGCCTTGGCCGGAGCCTTCGCCGCCCTGGCAGGCGTCTTCGCGGCGGGCTTGGCGCGGGCGCGGCTGGCGCGCTTGGCGCCGGCGTTCGCGGCGATGCGCATGCGCAGGGCGTTGAGCTTGATGAAGCCCCCCGCGTCCTTCTGGTCGTAGGCGCCGGCGTCGTCCTCGAAGGTGGCGATGGTCGGGTCGAACAGCGAATCGGTCTTCGAATCGCGGCCGACGACGCTAACAGAACCCTTGTAGAGCTTGACGCGCACCCAGCCATTGACGCACTGCTGCGTGTGGTCGATCAGCACCTGCAACGCCTTGCGCTCGGGACTCCACCAGTAGCCGTTGTAGATCAGGCTGGCGTAGCGCGGCATCAGGTCGTCCTTGAGGTGCGCCACTTCGCGGTCGAGGCAGACCGACTCGATGCCGCGGTGCGCCTTGAGCAGAATGGTGCCGCCCGGAGTTTCGTAGCAGCCGCGCGACTTCATGCCGACGTAGCGGTTCTCGACCAGGTCGAGGCGGCCGACGCCGTGCTTGCCGCCGATCTGATTGAGCATGGCGAGCAGTTCATGGGGCTTCATCTTCTTGCCGTTGATGGACACCAGGTCGCCCTTGGCGAACTCGAGATCGAGGTACTCGGGCTTGGCCGGCGCCTTTTCGGGAGCGACGGTCCAGCGCCACATCGATTCCTCGGCCTCGGCGGCCGGGTCTTCGAGATGGCGGCCTTCGTAGGAGATGTGCAGCAGGTTGGCGTCCATCGAATAAGGCGAGCCGCCCTTCTTGTGCTTCATGTCGATCGGGATGCCGTGGGTCGCCGCGTAGGCCATCAGCTTCTCGCGGGAGAGCAGATCCCACTCGCGCCAGGGGGCGATCACCTTGACGTTGGGCATCAGCGCGTAGGCGCCCAGCTCGAAGCGCACCTGGTCGTTGCCCTTGCCGGTGGCGCCGTGCGAAATCGCGTCGGCGCCGACCTTGCGGGCGATCTCGATCATGCGCTTGGCGATCAGCGGCCGGGCGATCGAGGTGCCGAGCAGGTATTCGCCCTCGTAGATGGTGTTGGCGCGGAACATCGGGAAGACGAAGTCGCGCACGAATTCCTCGCGCAGATCGTCGATGAAGATGTTCTGGCGCTTGATGCCGAGCTTGAGCGCCTTGGCGCGCGCCGGCTCCAGTTCCTCACCCTGGCCGAGATCGGCGGTGAAGGTCACCACCTCGCAGCCGTAGGTGTCCTGCAGCCACTTGAGGATCACTGATGTGTCGAGACCGCCGGAATACGCCAGCACGACCTTGTTAATGCCCGATTTGCTCTTCGCTTTCGCCATCATGAGACTCCTGATTCCCTTGTTTATTCCTTGACCTTGCCCAACACCAAGAACTCCAGCAGCGCCTTCTGGGTGTGCAAACGGTTTTCCGCCTCGTCCCAGACCACGCTCTGCGGCCCGTCGATGACCTCCGCCGCCACCTCCTCGCCGCGATGCGCCGGCAGGCAGTGCATGAACACCGCGTCCGACCGCGCCACGCGCATCATGTCCGCATCCACCTGCCAGTCGGCGAAAGCCTTCATGCGCGCCTCGTTCTCGGCCTCGAAGCCCATCGAGGTCCACACGTCGGTGGTGACGAGATCCGCGCCGCGCGTCGCCTCCATCGGATCGGCGAACTGTTCGAAATGGTCGGTGCCATAGAGGCCGGCGCGCTCGGGCTCCACCTCATAGCCGGGCGGCGTCGACACATGCACGTTGAAGTCGAGCACCTCGGCCGCCTGCAACCAGGTGTTGCAGACGTTGTTGGAATCGCCGATCCACGCCACCGTCTTGCCCTGGATCGGGCCGCGCTGCTCGATGAAGGTGAAGATGTCCGCCATGATCTGGCAGGGGTGGTATTCGTTGGTCAAGCCGTTGATCACCGGCACGCGCGAATGGGCCGCGAAGCGTTCGATGATGTCCTGCTCGTAGGTGCGGATCATCACGATATCGCTCATGCGCGAAATCACCTGCGCGGCATCCTCGACCGGCTCGCCGCGCCCCAGTTGCGAGTCGCGCGTGTTGAGGTAGATCGCCGAACCGCCGAGTTGCTGCATGCCGGCCTCGAAGGACAGGCGCGTGCGCGTGCTGGCCTTCTCGAAAATCATCACCAGCGTGCGATCCTCCAGCGGCCAGTACTTCTGGTAGGCCTTGAAGCGCTGCTTGATCGTGCGGGTGCGCTCGAACAGGTATTCGAATTCGGCGCGCGAAAAATCCTTGAATTGCAGGAAATGTCTTGTCGCGGTCATGGGTTTTCCTCAGCCGGCCAGAAAGGCCAGCAATACCGTACTCAACTTGTCGACCAGTTCGTCAGCCTCGGCATCCGTCATCACCAGCGGTGGCAGCAGGCGCACCACCTGGTCGGCCGTGACGTTGATCAGGATGCCCGCCTCCAGGCCCGCGGCAACCAGCGGGCCGCAGGGGCGATCAAGTTCGACGCCGATCATCAGGCCACTGCCGCGAATGTCCAGCACGGCCGCCTGGCCGGCTAGCCTGGCGCGCAGCCCGGCACGAATGCGCTCGCCCAGCGCCACGGCACGGTCGAGCAACCTGTCCTCTTCAAGCACCGCCAGCGTCGTCAGGGCCGCCACGCAGGCGAGCGGATTGCCGCCGAAGGTCGAACCATGGTTGCCCGGCTTGAATACTCCCGCCGCCGGACCGGCCGTCAGACAGGCCCCCACGGGCACTCCGGAACCAAGCCCCTTGGCCAGAGTCATCACATCCGCCTGGATGCCGGCATGCTGATGGGCGAACCACTTGCCCGTGCGCCCGAGACCGCACTGCACCTCGTCCACCATGAGCAGCCAGCCCTTGTCGTCGCAGATGCGGCGCAGGCCGTGCAGGAAATCGTCGCCGGCGACATGGATGCCGCCCTCGCCCTGCACCGGCTCGAACAACACGGCGACGACGCTGGAATTGTTCGCCGCGACCTGCTCGATAGCAGGCAGATCGGCGAATGGCACGCGCACGAAGCCGGGAACGAGCGGCTCGAAGCCCGCCTGCACCTTGCGGTTGCCGGTGGCGGACAGGGTCGCCAGAGTGCGGCCGTGGAAGGCATGCTCCATCACGATGATGGCGGGATGCTCAATACCCTTTTGATGCCCGTAGAGCCGCGCCAGCTTGATGGCTGCCTCGTTGGCCTCGCAGCCAGAGTTGCAGAAGAACACTTCGTCCATGCCCGCCAGCGCCGCCAGCCGGTCCGCCAGGATCTCTTGTTCCTTGACGCGATACAGGTTGGAAACGTGGATGAGCTTGGCGATCTGGTCGCCGAGCGCGCGCACCAGGCGCGGATGGTTGTGTCCCAGCGTATTGACGGCGATGCCGGCGAGTCCGTCGAGATAGCGTCGGCCCTGCTCGTCGAACAGCAGACAGCCTTGCCCATGGGTAAACGCCACGGCCTGCCGGGCGTAATTGTTCATCAGGTGCGACATGATTCGCTCCGCGAGAAAGCGACCGCGATTTTGCGGCGATTCGGCCTCAGAAAAAAAGACGGCGGCCTCACTAACTGCGGCCGCCGTACTTGCGGGGAGGCCATCATAAGTGAAAATTTACGGCATGTATAGGCCTGACCTAGCTGCTATGGCAGTACCCGACAAGGATTAAGCTCCGCTCCATGCACGTTGTGGCGCGCAGTGGAGAGGAGGTCTGTTTTGCGTGTGGCGGTATTCAACCAGAAGGGCGGCGTGGGCAAGACCACGACCGCGCTCAACCTCGCTGCGGCCCTGTCCCGCAAGGGACGCAGAAGCCTGCTGATCGATCTCGACCCGCAGGCGCACCTGACGTCGATCGCCTGCACCGAGATGCCGGAGGCGCGTCACAGCGCCTTCGCTCTCTATCAGCACAACCGCCCGCTGGCCGAACTGGCGCTCGAATGGCCGACCTTGGGCTGGTTGATCCCGGCCCATGCCGAACTCATCAAGGTGGACTCCCTGTTCGGCAAGGGACCGAACGTCCTCAACCGGCTCAACCAAGGACTCGTCGAACTGGACAGCGAGACCGGACCGCGCGCGGTCGTCCATCAGGTCACGGTGATCGACTGCTGCCCCTTCCTCGGCGTGCTGTCGCTGAATGCGGTTTTCGCCGCCGACCGAGTACTGGTGCCGGTATCCTCCGACCACCTCAGCCTGCGCGGCGCACAGCAGATCGCGCGGACCCTGCGCGCGCTCGAACCGGTCCTCAAACGCCGCGTGGAGCGGCGTTATCTGATCACCCGTTTCGACCGTCGCCGCCGCATGAGCATGGAAATCGCCGACAAGCTCAAGGAGGAATTCGGCGGCGACGTATGCACCACCGTCATATCGGAAAATGTCGCGATCGCCGAATCTCCCGCCCTGAACCTGGATGTATTCGCCCATGCCGCGAACAGCCGCGGGGCACAGGACTACGCCGCGCTGCTTGAAGAATTGGAAGCAACGGGCTTCCTTTAGCCGGCTTGCTCTTTACTGAGTGATCAGGCTGACGACATCCTCGAAATTGCTGGATTGCGGCTTTGCATGCCCCAGCCCTGCCGCATGGCAGACGCATTCGAGGATTTCACAGCCCTGGTACATCTGCCGCAACTTACGCTGCGCGTCCGACTCGTCGCGACCATGAATCATCAAGTTCTCGACCACCAGACCGACGCGGGTGCGGATCCGGAACCCATACTTGGTGAAAGCGGGAGTAAGCACAGAAATACCCTTTATCTTCATATGCCTCGCCCCAGTATATGCAGCGATTCCTTGAAATGCAACTTATCGCCTTATTTGGACACGGATTTGCATGGCGGGGCGAATGGCGACGGGCATCCACTCATTCGCCGCCTCGCCCGGACAGATTAAATTGGGTTTTTGATATAATTCACTCAATTAATCAGAAGACGATCCCCACCGCCCCCAATCCGATGACCTCATTTGTCGCCGAAAACTTTGTCATCCTGGGGATTACTCTGACCGGAAAACGCTTCCGCCCCAGCGATTGGGCTGAACGCCTGTGCGGGGTGATGTCCTTATTCGGTTCCGAGAGACGCATGACCTATTCGCCTTACGTCCAACCAGGCAACAGGAACGGGGAAAAATGCGTGTTCGTGGATGGCCGCATCCACGACATCGAGCCCATGGCCTACACCTTCCTCGTCAATTTCGCCCGCGACAACGAATTGAAGGTCGAGCCTTGGCCCGAAGGCCAGGCCGGCTGAGGCACTCCTGCCGGCACAACCGCGCGTCGCAAAATAAAAATGCCCACACCCAGACGGGTGCGGGCACTCTTGCAGCGGAACCGCAGAAGGGCTTAGAGCGCCTTGATCGCGGCGGAGAGACGGCTCTTGTAGCGCGCCACGGTGTTCTTGTGCGCGACACGCTTGTCGGCGAGCGAGTCGATGGTGCTCTGGGAGTCCTTGAAGACGGCTTGGGCAGCGGCCTTGTCACCGGCGAGAATGGCCTTACGCACCTTCTTGATAGCGGTGCGCAGTTCCGAACGCAGGCTCATGTTGTGGGCACGACGCTGGGTCGCCTGACGGGCACGTTTGCGGGCTTGGGCGGTATTGGCCATGGATTATTTCGCTGATGATCGATGAAAAGCGCGCGATTATAAGCAGAGTCGGACGGTTTTGCAAGGCGCTTTTTTGCGCGTCGTCCGCGACCGCCAGCGGTTACCATCCCGCCATGAATCTGCTCCGCACCCTCGCGACGGTCAGCAGCCTGACCCTGCTGTCGCGCATTCTCGGTTTCGTCCGCGACTTCGTCATCGCCCGCGCCTTCGGCGCCGGCATGGCGACCGACGCCTTCTTCGTCGCCTTCCGCCTGCCCAATCTGTTGCGCCGCCTGTTCGCCGAAGGGGCGTTTTCCCAGGCCTTCGTTCCGCTGCTGGCGGAATACCGCAACCAGCGCGGCGAAGCCGAAACCAAGGCCCTCGTCGCCCGCGTCGCCAGCGCCCTGTTCCTGATCGTCATCGCGGTCGCCGCTCTCGGCGTGCTCGGCGCGCCGCTGCTGATCTACGTCTCGGCCCCCGGCTTCGCCGCCGATGCCGACAAGTTCGACTTGACGGTGACGCTCACGCGCATCACGTTTCCCTACATCCTGTTCATGGCGCTGGTCGCCATGGCCGCCGGCATCCTCAATACCTGGGGGCGCTTCGCCTTGCCGGCATTCACGCCGGTGCTGCTGAACCTATCCTTCATCGGCATGGCCCTGTTCGCCGCGCCCTGGTTCGACCCGCCGGTGCTGGCGCTGGCGTGGGCGGTCTTCCTCGGCGGGCTGCTGCAACTGGCGCTCCAGTTGCCCGCCCTGGGGCGCATCGGCATGCTGCCGCGCTTCCAATTCGCTCCCGACGATCCCGGCGTGCGCCGCGTGCTCAAGCTCATGGCCCCGGCCGTGCTCGGCGTTTCGGTGGCCCAGGTGTCGCTGCTCATCAACACCATCTTCGCCTCGTTCCTGGCCTCGGGCAGCGTCTCCTGGCTCTACTACGCCGACCGACTCATGGAATTCCCCGCCGGCCTGCTCGGCGCGGCGCTCGGCACGATACTGCTGCCCAGCCTGTCCAAGGCCCATGCCGGCGACGACCCGCGGGAATTCTCCGCCTTGCTCGACTGGGGCCTGCGCCTGACCTTCCTGCTGACACTGCCCGCCGCCGTCGGCCTCGCCCTGCTCGGCGTTCCGCTGATTTCCACGCTATTCCAGCACGGCGCCTTCACCGCCGCAGACGTACTGCAGACCCGCGCGGCCCTGGTCGCCTACAGCGTCGGCCTGATCGGACTGATTCTCGTCAAGGTGCTGGCCCCCGGCTTCTACGCGCGGCAGGACATCAAGACGCCGGTCAAGATCGCCCTCGTCACACTGGCGGCGACCCAGGCGATGAACCTCGCCTTCATCGGTCCGCTCAAGCATGCGGGCCTGGCGCTGGCCATCGGGCTGGCCTCCTGCCTCAACGCGGCCCTGCTCTATCGCGGCCTGCGCCGCCGCGCCGATTACCTTCCCCGCCCCGGCTGGGGGAGATTCCTGCTCAAGCTGGGCGTCGCCCTCACCGCCCTGTCCGTCACGCTCTGGTTCGGCATGGGCCAGGAAAGCGAATGGCTGAGCGCATCCGCCAGCGCGCGCGTGCTGCGTCTCGCCATGCTGGTGGCGGCGGCGATCGCGGTGTATTTCGGTACCCTGTGGCTGCAGGGCTTCCGGCTACGCGACTTCCGCAAGCGCGGCGCCGCCTGACGCCATCACACCTCCGCCACGGCGATGGCGGACATCTTTTGCTCGGCCGCCTCGTAGCGCAACCGTCTCGTCAGCGCCGAGTTTTGCGGGCAATCAAAATGAAACGGGCAACCCGCGGGTTGCCCGTTTTGCCGTTACGTGGTGACGCTCACGCGACGAGCGGCACGATCAGCAGCGCGACGATGTTGATGATCTTGATCAGCGGATTCACCGCCGGGCCGGCGGTGTCCTTGTAGGGATCGCCCACGGTGTCGCCGGTCACGGCCGCCTTGTGCGCGTCCGAGCCCTTGCCGCCGTAGTTGCCTTCCTCGATGTACTTCTTGGCGTTATCCCAGGCGCCGCCGCCGGTGGTCATCGAGATCGCGACGAACAGGCCGGTGACGATGGTGCCCATCAGCACGCCGCCCAGCGCGCGCACACCGGCGCCGACCCCACCAACGGCCGGCATGAGGAAGTTCATGACGACGGCGACGACGATCGGCACCAGCACGGGCAGCAGGGAGGGAATCATCATTTCGCGGATCGCCGCCTTGGTCAGCATGTCGACACAGGTGCCGTATTCCGGCTTGGCCGTGCCTTCCATGATGCCCTTGATCTCGCGGAACTGACGGCGCACCTCGATGACGATCGCGCCGGCGGAACGGCCAACCGCCTCCATGCCCATCGCGGCGAACAGATAGGGCACCATGCCGCCGACGAACAGGCCGATGATGACCGCCGGATCGGCGAGATCGAACAGGAACTTCGTGCCCGGCTTCACTGCTTCCAGGCCATGCGTGAAGTCGGCGAACAGCACCAGCGCGGCGAGGCCGGCCGAGCCGATCGCGTAGCCCTTGGTCACCGCCTTGGTGGTGTTGCCGACGGCGTCGAGCGGATCGGTGATGTTGCGCACGGAATCCGGCAACTCGGCCATCTCGGCGATGCCGCCGGCGTTGTCGGTGATCGGGCCGTAGGCGTCGAGCGCGACGATGATGCCGGCCATCGACAGCATCGAGGTCGCGGCGATCGCGATGCCGTAGAGCCCGCCGAACACATAAGCCGACCAGATCGCGGCGCACACCGACAGTACCGGCCAGGCGGTGGCCTTCATCGAGACGCCGAGTCCGGCGATGACGTTGGTGCCGTGGCCGGTGGTCGAGGCTTCCGCGATGTGGCGCACCGGGGCGTATTCGGTCGCGGTGTAATACTCGGTAATCACCACCATCAAACCCGTCAGGATCAAGCCAATAACCGCAGCACCATACAGGCGCATCTGCGAGCCGCCGGAAATGCCGAGCACCTGGTCGAGCAGATGATCGTCGACGATCCAGCCGGTCAGGGGATAGAACGCCACCAGCGCCAGAACGCCGGCGACGATCAACCCCTTGTAGAGGGCGTTCATGATCTTGCCGCCGGGCGCCGCCTTGACGAACATCGCGCCGACGATCGAGGCGATGATCGAGAAGCCGCCCAGCACCAGCGGATACAGCACCGCCGTCTCCGCCGCCGCCCCATTCGCCTTGAACAACAGCGCACCGAGCAGCATCGTCGCGACGATGGTCACCGCGTAGGTCTCGAACAGGTCGGCCGCCATGCCCGCGCAGTCGCCGACGTTGTCGCCGACGTTGTCGGCGATCACCGCCGGGTTGCGCGGATCATCCTCGGGAATGCCCGCCTCGACCTTGCCCACCAGGTCGGCGCCGACGTCGGCGCCCTTGGTGAAAATGCCGCCGCCCAGACGCGCGAAGATCGAGATCAGCGAGGAGCCGAAGCCGAGGCCGACCAGCGGATGCAGGATGTGGTCGAGGCTCTGGTCGCCGGCCATCGCCTTGAGGATGGCGTAGTAGCCCGCCACACCGAGCAGGCCGAGCCCCACCACCAGCATGCCGGTGATCGCGCCGCCACGGAAGGCGACGTTGAGCGCCTCGTTGAGACCCTTGCTCGCCGCCTCGGCGGTACGCACGTTGGCGCGCACCGAGACGTTCATGCCGATGAAGCCGGCCGCGCCGGAGAGTACCGCGCCGAGCACGAAGCCGACGGCGGTCGACATGCCGAGGAACACGGCGATCAGAATGGCGAGAACGATGCCGACCATGGCGATCGTTGTGTATTGGCGTCGCAGGTACGCCTGCGCGCCTTCCTGGACCGCCGCCGAAATCGCACGCATGCGATCGTTGCCGGTCGGTTGGGAGAGAATCCACTGCGAGGAAATCCAGCCGTATGCAATCGCGCCGATTGCACAGACCAATGCGAACATCAGACCTGACGACATCAGCTACCCCCTTCTCTTTTAGTTGATTCAAATCAAACCACGATGCACCCAAAACCAGAAGGGCGCGCCGTTGGCACGCCCTTCATGCTTTCTACCCGATTTACAACTTGAACTCACTTAGTTTTTTTGGCACCGCGACGTTCTTGAGCGTCACATACTTGGGCAGACCGTCGGTGCCGTAGGGCGGATAATCCTCGCCCTTCATCAGCGGGGCGAGATATTCGCGGCACTTGTCGGTGATGCCGAAGCCGTCCTTGGTGATGAAGTTCTTCGGCATCATCTTCTCGACGTTGGCGACCTTGGAGAGCGGCGCCATGCCGACCTTCCACTTGTAGGGCTTGTTCGAGACGCGCTCGACGGTCGGCATCACCGAGTTGTGGCCCTTGAGGGCGAACTCGACGGCGGCCTTGCCCATCGCGTAGGCCTGGTCCACGTCGCTCTTCGAGGCGATATGGCGCGCTGCGCGCTGCAGGTAGTCGGCGACGCCCCAGTGGAACTTGTGACCGAGCGCATCCTTCACCATGTTGGCGACCACCGGCGCGGCGCCGCCGAGCTGGGCGTGGCCGAAGGCGTCGCGCGTGCCCTGCTCGGCGAGGAACTTGCCGTCGGGCCAGTGGCAGCCTTCGGAAACGACCACGGTGCAGTAGCCGAATTTCTTCACCAAGCTGTCGACCTTGGCGAGGAACTTCTTCTGGTCGAACAGCACCTCGGGGAACAGCACGACGATCGGCAGTTCCTGGTCGGGCGTCGATGCCATCGCGCCGGCCGCGGCGATCCAGCCGGCGTGGCGGCCCATCACTTCGAGCACGAAAACCTTGGTCGAGGTGGCGCACATCGAGCGCACGTCGAAGGTGGCTTCGAGCGTGGACACCGCGATGTACTTGGCGACGGAGCCGAAGCCGGGACAGTTGTCGGTGATCGGCAGGTCGTTGTCGACCGTCTTCGGCACGTGGATGGCCTGCACCGGATAGCCCATCTTCTCGGACAGCTGCGACACCTTGTAGCAGGTGTCGGCGGAGTCGCCGCCGCCGTTGTAGAAGAAGTAGCCGATGTTGTGGGCCTTGAATACCTCGATCAGGCGCTCGTACTCGCGCTGGTTGGCTTCCAGCGACTTGAGCTTGAAACGGCAGGAGCCGAAGGCGCCGGACGGCGTGTTGCGCAGGGCGGCGATGGCGGCGGCGGATTCCTTGGTGGTGTCGATCAGGTCCTCGGTCAGCGCGCCGATGATGCCGTTGCGGCCGGCATAGACCTTGCCGATCTTGTCCTTGTGCTTGCGCGCGGTCTCGATCACGCCGCAGGCCGAGGCGTTGATGACGGCGGTAACGCCGCCGGACTGCGCGTAGAACGCGTTCATTTTCTTGGCTGCCATGTACTGCTCTCCTCTTATTTCAGCGCGGCGAAGGCGGCGTCGCGCACGGCCTCGACCTTGCCGAGGCCGTTGATCTTGCGGTACTGCGGCGCGCCGGCCTGGCCGCTGGCCGCCCACTTGCCGTAGTAATCGACCAGCGCCTTGGTCTGCTGGTGATAGACCTCCAGGCGCTTCAGCACCGTCTCTTCCTTGTCGTCGTCGCGCTGGATCAGGTCCTCCCCGGTCACGTCGTCCTTGCCCTCCGCCTTCGGCGGGTTGAACTTCACGTGGTAGGTGCGCCCCGAGGCCACATGCACGCGCCGCCCGCTCATGCGCGTG
>JANJVS010000101.1 GCA_024709955.1 Rhodocyclaceae bacterium
CATACAGGCGCGCGGCGATCTCGGCGACGAAGACGGCAAGAATCGCCCGGTCGAGGCCAACGATCAGCGTGCCGGCCGCCGCCATGGCGGCCGGCGAGGTTTCCAGCCCGAGCAGGACGGCGTTGACGAGAATCAGGGCGATGATGACGCGCTGGACGCGCGGATTCTCGATGAAATCATGCAGACGCGACCGCAGCCCGGTCGTCGTTCCGGTGTCCACAACATTCATCTGTGCGTGATCCTTCGCGGCAATTGGATGGAGGAAAGAGGATAAGCCCGACAAGCCATCCATGAAAGTCGAACTATTCTTAGAGACCCATCGAAAACGCCGAACTGCCAAGCCCTCAAAGTCGGCGCTGGCGGGACGGTGCTCAAGCGTGCCGACAGGCCGGCAGCAGGGCGTCCGCGCGTCCAGCGGCGCCGAACACCGCGCAGGTGCGCGCCACCTCGTCCGCCACCGCCGCGCGCAGCGCGTCGATGGCGGCGGTGTAGCCGGCTTCGACGTCGGCCAGTGCGTTCGAGGCGGCCGCGGCGGCGAGGTCGGACAGCGCCGTGTAGTAGTTGATCTTCGCCACGCCGCGCGCGGTCAGGGCGCCGTACTGCTCGTCCGAGAGCCCCGTGCCGCCGTGGATGACGAGCGGCACGCCGACCGCATCGGCGATCGCGGCGAGCCGATCGAGGTCGAGACGCGGTTCGCCGCGCAGCCGGCCATGCACCGTGCCGACCGACACGGCGAGGAAATCGACGCCGGTGGCATCGACATAGATGGCCGCCTCCCCCGGCGAGGTCGGGCGCATCTCGCCGGGATGGCGTTCGGCGTCCTCGCCCTCGACGCCCGGCACGTAGCCGAGTGCGCCCTCGACCGGCACGCCGGCGCCATGGGCCATGTCCGCCACGGCGCGCGTGGCGGCGACGTTGTCGTCGAAAGGCAGATGCGAGGCATCCACCATCACACCGTTGCAACCGTGACGGATCGCGGCGACGGCACTATCCATGCCGCTACCGTGATCGAGGAACAGGGCCACCGGCACCCTTGCGCGCCTGGCCGTGGATTGCGCCGCCGCGATCAGCGCCGGGAAGTCGTAGTGGGCGAAATGCGATTCCGCGAAGCTGACGATGACCGGCGCGTGGGCAGCCTCGGCGCCCGCGACGATCGCGGCGACGAAGTTGCTGCCCACCGCGCCGTAGGCGCCCACCGCGTAGCCGTGGGCGCGCGCATGGCGCAGCATGTCCTTCAGATCGACGAGCGGCATCGTCCCTCCTCATGAAAGCGGCGCAACGCGGCGAGATCGATCCCGGCCAGGTCGGGCAGCACGGCCAGGGCGCCGGTGAAGTCGTCGCGGCGCGTCCAGGAGCTTTCGGTGACCAGCACCGGGATGCCGGCCCCCAGGGCGGCGCGGACGCCATTTTTCGAATCCTCGACCGCGAGGCATTCCTCGCCCGGCAGGTCGAGCGCGCCGAGCACCCAGCGGTAAATGTCGGGCGCCGGCTTCTTGGCCGCGGCCTGCTCGCCGGCGCCGATCACCGCGAAGGCATCCGGCGGCAGGTCGGCCAGCGCCGTCGCGAGCAGCACATCGACATTGGCGCGCGAGGTGGTGGTGGCGATCGCCAGGCGCATGCCGGACTCCAGCAGTTCTCGCACCAGACGCACGACGCCGGGCCGCGCCGGCACCTCGCCCATTTCGACGCGCCGCTCGTAGACGCGTGTCTTGCGCTGGTGCAGCCGGGCGATGAAGTCCGCACTGTCCGGCTGCGCCATGCGCCGCGGATCGACGCAGCGGCAGTAATGCGCGAGACGCTCTTTCCCGCCTGCCACGCCCAGCAATTCGACATAGAGTTCGACATCCCAATGCCAGGGCAGGCCGAATTCCTTGAAGGTGGCATTGAAGGCCTGGCGGTGGGCCTCCTCGGTATCGGCGAGGGTGCCGTCCACGTCGAAGATGACTGTCCGCAGGCTCATTTGGTCAATCCTGCGTAAAGCCGCGGCAGACGCTCGGGCAGGCGCTCGACGTGGTCGAGGATCAGGTAGTTCTTCTGGCCGAAGATGCGCGCCACGTACTGGTCGGCGCGCGGGTCGAGCGTCAGGCAGAAGGGCGTCACGCCGAGGCGGCCGACATCCTCGACCGCCTTCTTGGCGTCGAAGCGCAGGTACTGCGGATCGCGCACGTCGATGTCGGCCGGCTCGCCGTCGGTGACGACGATCAGCAGCTTCTTCGCCGCGCGCACCTGGGCCAGGTGATGGCCGGCGTGGCGCATCGCCGCGCCCATGCGCGTCGAGAAACGCCCCTCCATGCCGGCGAGCCGCGCCTTCGGGATGTCGTTCCAGGGCTGCTCGAAATCCTTGTAGCGCTGGTAGAAGACATTGTGGCGGCCGTCGGAATAGAAGCCATGCACCGCGAAGGCGTCGCCGACCTTGTGGATCGCCTCGCCGAGCAGCACCGTCGCGGCGCGCGTGAGCTCCAGCACCGTGTAGTCCTGGCCGGCCACCCGGTCGTTGGTCGATTCGGAAAGATCGAGCAGCACCAGCACCGCGATGTCGCGCGTCTTCCTCACCGAGCGCATCATCACGCGCGGGTCGGGATGGCTGCCGAGGCGGATATCGACCAGCGAACGGATCGCCGCGTTGATATCGACCTCGTCGCCTTCCTCCAACTTGCGGATGCGCTGCACGCCCTGCGGCTGGAGGGCATCGAGCAGGTGTTTCAGGCGCTGCGTCACCTTGCGGTGATCGTCGATGATCCTGTCGACCACCGCGAGGTCGCCGAACTTCGGCCGCTTCTCCAGCACCGTCGCCCAGGCCGGACGATTCAGCTGGATGTGGTAGTCGAACTCGTCGTAGTGACGAGGCTCGGCGACCGGCTCCTTGCCTTCCTTCTGGTTGAACGAGAGACCGTCGTCGTCGAAGAACTCGCTGGCGCAGACCCAGATTTCCTGGGCGTCGTCGCCGGCGGTCTCGACCTCGACCTCGTTGACCATCTCCGAGACCGACACGTACTTGCGCACCTGCTGCACCTGCGCGTAGCCGGCGGCGATCGCCTGCTCGTAATCGTATTCCTCGTATTCCCAGAGGTAGCGGTTGTCGTCGCGGTAAGGCGTGGCCTGCACGTCGCGGTAGGGCGACCAGGGCAGCCGGCGTTTCAGGAATTCCTCGGCCAGCGCGAGGCCAAGTTCGAGCGAGACGGCGTGGGTGGCGAGATCGGCTTGAGCGAAGCCGTCGCGCGCCCAGGCGACGAGCGGATCGGCATCTTCGTAGGCGGGATCGAGCAGCGCGCGGGCGATGCGGTTCAGATAGTCGCCCACCGTTTCGCCTTTCGGTTTGGCGCTATGGAACTGCGCCCAGAATTCCCTGAGGCGCGGAAAGCGGCGGATCGCCAGCGCCTCGACGCGCGCATCCTCGATGAGGCCGACGCAGACCTGCTGCAGGGTGGAAAGGCGGTCGGCATCAATGCGCGCAGTGGTCGAAACGACATGGGCGGCGCAGTGCGCGGCGGCGGCGCGATAGAGGTCGAGGCCCGGGATGCCGTCCCAGTCGTCGTAGGCATCGGGCAGGTGCAGGAAGAAATCGGCGATGAAGGGCTTGAAGCCCTCGCGCGAATCGAAGTCGCCCGCCGTCGGGCGCATGAAGAAATCGCGGCCCCACAGCGCCCTGAGATACATGCCGATGCGGCGGTGGATATCGACGAACAGCGTGCCCTTGCGCTCCTTCTGCAGCATCGCCTTCGCCTCTTCCGATTCGAGGGAGAAGTAGCGCACCTGCTCCTCGAAATCGGTGCGGTGCGCCTGCGCGCCCCACAGCGCCCAGCGGCGCTGGCCGCCGAGCGTCAGCACGCCGAGCTGCTGGTCGAGGTGTTCGAGCATCGGCCGCAGGCCGCGCGCCGCCTGGCCGAGCAGGACGTTGAGCAATTGCAGGTAGGCGCGGAACAGCTCGGGATCGCCGAGCCGCTTCGCCGCGGTCGGCGCGGTGGCGACCACCAGTTCGATCACCGCGCCCGAGGTGCGCGAGGCGAACTGCAGGCACTGCTGGGCGAAATCGGCGATCACGTCCTCGCCGACCTCGCGCGCCACGGCCGGCACCTCCTCGATCCAGACGGCGACGATGTCGCCGCCGCGTCCCATGCGCTGCAGCGCCAGCGCGGATTTCAGCCAGTTGTCGAGGCCGCGCGGCGAGAGGATGCGTGCCGCCTCGTGCCATTCGGCCTCGAGCAATTGCCGGTGACTCTCCGGCAGATCCTCGATCAGTTCGGCGTAGTCCTTGAGGTTCACGCTCATGGCGTCCCCCCCGGCTCAGAAGAAGGTGGCGACGGCGGCGTCCAGCGCATCGCGCATGTCGGGATCGTCGGTGATCGGCCGCACCAGCGCCACGCGGCAGGCGGCGGTCGGCGCGACGCCGCGCGCGATCAGCTCGCCGGCATGGATCAGCATGCGCGTCGAGATGCCCTCGTCGAGGCCGTGGCCCTTGAGGTTGCGCGCGCGCTCGGCGATGGCGACGAGCTTGTCGGCGACGGCGGCGGCGACCTTCGCCTCGTGGGCGACGATCTCCACCTCGGCTGAATGTTCAGGGTAATTGAAGTCGAGCGCGCCGAAGCGCTGCTTGGTGGATTGCTTCAGATCCTTCATCAGGCTCTGGTAACCCGGGTTGTAGGAGATCACCAGATGGAAATCGGGGTGCGCGCGCAGCAGTTCGCCCTTCTTTTCGAGGGGCAGCACGCGACGGTTGTCGGTCAGCGGGTGGATCACCACGGTGGTGTCCTGGCGCGCCTCGACGACTTCGTCGAGGTAGCAGATGGCGCCGAAGCGGGCGGCGATGGCCAGCGGGCCATCCTGCCAGCGGGTGCCGGAGGCGTCCAGCAGGAAGCGGCCGACCAGGTCGGACGCGGTCATGTCCTCGTTGCAGGCCACGGTGATCAGCGGCTTCTTGAGCTTCCAGGCCATGTGCTCGACGAAACGGGTCTTGCCGCAGCCGGTCGGGCCCTTCAGCATCATCGGCATCTTCGCCGCGTAGGAGGCTTCGAACAGTTCGATCTCGTCGCCGACGGAACGATAGTAGGGTTCTTCCTGGATGCGGTACTGCTCGATGATGTCGCTCATTTCATGCTCCCGAAAAAAGCCCCGCCGCGGAACGAGGAAGATGCGGCGGGGTACACGCTATGCGGTCAAACGGCCTTGCCGCGGTAGATCACCATGTTGGCGCCCTGGCTCTGCTTGAAGTTGTCGTAGCCGAGCAGGCGGACGTGGTTGTCCGGGTTGGCCTTGTGGCAGGCTTCGAGCTCGGCGAGGATGCGATCCACGTCGGTCTCGCCGAACATCGGCAGTTTCCACATGTACCAGTAGTTGGACATCGAATGCTGCGGCTCGGTGTGCTCGATGGCCGGGTTCCAGCCGTTCTTGACGATCCACTCGACCTGCTTGCGGATCTGCGCCGCGTCCATCGGCGGCAGGTAGGAAAACGTGCCCATCTTGCGGCTGGCCGGGTCGGACAGGCGGGATGCGTAGTCTTGTACGTCGCTCATGTTTCAATCCTTTCGATATGTGGTCGGTTCGGTTTAGCGGTGCTGGACGTCGAGCTTGTCCACCGTGTCGAACTCGAACTTGATTTCCTTCCAGGTTTCCATCGCGACCTTCAGCTCGGGGCTGGACTTGGCGGCGTTGGTCAGGATGTCCTTGCCCTCCTTCTCCAGTTGGCGGCCTTCGTTGCGCGCCTGCACGCAGGCTTCCAGCGCGACACGGTTGGCCGCGGCGCCGGCGGCGTTGCCCCAGGGATGGCCGAGCGTGCCGCCGCCAAACTGGAGGACGGAGTCGTTGCCGAAGATGTTGACCAACGCGGGCATGTGCCAGACGTGGATGCCGCCGGAGGCAACCGGGATGACGCCGGGCATCGGGCCCCAATCCTGGTCGAAGAAGATGCCCTTGGAGCGGTCGGCCTTGATGTAGCGGTCGCGCATCAGGTTGATCCAGCCGATGGTCGCTTCGCGGTCGCCCTCGAGCTTGCCGACGACGGTGCCGGAGTGCAGGTGGTCGCCGCCGATCAGGCGCAGCAGCTTGGCCAGCACGCGGAAGTTGATGCCGTGGTTCGGGTTGCGGTCGATCACGCCGTGCATCGCGCGGTGCACATGCAGCAGCATGCCGTTCTTGCGGCACCACTTGGAGAGGCTGGTGTGCGCCGCCCAGCCGACGGTCAGGTAGTCGGACATGATGATCGGCGAGCCGATTTCCTTGGCGAATTCGGCGCGCTCCATCATTTCCTCGTAGGTGGCGGCGGTCACGTTCAGGTAGTGGCCCTTGCGCTCGCCGGTCTCCGCCTCTGCCTTCTCGATGGCCTCCTGGCAGAACTGGAAGCGGTCGCGCCAGCGCATGAAGGGCTGGGAGTTGACGTTCTCGTCGTCCTTGGTGAAATCGAGGCCGCCGCGCAGGCACTCATAGACGGCGCGGCCGTAGTTCTTGGCGGACAGGCCCAGCTTGGGCTTGATGGTGCAGCCGAGCATCGGCCGGCCGTACTTGTCGAGCTTGTCGCGCTCGACCTGGATGCCATGGGGAGGCCCGGGGCAGGTGGTGACGAACCACAGCGGAAAGCGCACGTCCTCCAGCCGCAGCGAACGCACGGCCTTGAAGCCGAACACGTTGCCGACCAGGGAGGTGAACACGTTCACCACCGAACCCTCCTCGAACAGGTCCATCGGATAGGCGATGAAGGCGTAGAAGGCCTCGTCGTTGCCCGGCACGTCCTCGATCGCGTAGGCGCGGCCCTTGTAGTACTCGAGGTCGGTCAGGAGGTCGGTCCACACCGTCGTCCAGGTAGCGGTGGAAGATTCGGCGGCCACGGCGGCGGCGGCCTCCTCGCGGGAAACGCCCGCCTGCGGTATCACCTTGAAGCAGGCGAGGATGTCGGAATCCTTCACCTGGTAATCCGGCTGCCAGTACATCGTGCGGTACTCCTTGACGCCGGCGTCGTATTTCTTTGCGGCCATGCCTGTCTCCTGTATTTGTTGGAAAACGCACCCGAACGATTCGGGATGGACGGAGTATGGGCAAGGCAAGCAATAAACAAAACTGAATAGTTTTTAGAGCTTCTATTTGCTTTTATGTATTATTGAGCCATGAACTACAGCCTCCGACAGCTCCAGATCTTCGCCGCGGTCGCCCAGCACCTCAGCTACACACGGGCGGCGGAAGAACTGCATTTGACGCAGCCGGCCGTCTTCGCCCAGGTCAAGCAGCTGGAGGAAGGCGTCGGCATGCCCTTGCTGGAACGCATCGGCAGGCAGATCCACCTGACCAATGCCGGCCGCGAGGTGCTGGCGACCTGTCGCGAGACCCTCGATGCCCTGGAACGGATGGAGATGCGGCTCGCCGACATGCAGGGTCTCAAGCGCGGCCGCCTGCGCGTCGCCATCGTGACCACGGCGAAATACCTGGTGCCGCGCCTGCTGGGCGAGTTCTGCGCACGCTACCCGGGCATCGAGGCGGCGCTGACCGTCACCAACCGCGAGAAGCTGCTGGCCCGCCTCGCCGCCAACGAGGACGATCTGGTGGTGCTCGGCACCCCGCCGGAAGGTCTCGACGTCGTCGCCATGCCGATCGCCGACAATCCGCTCGTCGTGCTGGCGCGCCAGGATCATCCGCTGGCGCGCGCGCGGTCGATCCCGCTGGCGCGTCTCGCCGAGGAGCCCTTCATCCTGCGCGAACCCGGCTCGGGCACGCGTCTCGCCGTCGAACGGCATTTCGCCCAGCACGGCCTCAAGCCGCGCGTGCGCATGGAGCTCGGCAGCAACGAGGCGATCAAGCAGGCCATCGCCGGCGGGCTCGGCATTTCGGTGCTGTCCAGCCACACCGTGGCGCTCGAGGGCGACCACGGCATCCTGCACACCCTCGACGTCGAGGGTTTTCCGCTGCTGCGCCAGTGGTATGTCGCCTACCTCGCCGGCAAGCATCTGTCGGCCGTGGCGGAAACCTTCCTCGGGCACATGCTCGGCCGCCAGGTGCCCTGAGGCCCGGCCCGCACCGAAAAAATCGGCGCTGATGAAGCCCCTGCGCTACAAGGCGGTCGAGCAAAAAACGCTCTCCTCGCCGTAGCGGATGGCGGGACGGTGCCGCGTTGTCCGGCTATTCCGCCAGCACCGCCGTCAGCGCGGCGATCATGTCGGCCTGGTCGTGCACGCCCGCGCTTTCGCGCGCGCTGTGCATCGCCCACATCGGCGAGCCGACATCGACGCAGGCGATGCCCAGCTGCGCCGCCACCTGCGGACCGATGGTGCTGCCGCAGCCGAGGTCGCCGCGATGGGCGTATTGCTGGCAGGCGACGCCGGCGCGCTCGCAGGCGCGCATGAAGCGCGCGGCGCTTTCCGCGTCGGTGGCGTAGCGCTGGTTGGCGTTGCGCTTGATCACCGGGCCGCCGTTCACCGCGATCTTGTGGCCGGGCTCGTAGGCATTGGGGAAGTTCGGCTGGTAGGCATGGGCCATGTCGGCGCTGACGAAGAAGCTCCGCGCCAGCATGCGGCGCTTGTCCTCCCCGTCCAGGCCGTGCTGCGCCGCCAGCCGCGCCAGCATGTCGAGCAGGAAGCTGCCGCCCGCGCCGGCGGCGCTTGCGCTGCCGACCTCCTCGTGGTCGAACAGGGCCGCCAGCGCCGTGGCCGCCGGCGTCTCGGTCGCCAGCAGCGCCGTCAGCGCGGCATGGCAGGAGGACAGGTTGTCGAGCTGGCGGCTGGCGACGAATTCCTCCCGCGCGCCCCAGAGGGCGCCGGGTTGCACGTCGTAGGCCGCCAGTTCCCAGCTCAGCAGGTCGGCGGGCTCGACCTGCGCCTGCGCCGCCAGCAGCCGGAGCCACTCGGCGGCGGCCTCGCCCGGCGCGCCGAGCGCACCGGCGATCAGCGGCAGTTCGGTCTGCTTGTTGAACTTGAGCCCTTGCTCGTTGACGTCGCGGTTCATGTGGATCGCCAGGTTCGGCAGGCGCGCCACGGGCCGGTCGAAGCAGACAAGGCGCGTCGCCTGGCCGTCGACACTGCGCGCCACGACGCGGCCGGCCAGGCCGAGGTCGCGGTCGGCGAAGGTCGCCAGGATCGGCCCGCCATAGACCTCGACGGCCAGCCGCAGCAGGCCGTCCGCCACGCCGGCCGCCTGCGGCTTGACGCGCAGGCCCGGCGAATCGGTGTGGGCACCGATCAGGCGCAGACCGGCATCCACCAGCGGCCGCGTGCCCTGGACGAAGGCGATCAGCGAGGCGCCGCGCGCGACGAAATAGCGTCCGCCCGGCGCCAGTTTCCAGCGTTCCGCTTCATCGAGGCGACTGAAGCCCCGGGTCTCCAGCCGGGCGATGGCATTGGCCACGGCATGCCAGGGACTGGGGCTGGCGTCGATGAAGGCAAGGAGGTCGCGCGCGGTCGCGGCGTCGTGGCTACGGTCTCGGGGCGTCATGGTCATCCGGCAAGAAAGGGAAAAGTCGGCGCTGATGGAACGGTGCTCACTGGGGACGCGGCGCGCGCTCGATGCCGGCGACGGCGTCGCCGGCCTTGAGGCCGCGCCGGGCGAACCAGCCCAGGTTCATTTCCAGCGCGTAGCGCGCGGGCCGCGCCGCGCAGTGGTTGGTTTCGGTCTGCGGCTGCATGTCCTCGATGTTGGTGATTCGCCCCTCCTCGTCGAGGAAGGCGACCGAAAGCGGCAGGAAGGTGTTCTTCATCCACATGCAGTGCTGCGCGTTTTGCGGGAAGACGAACAGCATGCCGCGCTGGTCCGGCATGGCGCGGCGGTGCATGAGGCCCTGCATGCGCGCCGGATTGGTGGCGGCCACTTCGGCCTCGATGCGGTGGAAGCCGGCGGCGAGTTCCATGACCGGCAGGTTCTGCTGGGCATTGACTCCCAGGGAAAACAGGATCAGGCCGAGCGTCAGGAGACGCGCGCGCGGGAGCGGACGGGAGAGCATGGCTTTTTCCTTGGATGGGGAGAGGACGGCGCGGTTGCGGGCGGCAAGTTTACGTCGACCGCGGTCCAGGCACCCGGCGTCAGATCGCCGAGAGACCAGGGCCCGATCGCGGCGCGGATCAGACGCAACGTCGGATGGCCGATCTTGGCGGTCATGCGACGCACCTGGCGGTTCTTGCCCTCGCGCAGCTCGATCTCCAGCCAGCAGGTCGGGATCGCCGCCCGGTAGCGGATCGGCGGATCGCGCGGCCAGAGGCCGGCGGGCTCATCGATGCGCCTCGCGCGGCAGGGCCGGGTGACGAAATCGCCGAGGTCGAGGCCGGCGGCCATGGTCGCCAGGGCCGCGGCATCAGGTTCGCCCTCGACCTGAGCCCAGTAAATCTTCGGCAGCTTGTGGCGCGGGTCGGCGATGCGCGCCTGCAGCCGGCCGTCGCCGGTCAGCGCCAGCAGGCCTTCGCTATCGGCGTCGAGCCGGCCGGCGGCATGGACGCGGGGAACGGCGATGTAGTCGGCGAGCGTCGGCCGCGTGCCGTCGCCGCTGAACTGGCACAGCACGCCGTAGGGTTTGTTGAAGAGGATCAGTCGCGCCACTTCAACCGGCCGTACAGCCCGCGCCGAAGCGCTGGCAGAAGCGCAGGGATTCCGGATAAGGGAAGAAATCGCGCACCGCGCCGGCGCGGATGTCTTCCTGGACGCGCTGCCAGAGGCCTGCGTCGAGCAAGTCGGCATGGTGGCGCAGGAAGGCGGCGCGGATCTTCGGCGAGGTGAGCAGGAAGGTCTCGAACTCCTCGGGGAAGATGTCGTTCCGGCCCACCGAATACCAGGGCTCGCCGGACATTTCGGCTTCCTCGTTCGGCGCCGGCGGGATGCGGCGGAAGTTGCAGTCGGTCATGTACTCGATCTCGTCGTAGTCGTAGAACACGACCCGGCCGTAGCGCGTGACGCCGAAGTTCTTCCACAGCATGTCGCCGGGAAAGATGTTGGCGATCGCCAGTTCGCGGATCGCGTTGCCGTACTCGATCACCGCTTCTTCGATCAGGTCGTCGCGCCCGGCTTTCTCGGCGCGTTCGAGATAAAGGTTGAGCGGCTCCATGCGGCGCTCGATGTAGAGATGCTTGATGATCAGGTCCTCGCCGTCCTCCTCCAGCAGCGAGGGAATCTCGCGGCGCAGTTCCTCGACGAGTTCGGGCGCGAAGCGCTTCTTCGGCAGGGCGACATGGGAGAACTCCAGGGTGTCGGCCATGCGCCCGACGCGGTCCACCTGCTTGACGAGCTGGTATTTGCGCTTGACCGTCGCGTGATCCACTTCCTTGGTCACGCCGAACTTGTCCTTGATCACCTTGAAGACGTAGGGATACGACGGCAGCGTGAATACCAGCATCACCAGGCCGCGGATGCCCGGCGCGACGATGAACTGGTCGGCGGAGTGATGCAGATGCGAGAACAGGCCGCGGTAGAAGGCGGTCTTGCCCTGCTTGCCGAGACCGAGCATCGAGTAGAGCTCGGCGCGCGGCTTGTGCGGCATGATCGAGCGCAGGAACTGGATGTAGTTGGCCGGCACCGGCATGTCCACCATGAAGTAGGCGCGCGACAGGGAGAACAGCACGCTGATCAGGCCGGGATCAAGCAGGATGCAGTCGAGCACCAGCTTGCCGTCGGCGTCGTGCAGCACCGGCACGGCGAAGGGATACTCGTTGGCGCCGTTCACCGCCTTGCCGATGACATAGGCGGCCTTGTTGCGGTAGAAGGCCGAGGACAGCACCTGGATCTGGAAATTCACCTCGCGGCGCGGCAGTTCGGGAAACTGCTCATGCACCACGCTGCGAATGTACTCGACGTCGCGGTCGAGGTCGGCGAATTCGCGCCGCCAGCCGAAGTCGAGGAAAATCCGCCTGATCGCCTCGCGGAAGCCGCTTGCGTTGGGATAGTAGACACGGTAGGCCGGCGGATCGGATTCGATGTACTCGGTCGAGATGGCCGGCCGCACGAAGATGAAATCGTTGTGGAAATAGGTGCGATGCAGGATCTTGCAGAACACCGAGTTGAAGAAGGTCTCGGCCAGCTCGGGCTGGCTATGGTTGGTCAGCAGGCCGATGTAATAGAGCTTGGCCTGGCGCCACACCATGTCATCGACGGTTTCGGCGTTGAATTCGCGGTGCAGGCGCTCGACGGTTTCGGCGACGCGGTCGTCGTAGAACTGGATGCGCTCGCGCACCGCCTGCTGCACGCCGTGCCAGTCGGCCTCTTCGAACAGGGTCTTGGCCTGCGCCGAACTGGCGCGAAACAGGCGATAGTGCTTGTTGAAGCCCTCGATGAGGGTCTGGGCGATCAATAGAGCCCGGGAACCGGCGGACGGATCGGCCCCCGTCGCCAAACCCAACTGGATGTCCATGATTATCCTCAACATTTCTCAACTTGAATCAAGAGAATTCTAGCATCCACCCGCTAGCCGATAAGTCGAATTTCATGGATAATAAAAAAAGCTGCATTGGGCCGATGAACCAACACGAATAAGCGCCAAGTGCAGGCAGCCTTCGCGCCACAAGCGCACCACTTCAAACCGACACTGGAGCAGGCATGAGCACTTCCCATATCAAGGTTCCCACCGAAGGTCAGAAAATCGTCGCCGGACAACCCACCCCGGACAACCCGATCATCCCCTTCATCGAAGGCGACGGCATCGGCGTCGATATCACCCCCGTCATGAAGGCCGTGGTCGATGCCGCGGTCGCCAAGGCGTATGGCGGCAAGAAGAAGATTTCCTGGATGGAAGTCTATGCTGGCGAAAAGTCCACCCGCCTCTACGGCCCCGACGTCTGGCTGCCGGAGGACACCCTGAACGCATGCAAGGAATACTCCGTCTCCATCAAGGGCCCGATGACCACGCCGGTCGGCGGCGGCATCCGTTCGCTCAACGTCGCCCTGCGCCAGGAACTCGACCTCTACCAGTGCGTGCGCCCGGTACGCTACTTCAAGGGCGTGCCCTCGCCGCTCAAGGACCCCACCAAGACCGACATGGTGATCTTCCGCGAGAACACCGAGGACATCTACGCCGGCATCGAATGGGAAGCCGAGTCCGCGAACGCCAAGAAACTCATCAAGTTCCTGCAGGACGAGATGGGCGTGAAGAAGATCCGCTTCCCCTCCACCTCCGGCATCGGCATCAAGCCGGTGTCGCGCGAGGGTACCGAGCGCCTGGTGCGCGCCGCGATCAAGTACGCCATCGCCAATGATCGCAAGAGCGTGACGATCGTGCACAAGGGCAACATCATGAAGTTCACCGAGGGTGGCTTCCGCGACTGGGGCTACGAGCTGGCCAAGCGCGAATTCGGCGCCCAGCCGATCGACGGCGGTCCGTGGTGTTCCTTCAAGAATCCCGACACCGGCCGCGAAATCGTCATCAAGGACGCCATCGCCGACGCCTTCCTGCAGCAGATCCTGCTGCGCCCCGCCGAGTACGACGTGATCGCCACGCTCAACCTCAACGGCGACTACATCTCCGACGCGCTGGCCGCGCAGGTCGGCGGCATCGGCATCGCCCCGGGCGCCAACATCTCCGACCACTACGCGGTGTTCGAGGCCACCCACGGCACGGCGCCGAAGTACGCCGGCAAGGACTACGTGAACCCCGGCTCACTGATCCTCTCCGCCGAGATGATGCTGCGCCACCTCGGCTGGAAGGAAGCCGCCGACCTGATCATCAAGTCGATGGAGGCCGCCATCGCCGACAAGATCGTCACCTACGACTTCGCCCGCCTGATGGAAGGCGCGAAGGAAGTGAAGTGCTCCGAGTTCGGCAAGGCGATGATCGAGCGCATGTGATTTTCCATCGCCAACGAAAGTCGGTGCCGACAAAGCGGCACCGACTTTCGTGAAGACTAACGCGAGCAAAGCGAACGTTATGTCGAAACAAAAAAGCCACGCTACGCGTGGCTTTTTTGTTTCAGCGCCAGAAAAGTCGGCGCTGGCAAGACGGTGTGGCTACCGTCGCAATCAGGCCTTCTGGATGTTCGAAGCCTGCTTGCCCTTGGGGCCTTGCACGACTTCGAAGCTGACCTTCTCGCCCTCTTTCAGGGTCTTGAAACCGGCCATGTTGATGGCGGAAAAATGCGCGAACAGATCTTCGCTGCCATCGTCCGGGGTGATGAAGCCGAAACCCTTGGAATCATTGAACCACTTGACGGTACCCGTTGCCATAAAACCTCTTTCATAAAACGTGACACATAACCTGCGCCCGACGAACAGCCGTCAGGCCGGCGACATGTTTGTGTTGCAAGTTCTCGACAGCGGAGAGAGCCAAGGCGGTGAATCAGAAAACTGAAGACTGCGCGGTCACTCGGTGGTGCACTGAGGTGGAGCTTGAACCAAACACGGTGGCCTTTTACGCAGTTTTGGCGAGGGCGTCAACTCATTTCCATGCTGCGCTACAACATGACGTGAGCCTGGATGCGGCCAAAGAGGAAGGACAGCATGCGCCATGCCATATAACCATCGGCTTAGCCGAGGCGCGGCGTGAAAATCATGCCGCCGCATGCGCCGCGACGCTCCCCCCGCCGGGGCGGGAAACATGCCCGCGTCGCCAGGAACCTGGGCTCCGTCCGCATCGCGGTCCCGTTGCAACCGGGCGCGGCCAGCGTCACAGCCGGCACTGAAACAGCGGTTTCACCCCGTTTTTCCCATGATGGCGGCGGTGTTGCATGGTGTTTTATTCGCATTAGAATCAAAGCATGGCAACCCGCAAGCAGACTCAAACCAGCGAAGGCGTCGCCCTGGAGCCGGACAAGCGGCGCATCAAGCCGCCGCCCCTCTACAAGGTGATGCTGTTGAACGACGACTACACGCCGATGGATTTCGTCGTCGTCGTGCTGGAGAAGTTCTTCCGCATGAGTCGCGAGCAGGCAACGGTGGTCATGCTGAAGGTGCACCGCCATGGCCGGGGGATTTGCGGCGTCTTTCCCCGCGACCTGGCGGCCACCAAGGTGGAGCAGGTGGAAGCCTTCGCCCGACAGCACCAGCATCCGCTGGCCTGCGTGATGGAAGAGAACTGAGGCAAACGAAAGGACCGGGATGATCGCCCAAGAACTTGAAGTCAGCTTGCACATGGCCTTCGTCGAGGCGCGGCAGAAGCGCCACGAATTCATCACGGTCGAGCACCTGCTGCTGGCCCTGCTCGACAACCCGTCGGCGGCCGACGTGTTGCGCGCCTGCGCCGCCAACATCGACGAGTTGCGCCAGGAAGTCGCCAGCTTCATCAACCAGCACACCCCGACCGTCGCCGGCGACGGCGAGATCGACACCCAGCCGACCCTCGGCTTCCAGCGCGTGATCCAGCGGGCGATCCTGCACGTGCAGTCCTCGGGCAAGAAGGAAGTGAACGGCGCCAACGTGCTGGTGGCGATCTTCGGCGAGAAGGATTCCCATGCCGTCTATTTCTTGCAGAAGCAGGGCATCTCGCGCCTCGACGTGGTGAATTACATCTCCCACGGCATCACCAAGGCGCCGCAACCCGCCGGCAAGAACGAGGAAGCGCCGGAGCAGGAGGCCGAGACGCAGCAGCAGGCCAGCGCCCTCGACAACTTCACCCAGAACCTCAACCAGCTCGCCCTTACCGGCAAGATCGACCCGCTGATCGGCCGCGACAAGGAGCTGGAGCGCGTCATCCAGACCCTCTGCCGCCGCCGCAAGAACAACCCGCTGCTGGTCGGCGAGGCCGGCGTCGGCAAGACCGCGATCGCCGAGGGCCTGGCGCGGCGCATCGTCGAGAACCGCGTGCCCGAGATCCTCGCCCAGTCCACCGTGTACGCCCTCGACATGGGCGCGCTGCTGGCCGGCACCAAGTATCGCGGCGACTTCGAGCAGCGCCTCAAGGCCGTGCTCAAGCAGCTGGTGGACGACCCGCACGCCATCCTGTTCATCGACGAGATCCACACGCTGATCGGCGCCGGCTCCGCCTCCGGCGGCACCCTCGACGCCTCCAACCTGCTCAAGCCCGCCCTCTCCTCCGGCGCGGTCAAGTGCATCGGCGCCACCACCTACAACGAATTCCGCGGCGTCTTCGAGAAGGACCACGCCCTCTCGCGCCGCTTCCAGAAGATCGACGTCAACGAACCGAGCGTGGACGAGACGATCTCGATCCTGCGCGGCCTCAAGACGCGCTTCGAGGAACACCACGGCATCAAGTATTCCGCCGCGGCGATCACCAACGCCGCCGAACTTTCCGCCAAGTACATCACCGACCGCCACCTGCCCGACAAGGCCATTGACGTCATCGACGAGGCCGGCGCGGCGCAGCGCATCCTGCCCAAGTCGAAGCAGAAGAAGCTGATCGGCAAGCAGGAGATCGAGGAAATCGTCGCCAAGATCGCGCGCATCCCGCCGCAGCACGTCTCCGCCGACGATCGCTCGGCGCTCAGGAATCTCGACCGCGACCTCAAGAGCATGGTGTTCGGCCAGGACAATGCCATCGACGCGCTCGCCAAGGCGATCAAGATGTCGCGCTCCGGCCTCGGCAACCCGCAGAAGCCGATCGGCAGCTTCCTGTTCTCCGGCCCGACGGGGGTCGGCAAGACCGAGGTGGCGCGCCAGCTCGCCTACTGCATGGGCATCGAGCTGATCCGCTTCGACATGTCCGAATACATGGAGCGCCACGCCGTGAGCCGCCTGATCGGCGCGCCGCCCGGCTACGTCGGTTTCGACCAGGGCGGCCTGCTGACCGAGGCCGTCACCAAGAAGCCCCACGCCGTGCTGCTGCTCGACGAGATCGAGAAGGCGCATCCGGACATCTTCAACATCCTGCGGCTGGTTAGGGACCACGGCACCCTGACGTACAACAACGGCCGAATGGCCGACTTCCGCAACGTCGTCATCATCATGACCACCAACGCCGGCGCCGAGGCCCTGCAGAAGACCAGCATCGGCTTCACCAGCAACAAGCAGGCCGGCGACGAGATGGCCGACATCAAGCGCATGTTCACGCCCGAGTTCCGCAACCGGCTCGACGCCATCATCTCCTTCAAGGCCCTCGACGGCGAGATCATCCTGCGCGTGGTGGACAAGTTCCTCATGCAGCTCGAAGGCCAGTTGCACGAGAAGAAGGTCGAGGCGATCTTCACCGACGCCCTGCGCGCCTGGCTGGCCGAGAAGGGCTTCGACCCGCTGATGGGCGCGCGCCCGATGGCGCGCCTGATCCAGGACACCATCCGCGCCGCCCTCGCCGACGAGCTGCTGTTCGGCAAGCTGGTGCATGGCGGCAAGGTCACCATCGATCTCGACGAACACGAAAAGGTGCGCCTGAGCTTCGAAACAGCGGCCGCCGCGCCCGCCCCCGCCGCCAGCCCCGCCGCCTGACGCCATGCGCCTGCAGACCACCGACCTTTGCGACGCCCACGAGGACAAGATTCGCGTCGCCGCCCCGATCTTCCGCTCCTATGGCGGTCATGCCGCCTTCCACGGCCCCATCGCCACGCTCAAGCTCTTCGAGGACAACGGCCTGGTGCGTCAGACCCTCGACACGCCCGGCGACGGCCGCGTGCTGGTGATCGACGGCGGCGGCAGCCTGCGCCGCGCCCTGCTCGGCGACCAGCTCGCCGCGCTGGCCGTCAAGAACGGCTGGGCCGGCGTCGTCGTCTGGGGCTGCATCCGCGACTCCGCCGCTATTTCCACCATGGAACTCGGCGTGTTCGCGCTCGCCACCCATCCGCTCAAGACCGTCAAGAAGAATCTCGGCGACGCCGAGGTACCCGTCAGCTTCGCCGGCATCGAATTCCGGCCGGGCGACTGGCTCTACGCCGACGAGGATGGCCTGATCGTCAGCGCCGAGCGCCTGCATCCCTAGTTTTTCTGCCTACCGCGGCGACGCCGCGTCGCACCGTCCCGTCAGCGCCGACTTTTGGCCGTTCCGCCCGCCGGAACGGCGGGCACTTTTCCCTATCGACCGTTTTACCAGCCACCCCATAAAAAATTTCTAACATATGTCTTATATAAGACACTTGTTGCTTTGCAAAAGAATCACTATACTGCGCCCCATCGTTTCACCTAACCGCCCCCGAACCCATCACGAGAGGACCCGAACATGAGCACTCGCCAAGAGCAAATCGCCGCCCTGGAAAAGGACTGGGCCACCAATCCGCGCTGGAAAGGTGTCAAGCGCGGCTACTCCGCCGCCGACGTCGTGCGCCTGCGCGGCTCGCAGCAGATCGAGTACACGCTGGCCAAGCGCGGCGCCGAAAAGCTGTGGGAAAAGGTCAACGGCGGCGCCAAGAAGGGCTACGTGAACGCCTTCGGCGCGATCACCGCCGGCCAGGCCATGCAGCAGGCCAAGGCCGGCCTCGAAGCCGTCTATCTCTCCGGCTGGCAGGTCGCCGCCGACGGCAACACCTCCGAGACCATGTATCCGGACCAGTCGCTCTACGCCTACGACTCCGTGCCGACCATGGTCCGCCGCATCAACAACACCTTCAAGCGCGCCGACGAGATCCAGTGGTCGCGCGGCATCGAGCCGGGCAGCAAGGAGTTCATCGACTACTTCCTGCCCATCGTGGCGGACGCCGAAGCCGGCTTCGGCGGCGTGCTGAACGCCTTCGAACTGATGAAGAACATGATCGCCGCCGGTGCCGCCGGGGTGCACTTCGAGGACCAGCTCGCCGCCGTCAAGAAGTGCGGCCACATGGGCGGCAAGGTGCTGGTGCCGACCCGCGAAGCGGTCGAAAAGCTGATTTCCGCCCGCTTCGCCGCCGACGTCATGGGCGTGCCGACCATCGTGCTGGCCCGCACCGACGCGGAAGCCGCCAACCTGCTGACCTCCGACTACGACGAGAACGACAAGCCCTTCCTCACCGGCGAGCGCACCCAGGAAGGCTTCTACCGCGTCAAGAACGGCCTGGAGCAGGCCATCAGCCGCGGCATCGCCTACGCCCCCTACGCCGACCTGGTGTGGTGCGAAACCGGCACGCCCGACCTCGGCTTCGCCCGCGAGTTCGCCCAGGCCGTGCTGGCCGCCTGCCCCGGCAAGCTGCTGTCCTACAACTGCTCGCCGTCGTTCAACTGGAAGAAGAACCTCGACGACAAGACCATCGCCAAGTTCCAGGAAGAACTCTCGGCGCTCGGCTACAAGTACCAGTTCATCACCCTGGCCGGCATCCATATCAACTGGTACAACACCTTCCAGTTCGCGCAGGCCTACGCCAAGGGCGAGGGCATGAAGCACTACGTCGAGATGGTGCAGGAGCCGGAATTCAAGGCGCGCGAGCAGGGCTACACCTTCGTCTCGCACCAGCAGGAAGTCGGCGCCGGCTACTTCGACGACGTCACCACCGTGATCCAGGGCGGGTCGTCCAGCGTCAAGGCGCTGACCGGCTCGACGGAGGAGGAGCAGTTCCACTAAGCAGTGGGCACCGATCCCCCGGCACAGGGGGAGTGGAGCGAAGAAGGCCGGTTCCCGCCAGGGGCCGGCCTTTTTCCCGTCCGGGGGCCGCGTCCTGATGCTTACGCCGCCGGCCGGCCAACGCCGAACCCGCTCCGGGCGTTTCTTGATGCATACTCATGCGTATTGCACTGCTTTGAGCCATCGACATGCCTTCGTCCAAGGGACCGATCGACACACTGCCCGACCTGATCGCGGGAATCCCGCTGTTCGCCGGCCTCGATCCGGCGGTGACGAAGCAGCTCGCCGCCGCCGGCCTGGTGCTCGAACTGCCGGCGCAGCGGCGGTTGTTCGACATCGGCGAGCCGATCCGCGCCGCCCACATCCTCGCCACCGGCTCGATCAAGCGCTGCGTGCTGCTCGCCGACGAAGTCGAGAAAGTGCTGGAACTGGTCCGCCCCGGCCAGCTGTTCGCCCTCAGCGAAGTCTTCAGCGCCAAGACCTACACCTCGTTCGCGCAAACCGTCCATCCCAGCCTCGTCATCGCGCTGCCGCTCGCCCAGCTGACCGCGATCGCCAGCCGGCATCCCGCCCTCGCCCTGCGCCTGCTCGAAACCATGGCCCAGCGCCATTACGCGGCGGAATTCGAGGTGGTCGCCCACCACGCCTTGTCCGGCACCCAGCGGGTGCTCGACTACCTGCTGCACCTGGCCGGCGACCGCCGCGGCATCGCCGGGGAAACCACCGTGCGGCTGGACGCGAGCAAAAAGCTGATCGCCGCGCGCCTCGACATGACGCCCGAGACCTTCTCGCGCACCCTGCGCCAGCTGACCAAGGACGGCCTGATCGTCGTCAACGGCCGCGCGATCCACATCCAGAACGCGACGCTCGCCAACGGTGCCGCCGCGCCGGGCGGCAAGCCGCGCACGCCCCTGCGCTATCCGAAGATGGAGCGCAAGGCGGACGTGCCCTCCGCGGCCATGCTGGTCAACCTCTGCGGCCGCCACCGCATGCTCTCGCAGCGCCTCGCGACGGCCTGGTGCATGGTCGCGCGCAAGCTCTCGCCCGCGCCGGCGCGCGCCGCGCTGCGCAAGTTCCGCGAGCAGTTCGAAAGCAACCTGGCCCAGGTCGCCGCCTTCCCCCTTTCGCCGATGCTGCGCGAGAAAATCGACGTCCTCGCCGCGCTCTGGCGCGACTACCGCGAGCTGCTGACCGCCACGCCGCCGACGGTGGCGCAGGCCCGCGAGCTGTTCGACCAGAGCGAGCGCATTCTCGCCGCCGCCGACCAGCTGACCGCCGCATCCGCGCGCGCGGCGGGCACGCCCGAGGCGCGCAGCGTGCATATCGCCGGCCGCAACCGCATGCTCACGGCCCGGCTCGCCAAGCTGTTCCTGTTCAGCGACTGGCAGCAGCGCGGCGCCGAGGCGCGCAAGCTCATGGCGGCCTCGCGCCGCGAGTTCGACGCGAACCTCGCCAAGCTCGCCGATTTCGGCGCCGACTCGCCGGAAATCACCGCCCAGCTGGCGATCAACACCGAGCAATGGCGGGCGCTGACGTCCATCATCGACGCCAGCCCGCGCTTCCAGATTCCCCATGGCCACGCGCGCGAGGTACTCGCGGCGAGCGAGGAACTGCTGCGCCACATGGACACCACCGTCAAGCTCTACGAACGCTTCGCCGAAACGACCTCCGCCGCCCGCGGGGAGGGCCGCCCCGCCCCACGCCAGGCCAGGCGCGCCCAATCGGCGGCATAGCCAGTGAAAAGTCGGCGCTGGCGCGACAGTGCCCCCCTCCCCCGGACAAAACCGACTTTCGGTGCAGGCTAACTTCGGCACGTCGAAGTTAAGCGCAGCGGCCGGAACCAAAAGTCGGCGCTGGCGGGACGGTGCCAGGAGCGCCGCTCACTCCGCCTTGTCCCAGTAATCCGGCCGCCCGTAGTTCGCCTTCAGCAAGTCGATGAACAAGCGCACGCGCAACGGCAAATGTCGGCGCTGCGGAAACACCGCGTGGATGCCCACCGGCGCGGTCGCATAGTCGTCGAGCACCGACACCAGCCGCCCCCAGCGCAGGTCGTCGCCCACCTCCCAGAGCGAGCGCCAGGCCAGGCCCATGCCGGCCAGCGCCCATTCGTGCAGCACCGCGCCGTCGTTGCAGGCGAAGCGCCCCGGCGGCTTGAACAGCACCTGGCGCTCCGCCTCCTGGAAGGTCCAGCCCGCCTGGGTCGGCAGCGCCAGGCAATCGTGCAGCGCCAGATCGGCGAGGGTGCGCGGCACGCCGCGGCGCTGGAAATAGGCCGGACTGCCCACCACCACGCGCTTCATCTCGCCCAGGCGCACGGCGACGAGGCTCGAATCCACCAGGCCG
>JANJVS010000124.1 GCA_024709955.1 Rhodocyclaceae bacterium
CGTCCTGGGCGAAGGAGCCCAGGCGCACCTGGCCGGCCGCGCCGCTGTCGTCCGCCAGCACGGCTTCGCCCGGATAGACGGCGAAGCTCGTCGGCAGGGAACGGGTGGAGCGGGTGGAAGGGCTCGACCGGGCGGCGGTGCCCGTGTAGGTGACCGGGCCGCCCGAGGAAACGGCGACGATGCGATTGCCGGCGGTGGTGGTCGAGGGGCCGGTGACGACGGTGGTGTTCGCCGTGGAGGTGACGACGGTGGCGGAGCCTTCCGTGCCGCCAGCGACCGGGATGCTGGTGTTGCCCTGGGGCGCGCCGATGCTGACGCTGCCGGCGATCGGAATCAGGGCGGGGACGCTGCCGACAGTGACTACTTGCAGCACGGTGTCGGTCTCCTGCCGCGCGATGTCGAGGGTGTTGGCGCCGGAGATCACCTGGATCGGTGCGCTGGTGTTGAGGCTGACGACCGCATTGAGGGTCACCGTGGAGGGAATCACCAAAGGCTGGGTCGGTGCCGTGACGATCTGTACGATGCCGTTCACGACGCTGGCGGCGGTGCCAGCGTTGCTGAAGACTTCGGTCACGGCGGCGACGGGGGTGAAGCTGCGCGTGGTGACTGAGAAGCTCGCCGAGACGTCGCCGATGGTCAGGGTGGCGCTGCCGGTGGCGCCGTAGCCGGCCGGGGCGGTCAGCCTCACCTTGACCTGATTGCCGAGCGCCACCGTGCCGGCAGCCGTAGTCCAGGCGCCGTCGTTGATGGCATATTCGCCGCCGCTGATCGAGATCGGTGCAGCGGCGGTGATGCCGTTCACGGGGATGACGGAGGACTCAACCAGCGTGCCGGGGGCGACGTCGCCGACCGCGGCGAAGCTGAAGGCGTCGGGGCTGGTGTCGGAAACGATCACCGGATTGGTGCCGCTTTCCGGGAAGTAGTCGGTGTAGTAGAGGCCGTTGGCGGCGCGCGCCATGGCGCGGAAGACGATCGCGGTACTGGGGGTGATGCCGGCAAGGCTTTCATGCAGGGAACGCGGCACGGAGAACGAAATGGTGTCGCCGCTGACGGTCATGTAAGGGCACAGGTCCGCCACGTGGAAGCCGGCGACGCCGCTGCTCGTATTGCTGCTTTCCCTGACGTTGAGCAACGGGCACTGGCCAAAGTTCGCATCCAGCGGCTGATCGGTCGGCGCGGAGCCCTCCCATTTCACGTGGTTGAAGAAGAACAGCGCGTCGCCGATGGTCCAGTTCCGGCCGCTGTTGTCGTTGTCGAATAGCACTTCCCAAAGGTATTCGCTGTAGTTGGCCGGTGTCGAGTCGTGGTTCACCGGCAGGGTGGCGGGCAGGTCGGCCAGGGTGATGCTGGCGGTGATGACATCGGCGCCGACGTACACCGTGGCATCGACGATGTCGGTATGGGCGGGCAGCCCCGTCTGCGCCAGGCCGGCGGCGGACCAGAGGGACGTCAGCAGGAACAGCCGTGCGGGGATGCGGCCAAGACGGAATTTCATGGCGGGGTACTCCAGGAGGATCGGATCGGGCAAGGACGGCCGCTCCCGCCGCCGCCGGAAAACTCGGCGCCGGCGGGACGGTGCGGCTTCAGCCGAGGAACAGGCGGTAGGCCGGGTTCTTCGACTCGTCCCAGTAGCGGTAGTCGAGATTCTTGAGGAAGGCGCGGAATTCCTTCATCTCTGCGGGCGGCACCTGCATGCCGACCAGCACGCGGCCGTAGTCGGCGCCGTGGTTGCGGTAGTGGAACAGGCTGATGTTCCAGCCGGCGCTCATCTTGCCGAGGAAGTTCATCAGCGCACCGGGACGCTCGGGGAACTCGAAGCGGTAGAGCAGCTCGTTCTTCACCTGCGGCGCGTGGCCGCCGACCAGGTGGCGGATGTGCAGCTTGGCCATCTCGTCGTCGGTGAGGTCGAGCGTGTGGTAGCCGTGCTTCTTGAGGCTGTCCACGAGCCGGGTGGATTCGGCGCGGTTCGCCACCTGCACGCCGACGAAGACGTGGGCCTCGCCGGCGTCGTGGAAGCGGTAGTTGAACTCGGTGATGTTGTGGTTGCCGATCAGGGCGACGAACTTCTTGTAGCTGCCCGGCTTCTCCGGCAGCGTCACGGCGAGCACGGCCTCGCGCTGCTCGCCGACCTCGGCGCGCTCGGCGACGAAGCGCAGGCGGTCGAAGTTCATGTTGGCGCCCGAGGCGACGGCGACCAGCGTCTTGCCCTTGGCCTTCTTGCGCTTGGCCCATTCCTTGGCGCCGGCCACGGCGAGGGCGCCGGCGGGTTCGAGGATCGAGCGCGTGTCCTCGAAGACGTCCTTGATCGCGGCGCAGATGGCGTCGGTATCCACCAGCACCATCTCGTCCACGTACTGCCTGCAGAGGCGGAAGGTTTCCTCGCCGACGTATTTCACCGCCGCGCCGTCGGCGAACAGGCCGACCGAATCGAGCTTGACGCGCCGGCCTGCCCTGAGGGAGCGTTCCATCGCGTCGGCGTCCATCGCCTCGACGCCGATCACCTTGGTCTCCGGCCGCAGGCGCTTGATGTAGGCCGCCACGCCGGCGATCAGGCCGCCGCCGCCGACGCAGCAGAACACCGCGTCGATCGGGTCCGGATGCTGGCGCAGGATCTCCATGCCGATGGTGCCCTGGCCGGCGATCACGTCGGGATCGTCGAAGGGATGGACGAAGGTGAGCTTCTGCTTCTTCTCCAGCGCCAGCGCGTGGGCGTAGGCGGCGTCGTAGGAATCGCCGGCCAGGACCACCTCGGCCATGGCGCCGCCGTGCTTCTTCACCGCGTCGATCTTGATCCGCGGCGTGGTGGTCGGCATGACGATCACCGCGCGGCAGCCGAGCCTGTGCGCCGACAGCGCCACGCCCTGGGCGTGGTTGCCGGCCGAGGCGCAGATCACGCCGCGCTTCCTCTGCGCCGGGGTGAGGTGGGCGATCTTGTTGTAAGCGCCGCGCAGCTTGAAGCTGAACACCGGCTGCATGTCCTCGCGCTTGAGCAGGATGCGGTTGCCGCCGCGCGCGGTGAGATTGGAGGCGAGGTCGAGGGGCGTCTCGACGGCGACGTCATAGACGCGGGCGTTGAGGATCTTTTCTAGGTAATCGGGGCTGGCGGACATGGCGATCTCGGACGAATGAGGGCGAGAGCGTAGCAGGCGCCGCGCGCGCGCGGCAAGGCGAACAGCGACAAAAAAGCCGGCCAGCGGCCGGCTTGGCGCGGGGCGCGGAAAATCAGGCGGTGATGGGCTTGCCGCCGCGGAAGGCGAGCGCCAGCCCGGCGCCGACCGCGACCGCGACCGCCAGGATCGCCAGGGTCTCCTTGCCGTACAGCGAGTCCATGAAGCGGTCGCCGCCGAAGAACCAGGCGACGCCGAGGAAGAGCATCGCCATCAGGCAATTCACGATCAGCGCCATGCCGGCGAGGAAGAGGTGGTTCTTGACGAAGTCGTTGCTTGCGGCGGTAGTCATCGAAGGGGCTCCTTTCGGGATTTTTAGGTTTAGTTTCAATTGATTGATCTTAATCAATTTTATCCGTCGACACGAATCGATTCTGCTTGTCGAAAGATAAGTACGCACCAGCCGGTAACATGCCGGCATGGAAAGCCTCCTGAACCCCGAAACCTCGCTGGCGGGCCTGTTCCTGGCGAGCTTCCTCGCCGCCACCGTCCTGCCGGGAGGTTCCGAGGCCGTCTTCGTCGCGCTGCTGCTGGCGCGCCCCGAACTGGCCGGCCCCGCGCTGCTGCTCGCCACCCTCGGCAACACCCTGGGCGGCATGAGCACCTACGCCCTGGCGCGGCTGCTCCCGGAGAAAAAAGTCGGTTCTGGCGAGACGGTGCGCCAGGCGCGCATCCATGCCTTCCTGCTGCGCCACGGCGCGCCGGCGCTGCTGCTGGCCTGGGCGCCGCTGGTCGGCGACGCGCTGTGCGCGGCGGCCGGCTGGCTGCGCCTGCCCTGGCTTGCCTGCGCGCTCTGGATGGCGCTCGGCAAGGGCGCGCGCTACGCGCTGCTGGCCTGGGGCGCGACCTGATCAGGCGACGGCAAGCGTCACCGGGCGCAAGCCGTAAAAGTCGTTGCGCTTGTCCAGCAGCGGGATCGTGGTGCCCTTGAGGCGGTTCTCGTCGAGCAGCGCCAGATCGACATCGGCCACCACGATCTGCTCCTCGTTGATCACGCCTTCCGCCGCGATGCCGTCGCGGGCGAAGGGAAAGTCCGACGGCGTGATGATGGAAGCCTGGCCGTAGTGCAGGCGCAGACCGGCCACCGGCAGGTTGCCCACCGTGCTGGTCATCGCGACATAGACCTGGTTCTCGATCGCGCGCGCGTGGCAGCAATAGCGCACGCGCAGGAAGCCCTGGCGGTCGTCGGTGCAGGACGGGACGAAAATGATTTCGGCGCCCTCCTCGGCGACGCGGCGCGCGAGCTCGGGAAATTCGATGTCGTAGCAGATCAGGATGGCGATCTTGGCGTGCGGAGTATGGAAAACCTTGAGCACGTCGCCGTGGTCGGTGTTCCACTTTTCCTTTTCCCAGCGCGTGCGGTGGATCTTGTCCTGGAGATGGACCTCCCCCGATGGAGTGAACAGATAGGCGGTGTTGAGCAGCTTGCCGTCGCGCAGGTTCGGGTGGGTGCCGCCGACGAGGAAATAGCCATGCTTCCGCGCGTAGCCGCGCAACAGGTCGATGTAGCGCCCGGTATGGGCGTCCAGCCCGCGCACCGCGCCGCGGATGTCCTCGTTGGCCTGGAAGGAAAGCAGCTGCGTCGTGAACAGTTCGGGCAGCAGCACGAACTGCGGCTGGTAGTCGGCGGCGGCATTGAGCACGA
This sequence comes from Rhodocyclaceae bacterium, assembly GCA_024709955.1. GTDB lineage: Bacteria > Pseudomonadota > Gammaproteobacteria > Burkholderiales > Rhodocyclaceae > Sulfuricystis. The sequence continues at coordinate 4,813 of JANJVS010000124.1, forward strand.
AATCGACCTGCTTCTCGAAGCCCGCCCAGTCCTCGATGTGGCGCAACTGATATTGCACGGCGGCGATGCGAGCCCTCATGGCGTTTTCTCCTCGAACAGGTTGGCCGGCGGCATGCGCGTCGGCCCATGCGGATCGTAGTCGCGATTGAGCCAGACGATCAGCGCGGCGTTGCCGACCGAATCGATGTCGTTCGGCAGATAGCCGTGCAGGATGCCGCAGTAGTCGAAACCCTGATCCAGCTGGAAACGCAGCACCGGATCGTACAGGTCGCCCCAGATCACGCGCTTGGCGTATTCCTCGGGCGCCATCCGCGTCGCCACCTTGTGGTACTCCGGCAGGCGGCCGCCGGCGATGATGCGCTTGAGGTTCATGGCGCGACAGAGCTTGCGGCGCGCCTCGTAGAGCCCGTGGCCGACGCCCTTGCCGCGCGCGGCCGGATCGACGCAGACCTCGGCGCCGTAGAGCGTGCGGCCGGCCATGTTGTGGGTATCGAACAAGCCGTCGTTGGTCACGCTCGCCCAGGTGTGGTGCAGGCTGTAATCGTCCCAGAGGATCACCAGCGAAAGGGCGATGCCGACCAGCCGGCCGTCATCCTCGGCGGCGAACTGCCCCGCCGGGAAATGCTCCAGCAGGCTGGCGAACTGGTCGCGACCGAAGGCGGGAATGTTCCGATAGACGCGCCGCTGCAAGTCGGCGGCCGCCTCGATGTCCCGATGGTTGAGATTGCGGACTGTCAGCATGATCATCGTCGGCTTGGCGCTTTACCGGGATGATAAGACCGAACGCCGGATTCGGCCTGGATGCGACGGCAAAATAAGCCGGCGGCTTTTCCCCAGTCCGGTCGCGCGGGGTCGGATTCGCCGGGAGAGGTTTAAGCCCGGGTCGAACCCGTGAGGGCTGGGCGACACCGTGTCACCAGCGCCGAGTTTTCGGGGGATCGTGTTTCAATCCTCGCCCAACCCGTGGGGGCTGGGGCGGCGGCCATGGATTCCGATACCCAGAGGATGTCGACACCGCGCTCGCGCAGCGCCTTGACCGCTTGACCGGGAAAGTTTTCGTTGGCCAGCAACTTGACCGCGCCCAGGTTCATGCGGCGGCCTTGTGAACGGCGATGTATTCCTCTTCGCGCAGCATCTCGGCGGCGAAGGCCAGCGCCGCCAGGATGTCTTCGCGCGTGATGTTGGGATAGGACTCCAGTATTTGCTCGAAGGTCCAGCCGTTGGCGAGCCAGCCGACGATCAGCTCGACGGAGATGCGCGTACCCTTGATGCGCGGCTTGCCGACGAGGGTATCGGGCGTGGCGACGATGCGGTCTTTCCATTCCATGTCGGTTTCTCCAGTACGGTAGCGACAAGCTTACGCCAGCGGCGAAGCCCACTTGCTCACGCCCGATAGGTGTGCTTCCAAGGATTACTGCTCACCAGCATCCCGTACATGCGCAATGAATTCGATCACCGCCCCTCAAAGAATGAATTCATCATACCCCGAGGGTAACTCAAATAGCGCACCAAGAAATCGCCGCAGTAAAACTCGGCACTGACGGAACGGTGGGACGGGTTCAGGCTTCCGCCAGCGGCGCAGGCCGATGCACGGCGTAGCCCTGGGCGAAGTCGACGCCGAGGGTGCGCACGATGTCGAGCAGCTCGGGCGAGGCGACGTATTCGGCGATCGCGTGCA
>JANJVS010000186.1 GCA_024709955.1 Rhodocyclaceae bacterium
CGGCTCCTCGTTCCAGGCGGCGACCTGGTTGGACCAGACCAGGGCGACGTTCTGGCTGTGCATCACCGCCTCGGGCGTCAGCTGCAGGCGGTCGGCGATCGCCTCGACGGCGTCGAAATCGGCCTGTTCCAGTTTTTCGCACAAGGCCAGCAGGTCGCCGAGCGGGCCGGCGCGCTCCAGCAGCGCGGCCTTGACGTCGCTGGCGAGATGCAGCCGCTCGGCGACTTTCTCCATCGGCCAGCCGAGCAGCGCGTCGGCCAGCGAGAGGATGCCGGTCAGGTAGGCCTCGTCCTGCAGTAGCGTGCGCGTGGCGTGGGTGCGGTAGCGCGGGATGTATTCCATGAAGCGGGCGCGGCGCAGCGCCAGCTCCAGCAGCGGCGTCGGCGTGCCCTCGCCGTCGCCGAGCGCGAACAGCAGGACATGCAGCCAGCGCGCGAGCTCCTGGCGGCCGAGGATGGTGAAGGCGTGCTTGAGCGAGCGGATGCGCGTGCGCAGCGCGAAGGTGGATGAATTCACCAGCTGCAAGAGGTGCAGGCCGAGGCGCGGGCTGTTCTTGAAAATCGCTTCCAGCACCGGATCGTCGGCGTCGATCAGCAGCTTGTCGAGCAGTTCGAGCACCGCCAGCTTGTCCGGGTCGGCGCGCTCGCCGGCGATCTCGGTGGCATGGGCGAAGTAGTAGCCCTGGAACAGGCCGAAACCGCACTGGCGCGCCAGGTCGAAGTCGGCGCGGCGCTCGACGCCGCTCGCCTGGAGGCGCGCCGGCCACTGGCGCAGGGCGGCGAGGGTGGCGGCGGAGTCGGGCTCGCGCAGCCGGCGCACGTCGAGCTTGATGATGTCCATCAGGGCCAGCCATTCGCCGAGGCCGTCGGATGGGGCCACCGGGTAGTCGCGCCAGGCGAGCTGGAAGCCCTGGGCCTTCAGCGTCCGACAGGCGGCCAGGGCGGCGGCGTTGCCGAGCAGGCCCGCATCCACCTCGAAGACGACATGGTCGTCGGGCAGCAGCGTCGGCAGGATGCTGGCGAGCAGGTGGGCGCCGACCGGCACATGGATGCGGCGGTGGCGCAGCAGGTCGTCCAGTCCGGAATGGATGAAGGCGCCGATGATGACGTTGGCGACCTGGGCGGGGTCGTCCGCGCCCGCCGGCACGCGATAGCGCAATTCGACGGCGACCGAGGCCTGGCGCGCGTCGAGCACGGTCTGATAGGCGAAGGCGTAATCGCGGTGGGATTCGTTCATGGTCCGGTCATGATAATTCCGAACCCGGGGGCGCGGCTATAATGCGGCGCCATTTCATTCGGCCGCGGCGCGGCGTTGCGGGGGCCCCATGCTCTTGTGGTTCGTCATCCTCTATCTGATGGTTTCGGTGGGCATCGGCCTGTTTGCCGCGACGCGCGTGCATAGCGCCAAGGACTTCGCCGTTGCCGGCCGCTCGCTGCCGCTGCCGGTGGTCACCGCCACGGTGTTCGCCACCTGGTTCGGCGCCGAGGCGGTGTTCGGCGTCTCGGCCACCTTCGTCAAGGACGGCCTCACCGGCGTGGTCGCCGACCCGTTCGGCTCCTCGATGTGCCTGATCATCGCCGGCATCCTGTTCTCGCGCTACCTCTACCGGCTCAACATCCTCACCCTCGGCGACTTCTACCGCATGCGCTACAACCGCGTCGTGGAGGTGCTCACCACCATCTGCATCGTCGCCTCCTATCTCGGCTGGGTGGCGGCGCAGATCAAGGCGCTCGGCCTGATCTTCTACGTCGTCACCGACGGCGCGGTCTCGCAGGAGACCGGCATGATCCTCGGCGCCGCCATCGTGCTCACCTACACCACCTTCGGCGGCATGTTCTCGGTGGCGATCCTCGACTTCGTGCAGATGGCCGTCTCGATGGGCGGCCTGCTGTTTATCGCCTGGATCGTCAGCGGCAAGGTGGATGGCGGCACCAGCGCCATCGTCTCCCACGCCTCGGATGCCGGCAAGCTCAAGTTCTTCCCCGAGATGGACCCGCTCAAGTGGATCGCCTTCCTCGGCGCCTGGGTGACCATGATGCTCGGCTCGATCCCGCAGCAGGACGTGTTCCAGCGCGTCACCTCGGCGAAGAGCGCCAACATCGCGCTGTGGGGCTCGCTGATCGGCGCCTCGATCTACTTCTGCTTCACCTTCGTGCCGATGTTCATCGCCTACTCGGCGACGCTGATCGACCCGGAGATGTTCGGCAAGCTGCTGGAGGAGGATACCCAGCTGGTGCTGCCGACCCTGGTGTTGCAGCACACGCCGCTGGTCGCCCAGGTGCTGTTCTTCGGCGCCGTGCTCTCGGCGATCATGAGCTGCTCGTCGGCGACGCTGCTCGCCCCCTCGGTCAGCTTCGCCGAGAACGTCATCAAGGGCTTCTGGCCGCGGATGGGCGACCACCACTTCCTCTGGGTGATGCGCGCCACCCTGGTCGGCTTCGCCTGCCTGGTGCTCGCCTTCGCGCTCAACTCCGAATCCTCGATCTTCGAGATGGTCGAGAACGCCTACAAGGTGACGCTCGCCGGCGCCTTCGTGCCGCTGATCGGCGGCATCCTCTGGAAGCGCGCCACCTCGCAGGGCGCGCTGGCGGCGATCTTCGGCGGCCTGCTGTCCTGGATCCTCGTCGAGGTGCTCGTCGTCGGCGGCGCGGGCGGCGGCGAATACGCCTACGCCCTGGTCGGCGAGGAAGGCATTCCGCCGCAGCTCATCGGCCTGGCCGTGTCGGCCGTCGGCATGGTCGCCGGCTCGCTGCTGCCCCAGTGGGTCGGCCACAAGGTGCCGGGGCGGCCGCTGCACGAACTGCAGCACCACGCGGCGATGGAAACCCACCACATCACCGAGCACCCGCGCCACCATCCGCGCTAAGCGCGGCTAGGCCGTTTCCTCCCGCCAGCGCGCGACTTCGGCGAGCCAGGCCGTCGGCCGCTCCTCCTCCACCGCCAGCCGGCCCGCATGGACGTCGCCGGCGTCGGCGTCCAGGGTCAGCCAGTCGCCCTCCCGGAAGGCGCGGCCGGCCAGTTCGATGGTCCGATCGGCGGCGTCGCAGCGCAGGCCGGCGCAGCCGACCAGGACCACCTTGTCCATCTGGCGCGCCACCACGGCGGCGTGCGCGGTGCGGCTGCCGCGCGCGGTCAGGATGCCGGCCGCCGCCGCGATGCCGTCCACGTCGGTGGTGGCGATGTCCTCGCGCACCAGGATGACCGGCAGGTTCCGCGCCGCGTAGCTCCGGGCGGCGGCCGGGTCGAGGGCGATCACGCCGCTGGCGACGCCGATGCCGGCGGCCACCGCGCGCGCCAATCTGCTGCCTTCCGCCGCCCCGGCGAGCCGCCGGCGCGCGAGCGTCACCAGGTCGTAGGGCGCCAGCTGGCGCAGCGCGGCAGCGCGGTCGAGCTCGCCGGCGGCGACGCGCTCGACGGCGATGCGCAACGCCGCCCAGGGCGTGCGCTTGCCGTTGCGCGTCTGCAGCAGGAAGAGATGGCCGTTCTCGACGGTGAACTCGAATTCTTGCATGTCGCCGAAGGCGGCTTCGAGCTGGGCGCGAATCTGTTCGAGCTGGTCCATGACGCCGGGCAGCGCCCGCGCCAGGCGCGGGCCGTCGTTGCTGGCGCGCCGGCCCGCCACCACGTCCTCGCCCTGGGCGTTGAACAGGAAGTCCAGGTAGGCGACGTTCTCGCCGCTGGCCGGGTCGCGCGTGAAGCCGACCCCGGCGCCCGAGGTGCCGCCGGCGTTGCCGAACACCATGCGCTGGATGGTGACGGCGGTGCCAAGGTCGGCGGCGATGCCGTTGAGCCGGCGGTAGGTCGCGGCGCGCTCGCTGTCCCAGGAGGCCAGGACGGCGGTCACCGCCGCGAGCAGCTGCTCCTCGGGACGCTGCGGGAAGGGCGCGCCGACCCGCTCGCGGTAGAGATCGAGGAAGTCGCCGGCGATCTGCCGCAAGGAGAGGAAGTCGAGTTCGTTGGCCTGCGCCACGCCGGCGCGCCCGCACTCGGCCTGGACGAGCGCGTCGAAGGGCGCGGCCGGCTGGCCATGCACGACCTCGGCGAACTGCTGGATCAGGCGCCGCCAGGCATCCCACACCAGGCGCGGATTGCCGGTGGCGCGCAGCAGGCCGCCGAGGCCGGTCTCGGTGAGGCCGATATTGAGCAGCGTGTCCATCATGCCCGGCATCGACACCGGCGCGCCGGAACGCACCGACACCAGCAGCGGCCGGCGCGCGGCGCCGAACTGCAGACCGGCGATGCGCTCCAGGCGCGTGATTTCGTCGGCCAGCAGCGCCGGCAACTGCCTCTGCACCGCCGCCGGATCGGCGCGCATGGCGCGGCAGCAGCCGGTGCCGAGCACCACCGCCGGCGGCACCGGCAGGCCGAGCGCGACCATGCGCGCCAGGTTGGCGGCCTTGAAGCCCATGCGCGCGGGATCGGGCGCCGCGACCGGCATGCCCGCGGCGATGGTGAAGCGTTCGTCGGCCAGCCAGGACTTGGCCATCATGCCCCCCGCGCCTCGCCGAGCACCGCGTCGCGCAGCGACAGGGCGGCGTGCATCAGCGCATCCACGGCGGCTTCGAGGTTGCGCGCGCATTCGAGCGCGGCGAACAGCATGCCGGGTTCGGGCATGCCGCTCGCCATCAGGGCGCGCTCGAATTCGCGGTAGGCCGTGTCGGAGGCGTGCTCCGCCGCGACGATGCGGTGGATCGCGCCGAGGAAGTCCTGCAGGTCCTCGGGAGTCCTGGCCTGGTAGAGGACGCGCACTACCTCCAGCGCCTTGACGTATTCCTGGCAGCCATCGACCGCATGACCGGCGAGCGCGGCGAGCGCCTGGGGCATCGGCGGATTCAGCGGGCGCGGCAGCAGCGAGAGATGGAAAACCGCGTCCTCCAGTTCGTCGGCGACGTCGTCCGCCATGGCGAGCAGGCCGACGAAGAAGGTGGCGCGCTCGCTGTGGTGGCTGACGCCGCGCGCCTGCACGATCAGCACGTCGGCGCGGTGCTCCCACTCCACCGCGCGGCGCGCCAGCGCCTCCGCCCTGGCCGCGTCGTCGGCCTGCAGCAGGGCGTCGCGCACGCCGCCGGCGAGTTCCAGCGCCAGCGCCGCGTGTTCCGCCGCCATGTCGAGCAGGTTCTGCTGGGCGGTGTGCAGGTGGCCGAGCAGCTCGGCGCGCAGCGCGTCGCGCACGTAGTCGGCCGCGCGCCCCGCCAGCAGGCCCTCGGTCGCGGTGCGGAAGAAGAAGCGCAGGTAGTCGACGGCGGCCCGGCGGCCGAGCAGCGCATCGAGCCGCGTGCCGAACAGCGGCACGTTCTGCGCGGCGAACCGCAGCGCGTCGCACACCGCCGCGTCGGCGCCGGCGCGCAGGAAGCCCATGTGGCCGACCTCGGCGTCCGCCGCCCACTTGAGCAGGGCCAGCGCGTCCTTGCGGCCGAGCAGGGGGCGCAGGCGCTTGCGCGCGCGGTTCCAGTCGATCAGGAACACCAGGCGCGAACCGAGGAATTCGAGATAGTCGCGCAGCTGCCCGGCGTCCTTGGCGACGAAGCGGCCGACGCTCAGGTGGTAGATGCCGTCGGCCATCGCGCTGTCGGTCTTCGACCTGGTGTCCTCCCACTTCACCGCCCATGGCTCGAACAGCGACTGGAAGAACAGCAGGCGCGCCATATGCACGTCCGTGTAGGTCACGTCGACGGCGCGCTCCTCGACATGCACCACCAGCACATGGGCGTCGGTGGTGCCGATGTCGTTCTGCAGCACCAGGCGCGCGCCGCCGCGCGTCGCCGTCGTGCCGAGGCCGGGATGGTCGAACTTGAGGGCGCGCGTGCGCGCCACGCCGCGCATGAAGGCGGCCACCAGCTCCCGGTCGGCGACGGCGAGCCCATACACGGCCGCGCCCTCGATGTGTTCCGCCGCCAGGCTCTTCTGCAGGCGGTTGAGCGCCTTGTGCAGGTCCATCACCAGCAGGTGCGCCGTGTCGCGCTTGCGGCCGCCCTTCGCGCCGGCGCCGGCCACCAGGCCGTCGATCTGCGCGCGCGTCATGACGTCGTCGCCGTCGCACCAGGTTTTCTGCCGCAGGGCCGCGAGCCGCTTGGCGAAGGCGGCGCCTTCCGCGCCGCCGGCGGCGAGCACGGGCGCGAGCATGGTCGCCAGTTCGCCATCGACGCGGGCGCAGAGCGCCCGCGCGCCCGGCAGGCGGTAGCGCCCCGCGTCCTGTGCGCGCGCCTCGGCGACGATGCGTTCGCGGCCGTCCGCGGGAACGCCGGCGGCACTGCGCTCGGCGGCGAGGTCGGGCACGGCGGCGGCGGGATGCTCGGCCCGCCCCTGGGCGAGCTGCAGCAGGGCGAAGTCGAACTTGACGCGGTCGTTCGCCGCTAGGGCGGCATTGACCATGCCGGGCAGCATCACCGCCTGTTCGCCCAGCGCATCGAGGATATGGATTTTTTCCATCGCGGCGTAATATGGAGATACCGGATTGCGTCTTCCTCTGTCCGTCTTCCGTAGAGGTACTTCAGTTTAGCTTTCGTCGCCGCGCCTTGCCATGGCCTTGCTGGAATTCCGCAATCTCACCCGTCGTTTCGGCGATCTCTCCGCCGTGAATGACGTGAGCCTCGCCATCGAGGCCGGCGAGTTCTTCACCCTGCTCGGCCCCTCGGGCTGCGGCAAGACCACCATCCTGCGCATGATCGCCGGCTTCGACGCGCCGGATGCCGGCGACATCCTGCTCGACGGCGTTTCGCTGGCCGGCGTGCCGCCGGAAAAGCGGCCGCTGCACACGGTGTTCCAGAGCTACGCCCTGTTCCCGCACATGACCGTGGCGGGCAACGTCGCCTTCCCGCTCGAAATGGCTAAAAAGTCGGCGCTGGAGATACGGTGCCGCGTCAATGAAACCCTCGCGCTGGTGCATCTGGAGGACAAGGCGGACAGCTTTCCCCACGAACTCTCGGGCGGCCAGAAGCAGCGCGTCGCCCTGGCGCGCGGCCTGGTGAACAAGCCGCGCCTGCTGCTGCTCGACGAACCCCTCGGCGCCCTCGACGCCAAGCTGCGCGAGGAAATGCAGGTCGAGCTGATCGCCCTGCAGCGCGAGGTCGGCATCACCTTCGTCTTCGTCACCCACGCCCAGCAGGAGGCGCTCGCCCTCTCGCACCGCATCGCCGTGATGCGCAATGGCCGCGTCGAGCAGTGCGACGAGCCGGACAAGCTCTACACCCAGCCGGCCAATCGCTTCGTCGCCGACTTCATCGGCAAGATCAACCTCATCGACGTCGAGGTGGCGGTGTCCACCAAGGTGCTGCTGACGCTCAAGGCGCCGGGGCTCGGCGAGATCGCCGCCGCCGACCCGCGCCCGCTCAAGGCCGGCGAGCGCGGCGCCTTCGCGCTGCGCCCCGAGCTGATCCGCGTCCATGGCCACAAGGAATCCGCCGACCTGAAGAATCGCTTCGCCGGCACGGTGCGCGAGCTGCTCTACCTCGGCGACGTGACGCTCTACAAGGTGGCGCTCGCCGACGGCCAGGTCATCGAGGCGCTGATGCCCAACGCCGCGCCGGGCCGCGCCAAGTTCCACGAGGTCGGCGACCCGGTCTGGGTCTGCTGGCGCCACGACGCGGGCGTGTTCCTCAAGGACTGAAGCGATGAACGCGACGCGCTGGCTCGTCACCCTGCCGCCCACCGTCTTCCTGCTCGCCTTCTTCCTCGCGCCGGCGCTGATCGTCGTCGCCGCCTCGTTCCGCGAGCCCGGCGAATTCGGCGGCCTCGCCCCCTTCGTCGCCCCCAGCCTGGAGGCCTACCGCTTCCTCTTCGACGACATCATCTACGCCGAGATCTTCGCGCGCTCCTTCCTCGTCGCCGCGCTCACCACGCTGATCTGCGTCGTGCTCGCCTATCCGCTCGCCTGGCTGATCGCCAGGAGCCCGGCGAAGCGCCGCGACCTCTTGGTGCTGCTGGTGATCCTGCCCTTCGCCAGCAACTTCCTGGTGCGCATCTACGCCTGGATCATGCTGCTCGGCCCGGTCAACCTGCTGTACACCCCCTTCGCGGTGATCGCCGGCATGGTCTATGTGCATCTGCCCTTCATGATCCTGCCGCTCTACACCAACCTCGAAAAGCACGACCCGGCGCTGCTCGAAGCCGCCCAGGACCTCGGCGCCAGCGCCTGGACGCGCTTCTGGCGCGTCACCTTTCCGCTCTCGCTGCCGGGCATTTTCTCGGGCGCGGCGCTGGTGTTCATCCCGGTGCTCGGCATGTTCGCCGTGCCCGAGCTGCTCGGCGGCACCGGCGACATGCTGATCGGCAACCTGATCAAGGAGCAGTTCCTCGACAACCGCGACTGGCCGCTCGGCGCCGCGCTGTCGATCATGCTCACCGTCGCGGTGCTCGCCCTCGCCGGCCTCGCCGCCTGGGGCGCGCGCCGCGGCCTGCACGGCACGGAGGCGGTCTCATGAAGCGGCCGAACATTTGGCTATGGACCGCCTCCCTCGCGGTTTACGCCTTCCTCTACATCCCGCTCGCGGTGGTGGTGATCTTCTCCTTCAACGACTCGATGCTCAACGCCGAATGGGTCGGCTTCACGCTGGACTGGTACGCGAAGCTGCTCGGCGACGGCGAGATGCTGCGCGCGGCGGCCAACTCGCTGCTGATCGCGCTGTTGTCCTCGTCCATCGCCACCGCGCTCGGCGCCATGGCCGGCATCGCCATGCACCGCTGGCGCTTCCGCTGGCTGCCCTTCCTCGTGCTGACGCCGGTGGCGATGCCCGAGATCCTGCTCGGCGTCTCGCTGCTGCTGTTCTTCCGCCAGGTGCTCGACCTGACGCTGGGCTTCTTCTCCATCCTGGTCGCCCACATCACCTTCTCCATCGGCTTCGTCGCCGTCATCGTGCGCGCGCGGCTGGCGGGCATGGACGAAAGCATTTTCGAGGCGGCGCGCGACCTCGGCGCCACGCCCTGGGCCAGCTTCCGCCGCGTCACCCTGCCGCTGATCCTGCCGGCCCTGGTCGCCGGCTTCCTGATGAGCTTCACGCTTTCCATCGACGACTTCGTCATCACCTTCTTCGTCGCCGGCGTCGGTGTCACCACGCTGCCGCTGCAGATCTACTCGATGATCAAGGTGGCGGTGACCCCGGAGGTGAATGCCGTCTCGACGCTGCTGATGGCGCTGACCCTGACGCTGATCCTGACCGCCAGCCGCTTCGCGCCCGACGTGCTGAGGGGGCGCCAATGAGGCCACCGTCCCGCCAGTCCCACGGGGATTCCCTTCGGTCACGCCGACTTTTGCTGGCCGGCGCGTTGGCGTTGCCGTTCTGGCGCGTCACCCGCGCCGCCGGGGACGTGCTCCATCTCTACAACTGGAACAACTACATCGGCGACGCGACGCTGGCGCGCTTCGCGGCCGCCTGCGGCTGCCGCGTCAGGCAGGACTACTACTCGGACAACGAGGAGATGCTCGCCAAGCTGGAGGCGGGCGCCGAGGGCTACGACCTGCTGGTGCCGACCGGCAACGCGGTCGAATCGCTGATCCGCCGCGCCGCGCTGCGGCCCATCGACAGGGAGCGCTTGCCCCATTTCGCCAACCTCAAGCGCGAGTTCCTCGATCCCTGGTTCGATCCGGGCAACCGTTATTCGGTGCCCTACGCCACCTCGATCACCCTGCTCGGCTTCAACGCGGACAGGATGCGCGCGCTCGGCCTGCCGACCGACAGCTGGGCGCTGATCTTCGAACCGGAGTGCCTGGAGAAAATCAAGGGCAAGGTCACGGTGCTCAACAGCCAGCGCGAACTGATGGCCGCGGCGATGCGCTACCTCGGCCATTCGGTGCAGGAACGCGATCCGGCCAAGTGGGAGGCGGCCAAGCGCCTGATCCTGCGCGCCAAGCCCTGGTGGGCGACCTTCTCCAACAGCACCTACATCAAGGACCTCGCCATCGGCAACATCTGGGTCGCCCACGGCTACAGCAACGACATGTTCCGCGCCCGCGAGGATGCCAAGGCGGCGGGCCGGCCCTTCGCCATCGGCTTCGCCACGCCGCAGGAGGGCGCGGTGCTGGCGGTGGACAGCTTCGTGCTGCACCGGTCGGGGCGCCGGCCCGACCTGGCGCACCGCTTCATCGACTTCATGCTCGAAGGGGAGAACGCCGCCGACGTCTCCAACCTGATCGGCGCCGGCAACACCAACGCCGCCGCCATGGCCCACATCCTGCCGGAGATCGCCGGCGAGCCGGCGATTTTTCCGCCGCCCGCCATGCTGCCGCGCCTGGAGATGCTGCGCGACTTCGAGCCGCGCCTGCGGCGCCGGCTCGCGCGCATGTGGACCGAGATAAAGGTGCGCTGAAACAGTCCGCACGGCTAAAATTGTCGCCATGTCCCGCCACGATATCTTCAGCCGCCACCGGCTCATCCTGCTGCTTTCCGCCGTGCTGGTGCTCGGTTTCCTCGCCACCTCGCTGATCAGCTATTACGTCTCGCGCCAGGCGATCCGCCACGCCATCATCGACCAGGATCTGCCGCTGACGTCGAGCAACATCTACTCGGAAATCCAGAAGGACCTGGTGCGTCCGGTGCTGATTTCCTCGACCATGGCCCACGACACATTCCTGCGCGACTGGGTGCTGCGCGGCGAGCAGGACGTCGACGAGATGTCGCGCTTCCTCAAGGAAGTGAAGCAGCGCCACGGCGCCTTCAGCAGCTTCTTCGTCTCCGAGAAGAGCGGCCGCTACTACACCGGCGAGGGCATCCTCAAGCGCGTCTCCTCCTTCGAGCCGCGCGACGCCTGGTACTACCGCGTGCGCGGCATGAGCGAGAACTACGAGATCAACGTCGATCCCGACCTCGCCAACGAGGACGCCCTGACCATCTTCATCAACTACCGCGTCTTCGACTATGCCGACAACTACATCGGCGCCACCGGCATCGGCCTCACCGTGGATGCGGTGCGGCGCCTGATCCGCGAATACCAGCAGCGCTTCCACCGCACCATCTACTTCGTGAACAGCCGCGGCCAGGCGGTGGCCTTCGCGCGCGGCGAGCAGCCGGCGGACTTGCGCCAGATGCCGGGCCTCGGCGCGCAGATCGACGCCATCCTGCAGCGGAAGCGCGGCTCCTTCCAGTACGAGGCGGACGGCGACAACCACATCCTGCACGTCAATTACCTGCCCGAGCTCAAGTGGTATCTGTTCGTCGAGCAGAACGAGTCCGTCGCCCTCGCCGGCATCCGCCAGACGCTCTACTTCAACCTGGCCATCAGCCTGGTCGTGACGCTGATCGTCGTCTTCCTCACCCAGCTGGCGCTGTCGCGCTACCAGCGGCGCCTCGAACAACTGGCCTCCACCGACGAACTCACCGGCCTGCTCAACCGCCACGCCTTCAACATCCTGATCGGCAAGCTGATCGCCGAATACCGGCGCGAGCCGCGGCCGATCAGCATGCTGATGGTCGATATCGACCATTTCAAGCCGATCAACGACCGCCACGGCCACCTGGCCGGCGACACGGTGCTGGCGACGGTGACGCGCGTGCTGCAGGCCGGCCTGCGCGAATCGGATCTGGCGGTGCGCTGGGGTGGCGAGGAATTCCTGCTGGTGCTGAAGGGCTGCGAGCTCGCCGAGGCGGCCCGCATCGCCGAGAACCTGCGCGAGGCCGTCGCCGCGCGGCCGATCCGCGTCAAGGACACGGATATCGCCGTCACCCTGAGCATCGGCGCCAGCCAGTACGGCGGCGGCGAGTCGCCCGAGCAGGCCGTGAACCGTGCCGACGCCGCCCTCTACCGGGCCAAGGCCGGCGGGCGCAACCGCGTCGAGATCGCGGAAACCTGAGCGGTGCCTCTACCGAAAGTCAGAACAGGCGTGGGAGCATGCACCGTCCCGCGAGTCCCACGGGGATTCCCTTCGGTCACGCCGACTTTTGGGCGCAAAGGCATCGTTGACCCAGGTCAAGCCATGTCCGCCGCGCCCCACTTATAGTCCGCCGCTCCCCCCAGCAACGCCCCGACCATGTCCAAGGACTTCGAACTCGTCTGCCCCGCCGGCGGCCTGCCGGCGCTGAAAACCGCCGTCGACGGCGGCGCCGACTGCGTCTATACCGGCTTCCGCGACGACACCAACGCGCGCAACTTCACCGGCCTCAACTTCGACGACAAGAGTCTGCGCGAGGGCATCGACTACGCCCACAAGCGCGGCGTCAAGGTCTTCATCGCCCTCAACACCTACCCGCAGGGCGGCAACTGGTCGCGCTGGACTGCCGCCGTGGACAAGGCCGCCGCCTTCGGCGTCGACGCCATCATCCTCGCCGACCCGGGTCTGATGGACTACGCCCACCGCACCCATCCGCAACTGCGCCTGCACCTTTCCGTGCAGGGCTCGGCCACCAACTACGAGGCGATCAACTTCTACCGCGAGCGCTTCGACATCCAGCGCGCCGTGCTGCCGCGCGTGCTGTCGATGGCCCAAGTCGAGCACGTCGTCAAGAACACCCCGGTCGAGATCGAGGTGTTCGGCTTCGGTGGTCTGTGCGTGATGGTCGAGGGGCGCTGCGCCCTGTCCGCCTACGCCACCGGCACCTCGCCCAACTGCAACGGCGCCTGCTCGCCGGGCAAGGCGGTACGCTACGAGGAGACGCCGACGGGCATGGAGACGCGCCTCAACGGCATTCTCATCGACAAGTTCGGCGCCGGCGAGCGCGCCGGCTACCCGACGCTCTGCAAGGGCCGCTTCGAGGTGGACGACGAGACCTACTACGCCATCGAGGAACCCACCAGCCTCAACACCCTGGAGCTGCTGCCCGAGCTCATGAGGATCGGCGTGAAGGCGATCAAGATCGAGGGCCGCCAGCGCAGCCCGGCCTACGTCAAGCAGGTGACCCAGGTCTGGCGGCAGGCGATCGACAGCTGCCGGCGCGATCCGGCGCATTTCTCCGTCCTGCCCGCGTGGATGGCCGAGCTCAACAAGATTTCCGAGGGCCAGTCGGCCACGCTCGGCGCCTACAACCGCCCCTGGAAGTGATCCGATGAAGCTCGCCCTCGGCCCCCTGCTTTATTACTGGCCGCGCCAGCGGACCATGGACTTCTACGCCGAGATGGCGGAACAGCCCGTCGATGTCATCTACCTCGGCGAGGCGGTCTGCTCGCGCCGCCACGAGATGCGCCTCGACGACTGGATCGAGGTCGCGACCGTGCTCGCCGACGCCGGCAAGGAAGTGGCGCTGTCCACGCTGCCGCTGATCGAGTCCGAATCCGACCTCAAGGCGGTGCGCCGCCTGATGGATGCCGCCAGGGACGATACCCGCCTTACCGTCGAGGCCAACGAGATGGGCGCGGTGCGCCAGCTCGCCGAGCGCGGCCAGCGCTTCGTCGCCGGCCCGACGCTCAACGTCTTCAACGGCCACACCCTCAAGCTGCTCGCCGATGCGGGCGCGACGCGCTGGGTGATGCCGCCGGAGATCGGCCGCCAGGCACTCGCCGCCATGCGTCCCGAGATGCCCGCCGGCGTCGAGACCGAGGTGTTCGCCCACGGCCGCCTGCCGCTCGCCTATTCGGCGCGCTGCTTCACGGCGCGGCGCTACCGCCTGCAGAAGGACAGCTGCGAGTTCCGCTGCATCGAGTTCCCCGACGGCCTGACGCTCAAGACGCGCGAGGGCGCGCCCTTCCTCGCCATCAACGGCATCCAGACCCAGTCGGCGAAGATTTACCATCTGGAACGCGAGCTGCCCGAACTGGCCGCCGCCGGCGTGGACCTGATCCGCGTCTCGCCACAATCCGACGCCATGCCCGCGCTGATCGCCGCCTATCGCGATCTGCTCGCCGGCCGGCCCGCCGCGATGCCGGCCGGCGACTATTGCAACGGCTTCTGGTACGAACGCCCCGGCCTCGAAATGGTGACGGCGTAAGCCGCCGCCCGCCGACAGGCAAGCCGCTCGGGGTAAGATAGCCGCAAGGAGACGATTCCATGATGAACCTGCCGAAACTGCCGGATTTCACGCTGCCCGCGCCGCTCGCCCGCCTCGGCGGCAAGCTGCCGCAACTGCCGCCGACGCTGGCGCTGGTCACCGGCCTCAACCTCGCCCTCGGCCGCCTGATCCCGCGCGAGCCGCTGGAAATGCTCGTCGGCAAGCGCTTCTGCATCCGCGTCGTCGACGCCGGCATGACCCTGCGCTTCGGCTACGGCGAACGCGGCTTCCGGCCGCTGTTCGACGCCGCCCGGGCCGACCTGACCATCTCGGCGCGCGCCCGCGACTTCATCGCCCTGATGGCGCGCGAGGAAGATCCCGACACCCTGTTCTTCAACCGCCGCCTGCTCATGGAAGGCGACACCGATCTCGGCCTGCTGGTGAAGAACACCCTCGACGGCATCGACCTGCCGCGCTTCGATCCGGCGCGCCTGGCGCCCGCCGAGCTGCTGCACCGCCTGCGCGCGCGCCTGGCGACCCCGCACGGCGCCTGATCCCGTCCGCGTGGCGGCACGCGCCTCAACCATGCGCCGCGATGCCCCGCCCGCCGGCAAGCGCGCCCCCCTGCCGCTCTACCTCGCCGGCGCCTACACGCTGCTGGCCATCTACGGCAGCCTGCATCCCTTCGCCGGCTGGCGCGATTCCGGCGTCGCGCCGCTGGCCTTCCTCGCCTCCGGCTGGCTGCGCTACACCACGAGCTTCGACCTCGTCGTCAACACCCTCGCCTACCTGCCCCTCGGCTTCCTCTGGGCGACGGTGCTGTCGACGCGCCTGCCCGCCTTCGCCGCCTTCCTGCTCGCCGCGCTGGGCGGCGGCCTGCTTTCCCTCGGAGTCGAGACGGCGCAGAACTATTTGCCGAGCCGCGTGCCCTCGCATCTCGACCTCGCCTGCAACAGCCTCGGCGCCCTGCTCGGCGCGGCGGCCGGCCTGCGCTGGGGGCGCGCGCTGCTCGACGGCGGGCGGCTGCACGCCTGGCGCGAGCGCCGCTTCCTGCCCGGCCTGGCTGGCGACCGCGGCCTGCTGCTGGTCGGCCTCTGGCTGCTGACCCAGCTCAACCCGGAAACCTTCCTGTTCGGCAACGGCAACCTGCGCGGCCTGCTCGGCCTGCCCGCCGCCCTCGAATTCGCCGCCGGCCGCGTCATTGAGCTCGAAATGGGCGCCGTCGCCGCCCATACCCTGGCGATCGCGCTGATCGGCAGCCGACTCGCCGCCAATCACCCGGTGCTGCTGCCGCTCGCGCTGCTGGGCGCGGCGCTGCTGGTCAAGAGCTTCGCCCTGATGTTGCTGATGGAGAGCGTGCATGGCTTCGCCTGGCTCACGCCCGGCGCTCTGGGCGGGTTGGCGCTCGGCGTCATGCTGTGGGCCGGCGCGCTCAACCTGTCCGCCGGCGAACGCCAGGCCTTTGCCGCCATGGCGCTGATGCTCGCGACCGTGCTGGCCAACCTGATGCCCGACAATCCCTACCTCGAACACACCCTGGGCGCCTGGCGCCAGGGCCATTTCCTCAACTTCAACGGCCTGACGCGCCTCGCCTCCTCGTTGTGGCCCTTCCTCGCGCTGCCCTGGCTGATGCTTCCAAGGAAAGAGACATGACCGCCATCGACGACCTCGAATCCCTCAAGCTCGCCCTGCGCGACTTCGCCGCCGCGCGCGACTGGCGGCCCTACCACACGCCGAAGAACCTGGCGATGGCGATGATCGTCGAGGCCGCCGAGCTGGTCGAGCACTTCCAGTGGGCGACGCCCGAGGAAAGCTTGTCTCCGCCGCCGGAAAAACTCGCCGAAATCAGGGATGAGGTTGCCGACACGCTGATCTATCTCGTTGAACTCGCGGACGTGCTCGGTATCGACCTCATCGCCGCTTGCAGGGACAAGATCGCCAAGAACGCGGTCAAATACCCGGCGCCGCCGCGCCCGGCCTAGTCCGGGGGATGCGTACTGCGTCACGCCGTCGTGCCGCGGCGGCTTGTCGCGGGTTTACTCGGCTGCTACCTTGATCGGACGGAAAGGAGATCGCTTCTTTCTGATGCACCGAATTCACCCAAGGAGAACACAAGATGAACAAGCCCCTGTTGCATACCCTGATCGCTGCCGCCTTCGCCGGCTTCCTGTCCGTTTCGGCGCAGGCCCAGGAGGCGACCACCACCGATACGACCGCCACCGACACCACGACCACCACCACCGATACCACGACGACGGCGCCGGCGCCCACCTTCGACATGCGCACCAAGGAATTGCGCATTCCCTGCCTCGACGTTCAGGGCATCGTGGCGCACGGCCAGGAGGTCACCTCCGGGAAATACGATGTCGTGATGAAGCAGCGCGGCCAGTCGTCCAACTGGGAAATCACCTTCGTCGGCGCCGGCTGCGGCGGAGAGATGCCGCCGGCCGACGAGCCGGAAGGCACCGACACCACCGACACTACCCAGACCACGGATACCACGCAGACGACCCAGTAAGGCGCGTCCGCGCCATCGCCGGACAGCCCGCCGCGCGCGGGCTGTTTTCTTTCCGGGCCGCTCAGTCGCGCCGGCCGATGCGGCCGACGTAGGCCATCGCCAGCAGGGTCGTCGCCGCCGCCAGCAGGCCGACATGGCCGTAGCCGCTCACCTGACGGTCGGCGCCCACGGCGATCATCGCGCCGCCCGCGTAGGCGGCCAGTCCCGAGAACAGCTGCTGCACCGAACTGCTGATGGCGAGGAAGGTGCCGCGCAGGCGCGGCGCGGCGGCCGAGGTGACGATCGCCAGCGCCGGCACCATGCGGCCTGGCACGAGGACGAAGAACACCGTGGCGCAGACGATCATCGCCCACAGCGGCACCGGCGGCAGGTGGGTCATGACGAGCAGCGGCGCCAGCGACAGCAGGGCGACGCGGCGGTAGGTGGGCACCTTGCCGCGGCTGTCCGCCAGCCGGCCGATCCAGCGCGCGGTGAAGAAGGTCGCGCAGCCGCCGGCGAGGTACAGGTAGGGAATGTCCTCCTGGCGGATGCCGACGTTGCCCGTCGCGTAGATGGTGATGTAGGGGATCACCGTGAAGCCGGAGAACATCAGCAGCGCCATGAAGGCCAGCGCGCGGCGGTGGTTGGCATCCGCCAGCACCGCCGCCATGGCGGCGAGCGGATGGGCGCGCGCCGCCTCGTCGATGCCGGCGTCGGGCAGGTGGCCGCGCAGCGTCGGCAGGCGCCGCAGGCCGAGCAGGAAAAAGCCGACGGCCAGCGCCGCGATGAAGAAGAAGGGCGAGCGCCAGCCGAAATGGTTGGCGAGGAACAGCGAGAGCGGCACGCCGGCGACGGTGGATAGCGAGAAGGCCGACATGATGGTGCCGCTGGCGCGGCCGCGCCGCTCGAAGGGAATCAGGTCGCCGACCATGGTCTGCACCAGCGCGCCGAGCACGCCGCCGAAGGCCCCCGCCGCGCCGCGCGCGGCGAGCAGCGTCGCGTGGTCCGGCGCCAGGCCGCAGGCCAGCGTCGCCACCGCGAACAGCGCGAACATCGTCAGCAGCAGTCGCTTCCTCTCGAAGCGGTCCACGAACAGCGCCGCCAGCAGGCCGGAAATCGCGGCGGTGAAGGTATAGGAGGAGACCAGCAGGCCGAATTCGTGGGCGTCGATGGCCAGTTCGCGGATCAGGATCGGCCCGAGGGGCATCATGATCATGAAGTCCAGGATATGGACGAACTGAATGCCGGCGAGGGTGAGCAGCAGCGCGCGCTCGCGGCCGGGGGCGAGCGGGGCGGCGGGGGATGGGGAGTCGGGCACGGCGGGTCGGCGCGGGGGCGAGGCGGGGAGTTTACTGCGTCGGCCGCGCCGCCGCTCCGGAAGCCGGCGGCGGCCGTCAGGCTTCCTGGGTGGCGGGCCGCAAACTCGGCGCTGGCGGCACGGTGTCGGGCCGGCGCGTCAGGTGGCTGGCCGGCACTTCCACCCAGCGGTGGAAGGCGAAAGCGGCGGCGATGCTGAGCAGGAAGGCGGCGAGCAGGCCGGCCACGGCCGCGCCGGGAGAGGTCCAGCCGAGGCGCGCCCAGAGCGCCGACACCGCCACCAGCACGGGGAAGTGGATCAGGAACAGGCTGTAGGAGACCTGCCCGAGCCTGGCGACGACGCGGTTGCGCGGCCAGTGGGCGCCGAACTCCAGCTTCTCGGCGGCGTAGAGCAGGAAGCCCACCGCCACGGCGATGCCGAGGCGCCAGCGCCATTCGACGAACAGGGCGGCGACCATGAGCGCCTGGAATGCCCAGAATTCCAGCCGGGCGCGGCCGCCGGCGAGAGCGCGGTGGATGACCACGCCGAGGAAGAAATACGGGAAGAAATAGAGCCACCAGCTTTCCAACGCCGGGTCGAGATTGACGTGGAAGAGCGAGATGATCGCCAGCGGCCAGCCGAGCAGGCCGACGTAGTCGGTGGCGCCGCCGCCGATGCGGTCGCGCAGCCAGAGAGCGGCGGCGTAGACGAGCCCGAGCTGGAAGTTGATGCAGACGAACCACAGCCCGGCGGACAGCGGCTCGTAGCCGAGGATGTCCTGCAGGAAGAACAGGTGCGCCAGCAGCTGCGGGAGCGAAACCGGCGCGCCCAGCACCGCGTCGGGCACCCAGCCGCGCGCGAACGCGTAGATGGGCAGGGCCAGGGCGATGGTGGCCAGGTAGGGGATGCCGAGGCGCAAATAGCGCTGCGTCGCGAAACAGCCGATGCGGCGCAGGCTCCAGTCGTGCGCGCTCATGCTGCGCGCCATGACGTAGCCGCCGACGACGAAGAACACCTGCGTCGCGCGCGCGTTGTGCTCGATCCAGTCCAGCAGGCCGCCGACCAGCGGCGCCGCCCAGTCGCGCAGCGGCGGATAGAGCGCGAAGTGGTGCCAGAGGATGATCAGCGCGGCGCAGGCGCGCAGGGCGACGATGAAGGACAGCCGCCTACCCGCCGTGCGTCGGGAAGGCGCCGGCAGGCGGCAGAGCGCGGCAAACGAGAGCAATTTCCGAATCCCCAGGTGAAGGTGAAGCGGCGCGGCACTGCGCGCCGGTCGCGGAACGCGGCATAGACCGGCGGCGGTGGCGATAGTTCCGCGCGGAACGCTTTCCCCGTCGGAATCCGGGCGGCCATCGCCCGGGACGGGGCGAAACCGATTGGAGGGCGCGCGGTGTTTTGCTAAATTGGCGCGCACCCCCGAACGAGCGAGGACAGGATGAGCCACTTCAAATACCACGTCTTTTTCTGCACCAACCAGCGCGCGGCCGGCGAGGCCTGCTGCAACAACCACGACGCCCAGGCGATGCGCGACTACTGCAAGCAGCGCGTCAAGCAACTCGGCGACGCGATTCCCGGCAAGGTGCGCATCAACAACGCCGGCTGCCTGGACCGTTGCGACCAGGGGCCGGTGATCGTGGTCTATCCCGAGGCGGTCTGGTACACCTACGTGGACCGGGAGGACATCGACGAGATCGTCGATTCCCACCTCGCCAAGGGCCAGATCGTCGAACGCCTCCTCATCGACAAATGACATGAGCCGCCACGAACAGCTGCTGCTCGACGGCCCGGACGGCCGCATCGAGGTCTTCGTCGAGGCGCATCCGGCCGGCGCCGAGGCGCCGCGCGGCATCGCGCTGGTGGCCCATCCGCATCCGCTGTTCGGCGGCACCGCCGACAACAAGGTGGTGACGACCCTGGCGCGCGCCTTCCGCGAGCTGGGCTGCGCTACGCTGCGGCCGAATTTCCGCGGCGTCGGCGGCAGCGAGGGCGAGCACGACCATGGCGTGGCCGAGACCGAGGACCTGCTGGCCGTGCATGCCTACGCGCGCGGCCGCTTCGGCGCCGACCTGCCGGTCTATCTCGCCGGCTTCTCCTTCGGCGCCTACGTGACGACGCGGCTCGCGCCGCGGCTCGTCGCGCTCGGCGACCCGGCGGCGCGGCTGGTGCTGGTCGGCACGGCCTCCGGCTTCATCGAGGGCATGCGCAAGTACGAGACCGCCGCGGTGCCGGCCGACACCATCGTCATCCACGGCGCGCGGGACGAGACGGTGCCCCTCGAAAACGTGCTGGCCTGGGCCGAGCCGCTCAACCTGCCGATCACGGTGGTGCCTGGCGCCGACCACTTCTTCCATCGCCGCCTGCACCTGATCCGCGACATCATCCATCGCCAGTGGTGAATCTCGCCGCCGCGAGGGTGACCAGCAGCGCCGCGCCCACCAGGCCCGCCGTGACGGCCAGGCTGTCGAGCCACTGGGGCGCGAAAACCAGCAGCAGGCCGAGCCCGAACATCATCGTGCCCGACATCAGCTTGAGCAGCCGGCCCTCGCGCTCGGTGAGCTTGTGCGCGGACAGGGTGCCGACGAAGGCCAGCACGATCAGCGCCAGCGGCACGACATAGACGAGGTTGTAGAGCGCGAGATAGGCGTAGCGCGCGGCCGGCGCGGTCTCGTGCAGCGTGAGGATGCGCGCATAGACCATCGGGAAGCCGGCGGTGCAGAGCAGTTCGTAGAAGTTCGCCGCCACCGCGAGGAACACCGTCGCCCCGAGCATTGCCGCCGGGCTGGCCGACTGCATGACGGCGCGGGCGCGGCGGTAGATGCCCGGCTTGGCGGACTCGGGTATCGCCAGGCTGGGGCCGCGCCTGAAGGCGAAGAAGTCCTTGAGGTTGAGCAGGCCGACGAGGACGGCGATGCCGCCCGCGATCAGCGTCACCGCCTCCAGGGCGCCGAGCAGCGCGAAGACGTTGAGCCAGGCGGCCATGAAGGCGAAGTACATCAAGCCGGAGGCGAGCACGAAGACCGCGCCGATCGCCAGCATGCGCCGGCGGTCGCGCTCGCGGGCGAGCAGGCTGAGCAGGAACAGCAGCACGAAGAAGGCGCAGGGATTGAAGGCGTCGAGGGCGGCGATGGCGACGGTGAACAGCGGCAGCGAGATCGACCGTGGATCGACGGCCCCCAGCAGCGGCAGGCGCAGAGCCTCGGCGGCGGGGGCGTCGCCGGCGCGGCAGGCGTCGAGCCCGCGCAGCAACTGGTCGCCGCTGGTCGCCGCGCTTTCCCAGCCCACGACCATGCGGCCGCAGTAGATCAGCGTCGGCACCGCCTCGGCGCGCGCGCCGACGGCCGCCGCCAGCTCGGCGAAGCGCCGCGCGTTGGCGCGGTCGCGCGAGACCTCGATTTCGTGCAGCAGCACCCACGGCCGCTCGCGCGGAATCGCGGCGACGAAGGGGTGGGCGGCCTGGCAGTGCGGGCAGCGCTCCGACCAGAAGAAGTAGAGATGGACGCGGGCCGCGCCGTCGGCGCCGGGCTCGGTCCAGGCCGGCGCGGCCAGGGCGGCGCCGGCGAACGCGAGCCAGGCGAGGGCGGCGGCCAGCCAGCGCAGGATGTGGCGGCTCAGGCCGTGGAACGTTCCAGCCATTTGAGCAGCACCTCGAACAGGCGATCCGGTTCGATCGGCTTGGCGACATGGTCGTTCATGCCGGCGGCGAGACAGCTCTGGCGCGCGTCCTCGAAGGCGTTGGCCGTCATCGCCAGGATCGGCGTCGTCGCGTTGTGCGCCTGGGCGCGGATCGCGCGGGTCGCGTCGATGCCGTTCATGTTCGGCATCTGCATGTCCATCAGGATCAGGTCGTAGCGGTTGCGCGCGGCGAGGGCGACGGCTTCGGCGCCGTCCGCCGCCAGGTCTGCCTGCAGGCCGATGTCCTGCAGCAGGCCGAGGGACACCTCCTGGTTGATCGGCTCGTCCTCCGCCAGCAGGATGCGGACGCCCGCGAAGCGGGTCTTGAGCCGCTCCTCGGCGCCCGGGCCGGGCAAAGTCGGCGCCGGTGACACGGTGGGGGTGGCGCGCGCCAGCCGCGCCGTGAACCAGAAGGTGCTGCCGCGGCCGGGTTCGCTGTCGACGCCAATCTCGCCGCCCATCAGGTGCGCCAGGCGCTTGCTGATCGCCAGCCCGAGGCCGGTGCCGCCGTACTTGCGCGTCATCGAGCCGTCCGCCTGCTCGAAGGCGGTGAACAGCCGCGCCTGGTCGGCGGGGGCGATGCCGATACCGGTGTCCGCGACGTCGAAGCGCAGCAATACGTCGTCGGCGTTGTCCTCGGCCAGCCGTACGCGCAGGGTGATGGCGCCGGTGTCGGTGAACTTGATGGCGTTGCCGGCGAGGTTGAGCAGCACCTGGCCGAGGCGCAGCGGGTCGCCGCGCAGCGCCAGTCCGGCGATGGCCGGCGGCAGGTCGAAGCGCAGCGTCAGGCCCTTTTCGGCGACGCGATGGCCGATCAGGCTGTGGAGATTTTCCAGCACCTCGCCGAGCTTGAAGTTCGTCTGTTCGAGCCGGAGGCGTTGCGCCTCGATCTTGGAAATGTCGAGGATGTCGTTGATGACGCCGAGCAGATGCCGCGAGGCCTGGATGATCTTGCCGAGCTGGTCGCGCAGCCGGGGTTCGGTGGCGTGGCGCAATGCCAGGTCGGCCATGCCCATGATGCCGTTCATCGGCGTGCGCAGCTCGTGGCTCATGTTGGCGAGGAAGGTGCTCTTGGCGGCGTTGGCGCGTTCCGCTTCCTCCTTGGCCGCCCGCAGCGCGGCGGTGCGTTCCGTCACCAGCTTCTCCAGTTCATCGGCGCGGCGGCTTTCGGCCTGGCTGAAGGCGAGCAGCCGGTCGCGCAGTCCGTTGATGGCGGCGGTCAGCACCGTGAGTTCGTCGTCCAGCGCCGGTTCGCGGCGCTGCAGTTGCAGGACGGAGGCATCGAGGGGGCCGGCGTGGCTGCGCGCATAGCCTGCGATCTGGTCGAGATGCCGGCCGATCAGCCGGTAATAGATCACCAGCATGAAGAGGGCGACCAGGGTGATCGTCACGCCGTTGGCGGCCAGCGCGAAGATCAGGCGGTCGAACGTGCGCCGGTAGGCGCCGGCGTAGGAAGCCGCCACCACCAGCTCGCCGATCAGCTGCTCCTGGCCGCGATGCATGCGCTTGAGCGGGAACGCGCGCGTGACGCCCGCCTCGCGCAGCGGCTCGCCCTGGCGCAGCAGGGTGCGTCCCTCGACGCGGATCTCGGCCATGACGAATTCCGGCTGGCGCGTGATGCTGATGAGCTGGGTCTCCAGGCGCTCCTTGTCCATCACCCAGAGGTTCTCGACGGCGCTGGCGACGTAGGCCACCTCGACCTGCTGGATGTGCTCGTCGATCAGGCGCACTTCGCCCCGGTAGCCGCGCCATAGTTCCGTCGCCGTGAACAGCAGGGTGACCGCGGAACTGAACAGGATGACATAGACGGCCAGGCGCAGGGCCAGCCGGCCCGGCCGGAAGCGGAGCAACGACATGATGGCGAATTACTGGGCGTAGGGTTTGAGCGTGTTGTCGAAAATGCGCTGGTAGGTGCCGTCCTTTTTCAGCTTGGCCAGGGCGGCGGCGACCTGGGGCACCAGCGCGGCGTGTTTCTTGTGCAGATACATGTACATCCTGGTGCGCACCAGCGGCGGTTCGAGCACCTGCACCCTGAGCCCCATGGCGCGGGACTTGGCCAGTCCCTGCCAACGCTCGTAGAGCGCCACGTCGGCGCGCCCGCTCGCCAGCAGGCCGAACAGCTGGTCGGCGTCGCGCACCAGCGTGAGTTCCTTGCCCTGGGGCACGTTGTACTCGAACACCTTCCAGCCGATGATGTAGCTGACGACGTAGGGCTTGAGCGAGTCCCAGCCGTCGGTGGCGAAGCGCGGCCCCATGGTGTAGGCGACGAAGTCGTTGGTCGCGACTTCCTCGGGCACGCGGATCAGGTTCGGATACTGCTTTTCGAGGCCGGCCACGCGCATCGCCAGCCCGTCGTCCACGCCCTCGTTGGCGTTGAGCATGCCGCGTTCGGTGGCGGTCGGATAGATCAGCAACTCGGCTTCCAGGCCGAGCTCGCGGAATACCGCCGCGAGCAGCTGGTCGAGGAAGCCGGTGCGTTCCGGCGACGTGTAGGGAGCGAGCACCCCGGAGGACAGCACGATCTTGTCCGCCGCCTGGGCCGCCGACACCAGGGACAGCAGCAACGCGCCCCCCAGGGCGCATGCCCGGCGCGCCAGGAAGCGCAAGGCGGCGATGGCGCCGCCGGCCGGACAGGTAAGGCTTGCACGCTGCGTCTGCAAGATGGCGCCCTCATCGCGAAAGTGTTGGATGAAGTCTACGCCGCCCGCCTGGCGACGTCCATGATGCGATTGGGGGCGCGCTGCCGGCCGGCGCCGCGCGCCGGCCGGAGGCGGGATGGGAGCGGCGGCCTACTTGAAGATCCCGCGCGCCTGCATGCGGTCGCAGGCATTGGCGCGCGGCGCGGGCAGGGTCTTGCCCTGAGCCTGGGCGCGGGCAAGCATTGCGTCGTGGTGCTGCTGCTGGTAGGTCTTGCATTCGTCGTAGTTCTTGAAGGACCACATTTGCTGCTGATGGGCGGCGCGCTCTTCCTGCGTCATCAGCGTCCAGCCCACGGTGTTGTTCTGGTCGAATGCGAAGCGGCCACCCTTGCCGGGTCCCATGCCGCCGCCCATGCCCGGACCGGGCTGGGCAATGGCCGGCGCGGCGATGGCGGCGCTCAACAGGGTGATCAGTGTTAGATGAGAGAGTTTCATGATGTTCTCCTTACGCTTCCGGTTGACCGGCGGGCTGCCGGGTTGCTTTCTTTCTAGCTTCCGGAGCGGGGTGTCGCCAGCCGCGAATGGCAACAGAATGTAAGCCGGCGTATCAGGAATTTGCGCCCCGCTCGTACCAGCCCTTGCTGGCATTGACGACGCGCACCACCAGCAGCATCACCGGCACCTCGATCAGCACGCCGACCACGGTGGCGAGCGCCGCGCCGGATTCGAAGCCGAACAGGCTGATGGCGGCGGCGACGGCGAGCTCGAAGAAGTTGCTGGCGCCGATCAGCGCCGAGGGGCAGGCGACATTGTGCTTCTCGCCGACCGCGCGGTTGAGCCAGTAGGCGAGCGCCGAATTGAAGAACACCTGGATCAGGATCGGCACCGCCAGCAGCGCGATGATCAGCGGCTTGTCGACGATCGCCTTGCCCTGGAAGGCGAACAGCAGCACCAGCGTGGCGAGCAGGGCGGCGATGGACCAGGGGCCGATCTTCGCCATGGTCGCGTCGAAATGGGCCTGGCCCTTGGCGAGCAGCGCCTTGCGCCAGAGCTGCGCCAGGGCGAGCGGCACGACGATGTAGAGCACCACGGAGGTGAACAGCGTGTCCCAGGGCACGGTGATGGCCGAGATGCCGAGCAGCAGGCCGACGATGGGCGCGAAGGCGAACACCATGATCGTGTCGTTGAGCGCCACCTGGGAGAGCGTGAACAGCGGGTCGCCGTCGGAGAGCCGGCTCCAGACGAAGACCATGGCGGTGCAGGGCGCGGCGGCGAGCAGGATCAGGCCGGCGATATAGCTGTCGAGCTGGTCGGCGGGCAGCATGGGGGCGAACAGGTTGCGCACGAACAGCCAGCCGAGGAAGGCCATCGAGAAGGGCTTGACCAGCCAGTTCACGACCAACGTGACGCCGATGCCGCGCACATGCTGGCGCACCTCGTGCAGCGCGCCGAAATCCACCTTGACGAGCATCGGGATGATCATCACCCAGATCAGCAGGCCGACGGGCAGATTGACCCGGGCGACTTCCATGCGGCCGAGCGCCTGGAAGGGCGCGGGCAGCCACTGGCCCAGCGCGATGCCGGCGAGGATGCAGAGGAAGACCCAAAGCGTCAGCCAGCGCTCGAACAGGCTCATCGGCGCGCCGGCGGCGGCCTTGGCGGTGACTTCGCACTGGGCGGACATCTCAGTTTTCCTCGTGGATACGGCGGGCGGCGGCGATCGCTTCTTCGCGGCTCATGGTTTCGAGCGGCAGGGCGAGGAAGGCCTCGACGCGGCGTTTCAATTCCTGGTAGGCGGTTTCGAAGGCGGCGCGGCGCGCCCCCAGCGGCTCGACGTGGGCCGGGTCGTCGATGCCCCAGTGGGCCGTGGCCGGATGGCCGGGCCAGACCGGGCAGGTCTCCTTGGCCGCGTTGCCGCAGACGGTGAAGATGAAGTCGAAGCGCGGCGCGGCGGCGAACTCGTCCCAGCTCTTGCTGCGCGCCCCGGCGCTTGGGACGCCGTGTTTTTCCAGCGTCTCCAGCGCGACCGGATTGACCTGCCCTGCCGGTTTGCTGCCCGCCGAATACGCCTGCACGCGGCCGGCGCCGAGCTGGTTGAAGAGCATCTCGCCGAGGATGGAGCGGGCCGAATTGCCGGTGCACAGCACCAGGATGTGGAGCGTCATGCGAACCAGCCCTCGACCTTGGCGCGCGCCGGCACGCCGCCGGCGTGGACGACCTTGCCGTCGATCACCACGCCCGGCGTGCTCATCACGCCGTGGGCCATGATCTGCTGCAAGTCCTCGATTTTTTCGAGGGCGATTTCGACGCCCTTGGCGCGGGCGACCTCCTCGACGAGCTGGTAGGTGTTCCGGCAGTTGGCGCAGCCGGTGCCGAGTATCTTGATGGTCTTCATGGTGGTCTCCTTGTCAGCAGCAGGAATTGCCCTTGGCCGTCGGCGTGCAGCAGGCGGGCCGCGCCGCATCGGGCGCAAAAGTCGGCGCCGGCGGGACGGTGGGGGCGGGTTGGTCGGGCTGGCGCGCCGCTTCGTCGAAGCTGGCGTCGAGCATCTGCCCCGCCTCGTCGCGGATGTGGCGCGCGATGTCGACCACCAGGTCGATTTGCGCCGCGCCAATGCCGTAGCCGCGCAGGCGTTCGAGCTGGCAGAGCCCCTGCTTCGGGTGGTTGGCGGCGATGTTCGCGGCCAGGGAAACCAGCGCGACGATGGAAGGATGCAAGAGCGGATCGGTCATGAATGTTTCCTCACAGCACGGCGTTGAAGACGATGCCGACGACCAGGATGCCGGCGGCGACGACGCCCGCGAAGGTGGCGATCAGCGGGATTCTCAGCACCTTGCGCAGGATGATCATCTCGGGCAATGACAGCGCGATGACGCTCATCATGAAGGCGAGCACGGTGCCGAGCGCCGCGCCCTTGCCGAGCAGCGCCTCGACCACCGGGATGATGCCGGCGGCGTTGGCGTACATCGGCACGCCGATCGCCACGGCGGCCGGCAGCGACCACCAGGGCGCGTCCTTGCCCATGATCGACGCCATGAAGTCCTGCGGCACGTAGCCGTGGATGCCGGCGCCCACCGCGATGCCGGCGAGGATGTAGGGCCAGACCTTGCCGACGATCTGCTTGACGTGTCCGACGCCGGCCTCGATGCGCGCGGCCCAGCCGATGCGCTCGGCCGCGTAGTCGGCCGACTGGCTGGCCTGCATCTGGCGTACCCAGTCCTCCAGGTAACGCTCCATGCCGAGCCGGCCGATGACCAGGCCGGCGACGATGGCCACGGCGAGGCCGAGGCCCAGGTACAAGGCCGCCACCTGCCAGCCGAACAGGCCGAACAGCAGGGCGAGAGCGACCTCGTTCACCATCGGCGCCGAGATGAGGAAGGAGAAGGTGACGCCCAGCGGCACGCCGGCGGAGAGGAAGCCGATGAACAGTGGCACCGCCGAGCAGGAACAGAAGGGCGTGACGATGCCGAGCAGCGCCGCCAGCACGTTGCCGACGCCGAGGCGCCGGCCGGCGAGCAGCGCGCGCGTGCGCTCGGGCGTGACGAAGGTATGGACCACGCCCATGGCGAAGACCACGGCGGTGAGCAGCAGCAGCACCTTGGGGGTGTCGTAGAAGAAGAAGTGGAGCGCCTCGCCAAGGTGCGTCGTGCGCGTCAGCCCGAACAGGCCGATGACGAAATCGGCGAAAGGCACGAGGCTCGCATAGGCGCCGATCCAGGCGGCGACGGCGAGCAGCAGCAGGCCCCAGGGGGCGCTCCGGGAGGTGACGGCGGCGCTCATGCCGCGACTCCGGCGCGGGCGCGGCGCTTCGCGCTGGTGGCCGCTGCGGCGGTCTTCGGCAGGCAGGCGCCGCCGCCCTGGCAGCAGTTGTCGGTGAGGAATGCGATCAACTCGTCCATCGCCGCGTAGTTGGCCGCATAGAAGACGAAGCGGCCATCCTGGCGCGCGTCGGTGAGGCCGGCGCGGGAGAGCTGGGCGACGTGGAAGGACAGCGTGGCCGGCGGGATGTCGAGGGCGGCGGCGATGGCGCCGGCGTTCATGCCCCGCGGGCCCGCCTCCACCAGCAGGCGGAAGATCGAGAGCCGGGTCTCCTGGGCCAACGCGGCGAGCGTGTCCACGGCCTGGGCGGTTTTCATTTTTATGTTTCCATGATTATCGAAATGATGCGCCATTCTAGCGGCGCGAGGGCGGAGGTCAAGCGGGGAATGGCGGCGGGGGGGCGGCGAGGCTGAGGCCGTCGGTGTGCGCCTGCGTGGCAATGGCAGGGATGGACGGCTGAACGGCGAACGCATGCGGGCTGCCGCGCCCGAATCGCGGTCGGCCAGCATCCGGTTCCGCGGCCAGCCAGGGTTCGGTCAGGCGCTGCGCGAGGATTTTTGCTTCAATGGGTCGCCGCTGGAACGTTTCCATCGGGTACTGTTTCAAATGCGTTGATGGCAAGCGGAATCCAATCAACTTGCGAAAGTGAGGCAACCCTGATGAATACGACTGCTTCTTCCAGCAAAGCGGGAAGCGGAACCCGGATGCCGACCTGGTTCGTGCCGCATGGCGCGGGCCCCTGTTTTTTCATGGAGTGGCGTCCGGCCGATGCCTGGCACAAGATGGCCAACTTTCTCGGCGGCGCGGCATCGACGTTACCGCGGCGCCCCAAGGCCATCATCATGGTTTCGGCTCACTGGCTGGAATCCTCCTGCGCCGTCACCAGCGGCCAGGCGCCCGAGCTGATTTATGACTACCATGGCTTTCCGCCGCATACCTACGAATTGAAGTATCCGGCACCGGGGGCGCCAGAGCTGGCATCACGCATCGCCGGGTTACTCGCGCAGGCAGGGTTGCCAGCCCATTCGGACGTGGCACGAGGCTTCGATCATGGAATGTTCATCCCGATGATGCTGATGTTCCCCGACGCAGACATTCCCGTCGTTCAGTTGTCTCTGCTCGACAGCCTCGATCCCGTGGTCCACTTGCAGGCCGGTCGGGCGATCGCCTCGCTGCGTGACGAGGGCATCTTGATCATTGGTAGCGGCATGAGTTTTCACAACATGCGTGGCTACGGCGATCCGGGTTTCGGTCCGATCTCGGACGAGTTCGATGCCTGGCTGACGCAGGCCGTCGAGGCTCCCCGGGATAAGCGCCATCAGGCACTGGTCGATTGGGAACAGGCGCCTTCCGCGCGTCTGTGCCATCCGCCCCGCGCGGAAGAACACTTGTTGCCATTGATGGTCGTCGCCGGTGCCGCTGGCGAAGATGCCGGCCGGCGGATGTTTTCCGACCGGGTCATGGAAACGACGCTCTCTGCCTTCTGTTTCGGCTAGGAGCAGGAGTATGGGCACGCCGGCGTCGGATGCCGACGTTCGGCGCAAACGCGATCGCAAGGTTTGTCGCCGCAGGGAAACCCGCCGCTCATCGGCCCGGACCGCATGGCCGACGAGTCGCCGTCTTATCCGCACATGCCGCCCCCAATCCCCTGCCGGCATCCGGCAAGGAACCGGGCGCATGATGGCCCTGCGGGTAGAATCGCGTCCGCGCCCGGATGGTGAAATCGGTAGACACAAGGGACTTAAAATCCCTCGGCCGCGAGGCTGTGCGGGTTCGATTCCCGCTCCGGGCACCATCCGCCAATCGTTCAGCCTCCATAGCCGCCGCCGACCATGAATGCACGACTCTCCTGCGCGATTTTGCTCGCGCTTGCCTGCCAGCCCGCCTGGTCCCAGATCGCCGTCGAGTTCGACAAGAGCTACGTTTACGTTCCCACCGGCGCGAGCGATACCATCGCCGCCACCCATGTCCAGGTGCCGGGCCTGGGCAACTACGACGTGCGCTTCAAGTTCAATCCGGCGACGCTGGCGCTGGACCTGGTCAGCGCCACGCCGAGCACGACCGACGACAACACCGAGTCCCTGACCGGGCTTTACCACTGCAAGCGCTACGGCGACACGACGCCGCTGTTCTCGACGGTGATCAGGCCGGCCGGCCAGAACCTGGTGTTCGGCGGTGCGGTGGAATACGTGTTCTACGGCATTTCCGGCAGCAACAACTGGAAATACACCGCGTCCCTGAGCGACGGCGGCAAATATCTGCTGTCGGTGGTCAAGGAGAGCGCGACGAGCATCTACGCGATCACGGGCTATATTCCGCCCGGGCAGTCTTCGATGGACACGAACGCGGCCTTGCGCTGCGACAAGGCGAGCTGAACGAAAGGGGCGGGCGATGCGGAAAACTGGCGGCTTCACCATGGTCGAGATGATGGCGGTGATCGCGGTGATCGCCATCCTCACACTGCTCGCGCTGCCTTCCTACCTGGATCGCATCGTGCGCGAACAGATCGAGCAGTCGCTGCCCCTCGCCGACATCGCCAAGAAGCCGGTCGCCGCTGCCTGGGCGGCCCTGCAGGAGTTCCCCGACGACAACGCGGCGGCGCTGCTGCCGGCGCCGGACAAGATCGTGAACAATTTCGTCGCCGCGCTGACGGTGGACCATGGCGCGATCCACCTGACCTTCGGCAACCAGGCCAACAAGACGATTCAGGGCAAGATCCTGACGCTGCGCCCGGCGGTGGTGGAGGACGCGCCGGTGGTGCCGGTGGCCTGGATCTGCGCCGGCGCCGAGGTGCCGGGCAAGATGACGCTCAAGGGCGGGGAGGACCGCACCAGCGTGCCGCGCGAGTATCTGCCGCTGGCCTGCCGCGGCGCGACCAAGCCGCAATGACGCGCGCCGCTCAGTCGCCGCGGCCGATGCGATAGACCGCGAGGCTGCCGAGGAAGTTGTGTTCCTCGGCGACCGGCGCGCCGCGCTCGTCGAGCACGCGGCGGTCGCGGATCGCGATGCCCATGCCGGCGCACAGACCCTCGAAGTCGAGCATGGTGAAGAAGCGCAGGTTGGGCGTGTCGTACCACTGGTACGGCAGGTCCTCGGAGACCGGCATGTGGCCGTTCATGATCGCCATGCGGTTCTTCCAGTAGGCGAAGTTCGGGAAGGAGACCACCGCCTCGCGGCCGACGCGCAGCATCTCGGCGAGGATCTGCTGGGTGTGGCGCATGGTCTGCAGCGTGCGCGAGAGCACGACGTGGTCGAAGGAGTTGTCCTCGAAGCCGGCCAGGCCGGCGTCCAGGTCGCCCTGGACGACGTTGACGCCGTTCTCGACGGCGGCGAGCACGTGGCCGGGATCGAGTTCGACGCCCCAGCCGCGCACGCCGCGCGCCGCCAGCAGCTGCAGCAGCTCGCCCTCGCCGCAGCCGAGGTCGAGCACCGTCTCGCCGGGCTTGACCCAGCTGGCGATGACGTCGTAGTCGGGGCGCTTGAGGGCGTGGATCATGTCTTCACGTTGCGCAGGTAGCCGGCCACCAGGGCGTGATAGTGGCGGTCGTCCATGAGGAAGGCGTCGTGGCCGTGGGGGCTGACGATCTCGGCGTAGCTGACGTCGTGCTTGTTCTTCACCAGCGCATGGACGATCTCGCGGCTCCTGGCCGGGGAGAAGCGCCAGTCGGTGGTGAACGAGGCGACGAAATACTTGGCGCGGGCGCCGGCCAGCGCGGCGGCGAGGTCGCCGCCGCAGGGCTCGGCCGGGTCGAAGTAGTCGAGCGCCTTGGTCATCAGCAGGTAGGTGTTGGCGTCGAAGTGGCCGGCGAACTTGTCGCCCTGGTAGCGCAGGTAGGATTCGATCTCGAATTCGACGCCGTAGCCGAAGCGCCCGGCGTCGGCGCGGCGCTTGCGGCCGAATTTCTCGGCCATCTGGTCGTCGGACAGGTAGGTGATGTGGCCGAGCATGCGCGCCAGGCGCAGGCCGCGCGTCGGCCGCGTGCCGTGGCGGTAGAAGTGGCCGCCGTGGAAGTCCGGGTCGGTGAGGATGGCCTGGCGCGCGACGTCGTTGAAGGCGATGTTCTCGGCGGTGAGTTTGGGCGCGGCGGCGATCACCAGGGCGTGGCGCACGCGCTCCGGCAGGTCGATGGTCCATTGCAGCGCCTGCATGCCGCCGAGGCTGCCGCCGATCACCGCCGCCCACTGGTCGATGCCGAGGGCGTCGGCGAGGCGCGCCTGGGCCGCCACCCAGTCGCTCACCGTGACCACCGGGAAGTCGGCGCCCCAGGGCTGGCCGGTGGCGGGATTGGGCGAGGACGGGCCGGTGGAGCCGTGGCAGCCGCCGAGGTTGTTCACGCCGACGACGAAGAAGCGGTTGGTGTCGAGGGGCCGGCCGGGGCCGATCAGGTTGTCCCACCAGCCGATGTTCCTGGGGTCGTCGGCGTACCAGCCGGCGACGTGGTGGTGGCCGGAGAGGGCGTGGCAGACCAGCACCGCGTTGCTGCGCGCGGCGTTGAGCTCGCCGTAGGTTTCGTAGGCCAGTTCCCAGCGCGGCAGGCTGACGCCGGCGGCGAGGGCGATGGGGGTGTCGAAGGCGAGACGCCGCGCCGCGACGGGGCCGATGCTGCCGTGCTCGAACATGGCGGGGGCGGCGGCCTTACGGCTGGATGCGGCGCGCGCCGTTGTAGCGGCGGCTCCAGTAGCGGTCGTCCATGTCCTCGATGCGCACGCGGGCGCCGGAACGGGGGGCGTGGACGAAGCGGTTGTCGCCCAGGTAGATGCCGACGTGGGAGAAGGCGCGCCGCATGGTGTTGAAGAACACCAGGTCGCCCGGTTGCAGTTCCTTCTTCTCGACGCGCGCGCCGGCCTGGCTGATGGCGGCGGCGTTGTGGGGCAGCGACAGGCCGAGGCTCTCGCTGAAGACATAGCGCACGAAGCCGGAGCAGTCGAAACCGGACTCGGGCGAGGTGCCGCCGCGCTTGTAGCGGATGCCCAGCAGCTCCAGGGCCTCGTCCAGCGTGGCCTGCACGCCATCGACGGCGCGCGACATCATGGATGCGGGCGGATCGGCGAGCGTCAGGGAGGGCTGGAGCGGCAGGCTGGGCGTCTCGTCGGCGTGCGCGGATGCGACGAAACCGCAGAGCGCGACGAGCAGGACTGTCAGGAATTTCTGCATGGGGGCGAACTTTAGTGTCAAAGACGCCGCAGGTAAACCCCGGCGCGCCCGTTTCCGGCGCTTGCCGTGCCGCAAAAAAGTCGGTTGCGGCGGGACGGTGAGGCGCCGCTCATAGCCGCTCCACCTGTTCGCGGATGCGGTCGGGCTCCTCGCAGCGCAGGATGCGCGCCACTTTCGCCGCCAGCTGTTCGGTGTCGGCCATGACGATCTGCTGCTTGACTTCGAGCAGCTGGGTCGGGTGCATGGAGAACTGGCGCAGGCCCATGCCGAGCAGCAGGCGCGTCAGTTTCGGGTCGCCGGCCAGCTCGCCGCAGACCGCCACCGGCATCTCGGCCTTCTGCGCGGCCTGGATCACCTGGGCGATCAGGCGCAGCACGGCCGGGTGCAGCGGGTCGTAGAGATGGGCGACCGCCTCGTCGGTGCGGTCGATGGCGAGCAGGTACTGGATCAGGTCGTTGGTGCCGATCGAGAGGAACTGCAGGCGCTTGACGAAGGCGCCGAGGGAGAGGGCGGCGGCCGGGATCTCGATCATGCCGCCGACGGCGATGCCCTCGTCGAACTTGCAGCGCCGCTCGCGCAGCTGCCACTTGGCCTGCTCGACCATCGCCAGGGTCTGCTCGATCTCGGTGACGTGGGCGAGCATCGGCACGAGGATCTGCACGCGGCCGTGGTGCGAGGCGCGCAGGATCGCGCGCAGCTGGGCGAGGAACAGCTGCGGCTCGGCCAGGCAGTAGCGGATCGCGCGCAGGCCGAGGGCCGGGTTGGGCGCCTGGCGCTCGGTGCCGGCCAGCGCGCGCGCGGTCTTGTCGGCGCCGATGTCGAGGGTGCGGATGGTCAGCGGCTTGCCGGCGAGGGACTTGGCGACCTGGCGGTAGGCCTCGTACTGCTCGTCCTCGCTGGGCAGCGAGTCGCGGTTCATGAAGAGGAATTCGGTGCGGAACAGGCCGACGCCGTCGGCGCCCGCCTCGCGGACCTGCTCGACGTCCTGCGGCAGCTCGATGTTGGCCTGCAGGGTGATGTCCACGTTGTCGAGCGTGGTGGCGCGCGCGGTCTTGAGGCGCTTGAGCTTGGAGCGCTCCAGTTCGAGCTCGCGCTTGCGCAGCCGGTATTCCTCCAGCACGCGCGGATCGGGATCGACGATCAGCACGCCGCGCGTGCCGTCGATGATGACCAGGTCGTCCTCGCGCACCAGCGGCCGCGCGTGGTGCAGGCCGACCACGGCGGGGATCGCCAGGCTGCGGGCGACGATGGCGGTGTGCGAGGTGGCGCCGCCGAGGTCGGTGACGAAGCCGGCGATCTTGAGGTTCTTGAACTGGATGGTGTCGGCCGGCGAGAGGTCGTGGGCGACGATCACCAGCGCGCCCTCGAAGTCCTTGCCGGCCTTCTTCGTCAGCTTGCGCGGCTTGCCGAGCAGGGCGCGCAGCACGCGCTCGACCACCTGGACGATGTCGTGCTTGCGCTCGCGCAGGTAGCTGTCGTCGATCTCGTTGAACTGGGCGACCAGCAGCTCCATCTGCTGCACCAGCGCCCATTCGGCGTTGCAGCGGCGCTCGCGGATCAGCGCCTTGGGCGCCTCGGCGAGCATCGGGTCGTCGAGGAACATCGCATGCACGTTCACCAGCGCCGCCAGCTCGCTCGGCGAGCCGGGGGCGGCGGCCTCGGTGCTCAGGGCGCCGAGCTCGGCGCGCACCGTCGCCATCGCATCGGCCAGGCGCTCGATCTCGCGCGGCACGTCGCGCTCGCGGACGGTGTAGTGGGCGACCTCCAGGGTCGCGTGCGACACCAGATGGGCATGGCCGATGGCGATGCCCTGGGAGACCGCGAGGCCGTGCAGGGTGAAGCTCATCGCCCCCCCCTCCCAGCCTCTCCTCGCGGGGAGGTGACGGGTGTTCGTCGCTGCGCGACTCCGGCCTGTGGATCACGCCGCCCTTGGGGCGGCCCTGCGGTCGGCGTCATTCATCCTCCCCGAAGCGGCCGGCGATCAGCGCCAGCAGCGCGGCGAGGGCCGCGTCGGCCTGCTCGCCGTCGGTATCCACGGTGACGGTGCTGCCCTTGCCGGCGGCCAGCATCATCACGCCCATGATGCTCTTGGCGTTGATGCGGCGGCCGTTGCGCTCCATCCAGACCTCGCAGGGGAAGCTGCCGGCGAGCTGGGTGAGCTTGGCGGAGGCGCGGGCATGCAGGCCCAGCTTGTTGACGATTTCGGCTTCGGCGCGCGGCATGATGGAGCGGTCAGTGTCGGAGCATGTTGAGGACGCCGTCGCGGCCGCCGCCGGTGGCGCGGGAGAGCAGGGTCTCCATGCCCTTGTCGCGGTAGTTGATGGCGCGCAGCAGCATCGGCAGGTTGGCGCCGGCGAGGCCCTCGACGCGGCCGGCTTCGAGCAGCTTGGCGGCGAGGTTGGAGGGCGAGGCGCCGTAGATGTCGGTGATGATCAGCACGCCCTCGCCGCTGTCCACGAGGTCGAGCATCTTGCGCGCCAGCGGCAGCAGATCGGTGGGATCGTCGCCGGCCGCGACGCCGAGCTGCAGCAGCTGTTCGGGGCGCTTGTTGAGCACGTGGCAGGCGCACTGGATCAGCGATTCGCCGAGGGTTTCGTGGGTGATGAGCAGCAGACCAATCATGGGGCGCGATTATGGCACGACGGCAACCGCCGGATTGGCGGGCTCGAAGCTCAGCCTTTGCCTCATGGCGGTGGTGGCGAAGAGCTTCCCCTCGGCATCGACGCGCAACACCTGCGCGCTATCGAGTTTCTTCGCCAGCGCCGCCCAGTCGTCACCGGCGACGAACAGCGGCTTCGACAGCACGTCGGAGAGCATGCCGGCCTCGGGGCCCGGCGGGATCAGCACCGTCACGGCGCGCGTGCCGACGGCCGGTTCACCCGTGCGCGGGTCGATCAGGTGGCTGTAGCGGCGGCCCGCCAGTTCGAAGAAGCGCTGGTAGTCGCCCGAGGTGCCGATGGCTTCGCCGTCGCGCAGCTCCAGCGTCGCCAGCGGCGCGCCGCCGGCCTCCTCGGCGCGCGGGTGGCGGATGCCGACGCGCCAGGGCTGGCCGCCCTTGCTGCCCAGCGCCAGCACGTTGCCGCCGATGTTGATGAGCGCATTGCCGATGCCGCGCGCCTTGAAGACCGCCGCGGCACGGTCGAGGGCCACGCCCTTGAGATAGCCGCCGAAGTCGAGGGCGACCGCAATGTCGGCGCTGGTGACACGGTTCCCTTCGACTGTGAGCTTGGCGACCGACGGCCGGGCGGCGACGAGTCTGGCCAGCGCGGCGGGATCGGGCAGCGCCGGCTTGAATTCGTCGTCGTGGAAGCCCCAGAGGGCGACCAGACGGCCGATGCCGGGGTCGAACAGATGGTCGCCGCGGGCCGCCAGGTCCCGCGCCTGGCGGATCAGGCCGGCGAGTTCGGGCGAGACCTCGTGCGGCTTGCCGGCGGCGATGGCGTCGTTCAGGGCCGTGAGCTCGGAGGGCTGCCAGGCGTGATAGGCGCGGTGCAGGCGGTCGAACTCGCGCAGCACCTCGCCCATGGCGGCGTGCGCTTCCACCTCGGAGGCGCCCCAGACCAGCACCTCGACGCGCGTGCCGAAGACGTAGGCCTCCTGGCCGACGGGCGCCGGCTTGCCGCAGGCGGCGAGCAGCAGGGCAAGGCAGAGCAGAATCAGCTGGCGCATGGACTCATGCGTCGGCGTTCTGCTCCAGTTCGCGGGCGGCGGCGAGCAGGGCCAGGCGGGCGACGACGCCGTAGGCGTAGAAGCGGTTGGGCGGCGCGTCGGGAGCCTGGGCGGAGTCCGGCACGCTGCAGCCGGTCTCGAAGGCGAGCGGCTTGAAGTGCATGCCCGGGGCGTTGAGGTTCTCGTCGATGCCGCGCTGGCCATGGACGCGGTAGAAGCCGCCGACCACGTAGCGGTCGATCATGTAGACCACCGGCTCGGCGGCGCCTTCATCCACGCGCTCGCAGGTCGGCACGCCTTCCTGGATGATGACCTCGCTGACCTGCAGGCCCTCCTTGACCACGGCCATCTTGTTGCGCTGGCGGCGGTTGAGGTCCTTGACCTCGCTGGCGTCCTTGACGGTCATGATGCCCATGCCGTAGGTGCCGGCGTCGGCCTTGACGACGACGAAGGGCGT
Organism: Rhodocyclaceae bacterium; assembly: GCA_024709955.1. GTDB lineage: Bacteria > Pseudomonadota > Gammaproteobacteria > Burkholderiales > Rhodocyclaceae > Sulfuricystis. The sequence goes on from JANJVS010000186.1 coordinate 37,056, forward strand.
GGCGGCGATGCCGTATTCCTTGTACTTGGCGCGGATGCGGTAGAGCAGGGCGTCCACGTTGGCCGCCAGGCAGTCCATGCCGTTCTTTTCCTGGAAGTTCACCTGGCCGCAGGTCTCGAATTCCGGGTCGAGCAGCCAGGGGTCGATACCGATCAGCGCGGCGAATTCCCGGGCCACCTGGCGATAGGCGGCGAAGTGGCGCGACTTGCGGCGCACATGCCAGCCGGCGTGGAGCGGCGGCAGCACGAACTGCTCGTGCAGGTTTTCCAGGATGGCCGGCACGCCCGCCGAGAGGTCGTTGTTGAGCAGGATCGCGCAGGGATCGAAATCGTCGAGGCCGAGGCGACGGCCGGATGGGCCGAGGCGCTTCAAGGGCTCCAGGGTCAGGCTCTGGCCGTCGGGCAGGTCGAGCACGGTCGGCCGGTCGATCTCCGGCAGCAGCGAGCCGATGCGCACGTGCAGGCCGGTGTGGCGCAGGATGGCCGCCAGGCGCGCGACGTTGGCGAGGTAGAACTGGTTGCGCGTGTGGTTCTCCGGCACGATCAGCAGATTCTTCGCCTCGGGGCAGATCTTTTCGATCGCCGTCATCGCCGCCTGTACGCAGAGGGGCAGGAAGGCGGGGTTGAGGTTGTTGAAGCCGCCGGGGAACAGGTTGGTGTCCACCGGCGCGAGCTTGAAGCAGCTGTTGCGCAGGTCCACCGAGCAGTAGAAGGGCGGCGTGTGCTCCAGCCACTGGCCGCGCAGCCAGCGCTCGATTTCGGTCTCGGCGTCGAGGAAGCGCTTTTCGAGGGCCAGCAGGGGCCCGGTGAGCGCGGTGGTGAGATGGGGAACCATGAAGAAAATGGCGTGATAAGACCGCTTGATCTTACACCAGGGCCGGGGCGGGCTCCGCGGGCGCGGGCGTAGAATCCGCGCCTTTCCCCGCAACCCAGCGCCGTTCCGGCACCCGGATTCCTTCCCTTGATCCTCCTCCGCAAGCTCAGTTTCGCCCGCGCCGGCAAGCCGCTGGTGAGCGACGCCTCCCTGCAAATCCACCCGGGTTGGAAGATCGGCCTGACCGGCGCCAACGGTTGCGGCAAGTCCTCCTTCTTCGCCCTCTTGCGCGGCGAACTGCACGCGGAGTCCGGCGACCTGGAAATCCCCGCCGTCTGGCGTGTCGGCCACGTGGCCCAGGACACGCCGGCCCTGCCGACGCCGGCGCTCGAATTCGTGCTCGACGGCGATGTCGAACTGCGTACCGTCGAGGCCGACCTGGCCCAGGCGGAAGCCGCCCATGACGGCCACCGCATCGCCGAGCTGCATGCGCGCCTGCAGGACATCGGCGGCTACGCGGCGAAGGCGCGCGCGGCGGAAATCCTTGCCGGCCTGGGCTTCGCCGAGACCGACCTCGCGCGCCCGGTCGCCGACTTTTCCGGCGGCTGGCGCGTGCGCCTCAACCTCGCCCGCGCCCTGGTGGCGCGCGCCGACCTGCTGCTGCTCGACGAGCCGACCAACCACCTCGACCTCGACGCCGTGCTCTGGCTCGAAGCCTGGCTGAAAAGTTTCCCCGGCACGCTGGTGATGATCTCCCACGACCGCGACTTCCTCGACGCGGTGGTCGGCCAGATCCTGCACATCGAGAACGGCGGCATGAAGCTCTACGGCGGCGACTATTCGACCTTCGAGCGCACCCGCGCCGAGCGCCTCGCCCTGCAGCAGGCCATGCACGACAAGCAGCAGCGCGAGATCGCCCACCTGCATGCCTATGTCGAGCGCTTCCGCGCCAAGGCGAGCAAGGCGCGCCAGGCGCAGAGCCGTCTCAAGGCGCTGGCGCGCATGGAACTCATCAGCGCCGCCCATGCCGACACGCCCTTCGAATTCCGCTTCCGCGAACCCGAGGGGGTTTCCGATCCGCTGCTGTCGCTGGAAGATGTAAACGTCGGTTATGGCGCGACGGTGATCCTGCATGGCATCAAGCTCACGCTGCGCCCCGGCAGCCGCATCGGCCTGCTCGGCCGCAACGGCGCGGGCAAGTCGACGCTGGTCAAGCTGCTCGCCGGGGAAAAGTCGGCGCTGGCGGGACGGTGCGTCGCCGGCCGGCATTTGAAGATCGGCTATTTCGCCCAGCACCAGATGGAATTGCTGCGCCCCGACGAGTCGCCGCTGCGGCATCTCGCGCGCCAGGAGCCGCAGACCCGCGAGCAGGAGCTGCGCGACTATCTCGGCGGCTTCGACTTCCGCGGCCAGATGGCCGACGCGCCCTGCGGCAACTTCTCCGGCGGCGAGAAGGCGCGCCTCGCGCTGGCGCTGATGATCCGCACGCGCCCCAACCTGCTGCTGCTCGACGAGCCCACCAACCACCTCGACCTCGAAATGCGCGAGGCCCTGACTCTCGCGCTGCAGGAGACCGAGGCGGCGATGGTGCTGGTTTCCCACGACCGCCACCTGTTGCGCACCACGGTGGATGAGCTCTGGCTGGTGGCGGACGGCGGCGCGCAGCCCTTCGACGGTGACCTCGACGACTACGCCGCCTGGCTCGCCGCGCGGCGTTCCCAGGCGAAGGCGGCGCAGCCCGTCGATGCGGAGAAGCAGGCGCGCCAGCAGGCGCGTGCCGACGAGGAGGCGCGCAAGAAGGCGGCGCAGGCGCAGCGCCGGCCCCTGCAGAAGGAAGCCGAGAAGCTCGAAAAGCAGCTCGCCGGCTGGCAGGCGGAAAAGGCCGAGCTCGACCGGCAGCTCGCCGACCCCGATCTCTATGCCAATCCCGACCGCGCCCATATCGAGCGGCTCGGCAAGCGCCAGGCCGAACTCGCGGCCCTCGTCGAGGCGGCGGAAACCCGCTGGCTTGAGATACAGGAGCTGATCGGAGCATAGCTGAAACTAGCTACTTATTATCAATTAGTAATAGATTTGCCCGATTCTGACATCGGAATAATTTGTCCCCTCCGGCATTGGGGGGTCGGGCATAATCGCGCCCGCCACAAGGGTAATTTCACCTATCGGAGAGCACTCACATGTTCGGCGGGTCACGCAGGGAAATCGAGTCGTTGCGCCAGGCGCTGGCGGATGCCAACGCGCGCGAGCAGGCGGCGGGCGAGCGCATCGCCGCGCTGGAAGGGGAACTGGCCGCGGTACAGGCCGACGGCGAGACCAGCCGGCAGCGCGTGCGTTTCTTCGAGGAGATCGTCAAGTATCTCCACGAGTACGGCGAGTCCACCAAGTCGGTGCAGGCCAGCATGGCCGCGATGGCCCAGGCCCTGCGCGAGGAGACCAAGGAGGCCGTCAAGGCCGCCGGCGAGACCGCCCTGAGCCAGCAGACGGTGCAGCGGCTCAACACCCACATCGGCGAGCTGACCGAGCGCGCCCAGGCGAGCGCGGCCTCCATCGACCAGCTGCACGAGCGCACCGGACGCATCAACGGCATCGTCCAGCTGATCAAGGAGATCGCCGACCAGACCAACCTGCTGGCCTTGAACGCCGCCATCGAGGCGGCGCGCGCCGGCGAGCAGGGCCGCGGCTTCGCGGTGGTGGCCGACGAGGTGCGCAAGCTCGCCGAGCGCACCACCGCCTCCACCGCCGAGATTTCCGCGCTGGTGGCGCGCGTGCAGGAGCAGGCGTCCCAGCTCAAGCAGCAGTCCGAGGTCAATCCCGAGGAGATGGCGGTGATCCGCCAGGACGGCGAGGCGGCCTTCGCCAGCATCGACGGCCTGCTCGGCATTTCGCAGCACATGACCCAGGCGGTCGCCGCCACGGCGCTGCGCAGCTTCGTCGAGACCGCCAAGGAGGACCACCTGGTGTTCAAGATGGAGATCTACCGCGTCTTTCTCGGCGTTTCCGACAAGGGGCCGGACGACTTCGCCAGCCATACCGCCTGCCGTCTCGGCAAGTGGTACTACGAGGGCGACGGCAAGACCTGCTTCTCCCAGCTGCCCGGCTATGCCGCCGTCGAGCCGCCGCACGTGCGCGTGCATGGCCACGGCAAGGCGGCGGTGCAGGCCTACCGCGCCGGCGATTTCGCGCGCGGCCTCACCGAGCTCGGCGAGATGGAGCGGGCGAGCATGGACGTGCTCAACCACCTCGAAACCATGGCCAACTCCGGCGAGCGCGATCCCGGCATTCTCTGCACCAGCGACCTCTAGCCGGCGGCGGCTGCAGTAGAATCGCGGCTTTTCTTTCCCGGAGTCCGCCGTGCAGCTGGTTTGTCTCGACCTCGAAGGGGTGCTCGTCCCCGAAATCTGGATCGAATTCGCCGAGCGCACCAGCATTCCCGAGCTGCGCCGCACCACGCGCGACGAGCCCGACTACGACAAGCTGATGAGCTACCGGCTCGACCTGCTGAGGAGCCACAAGCTCGGCCTGCCGGACATCCAGAAGGTCATCGCCGCGATGGGGCCGATGGCGGGCGCCAAGGAGTTCCTCGACGCCCTGCGCCGCGACTACCAGGTCGTGATCCTCTCCGACACCTTCTACGAGTTCGCCATGCCGCTGATGGCGCAGCTCGGCATGCCGACGCTGTTCTGCCACAAGCTGGAGGCCGACCTCGAGGGCTTCCTGGTGAATTACCACCTGCGCATGCCGAACCAGAAGAAGGAGGCGGTGCAGCGCTTCAAGGAACTCAACTTCAAGGTGATCGCCGCCGGCGATTCCTACAACGACACGGCGATGCTCGGCGAGGCGCACGCCGGCATCCTGTTCCACCCGCCGCGGAACGTCATCGACGAGTTCCCGCAGTTCCCCGTGGCCCTGAGCTACGCCGAACTGCGTGACGAGATCGACAAGGCGTCCGCCCGTATTTGAGATGCACAAGGGCCGCTTCTACACCCTCGCCGCCTCCTGCCCGGACCGCACCGGCATCATCGCGCGCGTCACCGGCTTCATCGCCGAGCACCAGGGCTGGATACTGGAGTCGAGCTTCCACTCGGACGAAGGCGGCGATGGTGTTCCCGCGCGCTACTTCATGCGCCTGGAGATCAAGGCCGATTCGCTGCCCTTCATGCTCAGCGAATTCCGCGCGCGCTTCGCGCCGATCGCCGCCGAGCTGGAGATGGACTGGAAGATCACCGACAGCGCGGTGAAGAAGCGCGTCGTGATCATGGTGTCGAAGCAGGAACACTGCCTCTACGACCTCTTGGCGCGCTGGCAGTCGAAGGAACTCGACATCGAGATTCCCTGCGTCATCTCGAACCACGACAGCTTCAAGGGCTTCGTCGAGTGGCACGGCATTCCCTTCCACCACGTGCCGGTGACGGCCGACAACAAGCCGCAGGCCTTCGCCGAGATCCGGCGCCTGTTCGAGGAGTCGCGCGGCGACACCATGGTGCTGGCGCGCTACATGCAGATTCTCTCGCCCGAGCTGTGCGCCGCCCATCCGGGCAAGATCCTCAACATCCATCACAGCTTCCTGCCGAGCTTCGTCGGCGCCAAGCCCTACCACCAGGCCTACCAGCGCGGCGTCAAGCTGATCGGCGCCACCTGCCACTACGTGACGGCGGAGCTGGACCAGGGGCCGATCATCGAGCAGGACGTGATCCGCATCGACCACTCCGATTCGCCCGACGACATGGTGCGCTACGGCAAGGACATCGAGAAGACCGTGCTGGCGCGCGGCCTGCGCTACCACCTCGAGGACCGCGTCCTCGTCCACGGCAACAAGACCGTGGTGTTCCGCTGAGCGGAGGCCGCCGTGGATTGGGAGAAGCTCAAGGCACAGCTGGCGCGGGAGGCGCGCGAATATCTCGCCGACCTGCGCGAGCTGCGCGAGGATCTGAAGAGCGCCGAGGGCTGGATCGCCGTCGCCCTGACGGTCGCCGCCGTGGTGATCACCGGCATCTGGTTCATCGTCAGCCTCGGCTTCAACCCGGCCAACGATCACGTCATGAGCTTCATGCACAAGTTCGGCATGCGCACCTGCCGGCCGATCGACAACTTCAGCGGCGTGGTGATGTTCGTCGACTTCGTGATGATCATCTTCCTCACCGTGATCTCCCTCGGCAACGTGCTCAACATGATGCGGCGCGTGCGCCAGGGCCTGCCGCGCGAGCCGCGCGACCTGATCGTCTCCACCACGCTGATGCTGGTCGCCGGCATCGGCGGCATCTTCTTCATGCTCTGGGTCTGCTGAGGCAGGCAGCTCCCCGTCGCACCGCCCCACCAGCACCGACTTTTCGGCTCAGCCGAGCCAGGCGATGTCGCCGCAGAGCACGCAGGGTTCGCCCTGGCGCAGGAAGCCCACCGACAGGGTGACGCACAGTTCCGCCGTGGTGGCCGAGAGGTAGGGGCGGGTCACCTGTACGCGGTCGAGCTGACGGATCGCGCGCCGGAAGTAGGGGCGGCGCGACCAGCGCGCCTCGCTGGCGTTGGCTAGCGGCCGGAAGCGGGGGCTCGGGTATGCCGCGCCGCCGCGGTTGCCCCACTTGTTCTCGCCGATCTGCCGGCCGGTGCGGTCGAGCAGATAGCAGAAATTCGCCAGCGGCAGTTCGAGGAAGCCGGCGCAGGCCTCCTCCGGCGGGCGGCCGGCGGCGATCAGCACCGAGGCATAGCCGAGGGCGTTGCGGTAGGGGGCGATCAGCTCGTGCTGGCCGACGCTGGCGGCGGCCTCGCGCGTGGTGAAGTCCTGCCACAGGGCGGCGATGCGCTGCCGGGCGTCGGCGCTGTTCTCCGGATGCGGCGCCGGCCTGGCGAAGTAGTAGCCCTGCACGAAGTCGATGTCGGAATCGAGGGCGATGCGCGCCTGGGTCTCGGTCTCGATGCCTTCCAGCAGCACCAGCGAGCCGGCCTCGTGCAGCAGGTTGACGATGCGCGGCATCAGCCGGCGCGCGCCGGCGTCGTGTTCCATGCGCACGGCGAAGGAGCGGTCGAGCTTGACGATCTCGGGGCGCACGGTCCAGACGCGGTCGAAGTTCGAGTGACCGGCGCCGAAGTCGTCGAGGGCGATGAGGAAGCCGGCGGCGCGCAGGCGCTCGACGGTCTCGGTGAAGCGCGCCTCGTCGCGGATCGCATCCTCCAGCACCTCGATCACCACGTCGTTGGCGGCCAGCCCGGCGTGGGCGAGCAGATCCACCATGAAGCCGCTCTTCGCCGCCGCGTCGATGAAGACTTCCGGGTGGACGTTGAGGAACAGCCACTGGCGTTCGCCGCCCGGGCGGTTGAGGACGTGCAGCATGCGGGCGAGGCGGTCGAGGACGACGAGCTCGCCGCGCTGTCGGGCGTCGGCGATCAGCGCCAGCGGCGACAGCGGGCGCTCCTGGGCGTCGCTGGCGCGCAGCAGCCCCTCGTGGCCGATCACGCGCTGGTGCGAGAGGCTGAAGATCGGCTGGTAGTGGCTGTCCAGCCGGCAGGCGCCGAAGCCGGCGCTCGCCCTGCCGGCGGCGTCGCGGCGCAGGCGGGCGAGCGCCCGGGCGAAGTCCGTCGTCGGCGCGCGGTCCGGGTCGGGCAGCAAGCAGTCGGGAGGCATGGCGGGTGGCATGGCGTGGGGCATGACCTGGGACGATGAAAACCGGGGCGTCATGGCGGCGATCAGAAAAAAAGGGCGCCCGGTTGGCGGTGGGCGCCCGAATCCACTTTGTCAGCGGAGGGAGGGTAAAGGAGACTGGCTTGCCGTCCCCCGCCGGGGCGGGAGACGGAGGTCGGGTCAGTAGTGGTAGGCCGATTCGCCGTGGGCCGTGATGTCGAGGCCCTCGCGCTCCTCGTCTTCCGGCACGCGCAGGCCGACCAGCACATCGACGATCTTGTAGCAGACGAAGGCGACGATGCCGGACCAGAGGACCACGGTGCCGACGCCCCAGAGCTGGCTGACGATCTGCGCGGCCATGTCGTACTCGCCGACGGCGTTGGCGACGTAGTCATACACGCCGGTGCCGCCGAGGGCCGGGGAGGCGAACACGCCGGTGAGGACCGAGCCGAGGATGCCGCCGACGCCATGCACGCCGAACACGTCGAGGGCGTCGTCCGCGCCGAGCAGCTTCTTGAGACCATTCACGCCCCACAGGCAGACCACGCCGGCGAGCAGGCCGATGACGATGCCGCCCATCGGGCCGACGAAGCCGGCGGCCGGGGTGATCGCCACGAGGCCGGCGACGGCGCCCGAGGCGGCGCCCAGCATCGAGGGCTTGCCCTTGAACAGCCACTCCGCGATCATCCAGGACACCGTCGCGGCGGCCGTGGCGAACAGGGTGTTGACCATCGCCAGGGCGGCGACGCCGGTGGCTTCGAGGTTGGAGCCGGCGTTGAAGCCGAACCAGCCCACCCACAGCAGCGCGGCGCCCACCATGGTCAGCGTCAGGCTGTGCGGCGTCATCGCCTCCTTGCCGTAGCCGACGCGCTTGCCGATCAGGAAGGCGCCGACCAGGCCGGCCATGGCGGCGTTGATATGCACCACCGTGCCGCCGGCGAAGTCGAGCGCGCCCTTGGCCCAGAGGAAGCCGGCGCCGGCGAGCACCTTCTCCAGGGAGGCGGCGTCGCTGATCGCGTCGGGGCCGTCCCAGTACCAGACCATGTGCGCCATCGGCAGGTAGGAGAAGGTGAACCACAGCACCGAGAACAGCAGCACCGCCGAGAACTTGATGCGCTCGGCGAAGGCGCCGACGATCAGGGCCGTGGTGATGCCGGCGAAGGTGGCCTGGAAGGCGACGAATACCATCTCGGGGATGTACACGCCCTTGCTGAAGGTGGCGCCGAGGGATTCCGGCGTGACGCCCATCAGGAAGAGCTTGTCGAAGCCGCCGAAGAAGGCGCTGCCGCCGGTGAAGGCCACGCTGTAGCCATACACCGCCCACAGCACGCTGATCAGCGAGAAGATGACGAATACCTGCATCAGCACCGAGAGCATGTTCTTGGCGCGCACCAGGCCGCCGTAGAACAGCGCCAGGCCGGGGATGGTCATCAGGATGACGAGGATGGTGGCGGCCATCATCCACGCCGTGTCGCCCTTGTCGGGCACGGGCGCGGCGGCGGGGGCGGCCTCGGGAGCGGCGGCCGGGGCCTCGGCCGCCGGCGCCGCGACGGCCGCGACGGGCGCGGCTTCGGCGGGCTTGTCGTCCGCCGCGGCCAGGCCCGGGATGCCGAGGCTGATGGCCGTCAGCACGATTGCGAGCAGTTTCTTCATTGCAGTTCTCCTTAGAGAGCGTCCGTGCCGGTTTCGCCGGTGCGGATGCGTACCACCTGTTCGAGGTCGAAGACGAAGATCTTGCCGTCGCCGATCTTGCCGGTGCTGGCCGACTTCTCGATGGCCTCGATGGTCTGTTCGAGCAGCTCGGACTTGATGGCGGCCTCGATCTTCACCTTGGGCAGGAAATCGACGACGTATTCGGCGCCGCGGTACAGCTCGGTGTGACCCTTCTGCCGGCCGAAGCCCTTGACCTCGGTGACGGTGATGCCCTGCACGCCGACGGCGGCGAGGGCCTCACGCACCTCGTCAAGCTTGAAGGGCTTGATGATGGCGGTTACGAGTTTCATGTTCACTCCTTGCGCGATGGGGTTGTTCAGAAGGTCTTGCCGAAGGTCAGCAGCAGGCGGCCCTTGCCGAGATCCTTGTTGAAGGCGTTGCGGTAGAACTCGCCCGCGTCGCCTTCCGCGTTGGTGTCCCAGTAGGCCAGGCCGACGACGCCGAAGCCGACATCCTTGGTCACGCCGACCTTCCAGTCGGTGTAGGAGGCGTGGCTGTTGTGCTTGACGCGCTGATGGCCGACGTGGCCGTTGATGCCCCAGCCGTCGCCCAGGTCGTAGGCGGCGTTGAGTTCGAGGTAGCCGCTGCCGCGCGTCCTCTCGCCGTTGGTGCCGGTGGTGCCGAAGATGTGGCTGGAGGTGACGTGGGAATACTTCGCGGACAGCCACTGCCAGCCGAGGCCGAGATAGACCTCGGTGGTGTCGGCATCGACGAAGCCGCTCGGGAAGCTGCCCGGGTAGTTGTAGGTCAGCACGCCGACGTCGTAGGTCAGGTCGTCGGTGAGGTTGCCCTTGTAGCCGCCATAGACGTCGATCTCGATGTTGGAGCTGACGCCGCTCATGCCGGGAAACTCGTTGTAGTCGGCGAGCCAGGAGATGCTGGAGGCCCAGGTGCCGAGGTAGAAGCCGCTGGAATGCGCGTAGTCGAAGCCGCCCTGGATCGCGGGCTTGCGGTTGGTCTGGCCGATGCCGCGGTAAATGTACTCGGACGCCAGCGTCACGTTGCCCGTGAAGCTGTGCTCGGGCGTGGCCGGCGCGTCGGCCGCCACGGCGAACAGCGGGGTGGCGAGGGCGACGGCGGTGGCGATCAGTTTCTTGTTCATGAGTAAGTCTCCAAGGTGGTTGCTGAAAAGAATGTTTCCGCAGGCACCTTCTGCACTTAGCGTGCCAGTGTGATTTTTGTTATTTAAATCATCATGTTGTTATATTTATGCCGAAAGTCATGGCAGGGCCGCCGGTGATCGCATGCACCTGTTTGTATCCGTGCCGGCGCGCTGCCGCACCGTCGTGGTGCGCCGCATCGGTGCCGGGCGATGGCGGCGCCGCGGTGGTGCTACACTCGGCCATCCCGTCCAGCCATTCGTCATCGCCATGCTCGACCCCAAGATTCTCGAAGACCTGAGCGCGCGCATTTCCGCCGTCCTGGCCGCCACGCCGGCCGCCGACGTCGAAAAGAACCTGCGCGCGCTGCTCACCTCCGCCTTCGCGCGCCTCGACCTCGTCACGCGCGAGGACTTCGAGGTGCAGAAGGAGATGCTGGCGCGCGCCCAGGCGCGGCTGGCGACGCTCGAAGCGCGGCTCGCCGAGCTCGAAGCCCGGCGCAAGACCTGAGCCACCGTCCCGCCGGCGCCGACTTTTCGGCAGCGCTTCCGCCATGTCCCTGGCCGTCCTCAAGAGCCGCGCCCTCGCGGGACTGAACGCTCCCGAGGTCGCCGTCGAGGTGCATCTGGCGAGCGGCCTGCCGTCCTTCACATTGGTCGGCCTGCCCGAGACCGAGGTCAAGGAAGCCCGCGACCGCGTGCGCGCCGCCCTGCAGAATTCCGGCTTCGAATTCCCGGCGCGGCGCATCACGGTCAACCTCGCCCCCGCCGACCTGCCCAAGGAATCCGGCCGCTTCGACCTGCCGATCGCCCTGGG
>JANJVS010000106.1 GCA_024709955.1 Rhodocyclaceae bacterium
CATGACAGCAAAAGAGGCGGTTAAGAATGGATTTACCCACCACGGCAAATACTTCGGCATTCCGGTGTGGGTGGCCCCGGACAAGGACTTCATGGTCGCCACGAAATGGGCGCCAATGGAGTACGTGATGACGGTTGCGCACTACATCGAGGGATTCTTGCGCTCGGTGTTCCATCCAGACGACGAGCCTGTTTTTCAGTTCTTGCTCGGCCAGGAGATCGAGGTCGAGCAAAGTACGCTCTCCTCGCCGCTGCGAATCCTCGCCTTCCTGCTGCTGTCGCCGCTGCCGCTGGCGGGGCTTTCCTGGCTGCATCTGGATGCCTCCGAGCCGATCATCAGCGCCAGCAGATCGTAGCCCGGCGCGTCGAGCGCCTCGTTGCCGATCTCGACGATGCTGCCGTCGACGAGCGCGACGCGCAGCCTGAGGATGTTATGCACGGTCAGGCCGTACTTGAGGCAATGCACGCCGCCCGAGTTCTCGGCGACGTTGCCGCCGATGGTGCAGGCGATCTGCGAGCTCGGATCGGGCGCGTAGTAGAGGCCGAAAGGCGCGGCGGCCTCGGAGATCGCCAGGTTGCGCACGCCCGGCTGCACGCGCGCGGTGCGCGCCAGCGCATTCACCTCGAGGATGCGCATGAACTTGGCGAGGGAGAGGATCACGCCGCCGGCCACCGGCGTCGCGCCGCCCGAGAGGCCCGTGCCGGCGCCGCGCGCCACCACCGGCACGCCGCGCCGGTGGCAGATCTTCAGCACGGCGACGACCTGCTCCTCGTCCGCCGGCAGGGCCACGGCGAACGGCAGCTGGCGGTAGGCGGTGAGGCCGTCGCACTCGTAGGGCTTGAGGTCCTCGCCGTCGGCGAGCAGCGCGCCGGGCGGCAGCGCGGCGGCCAGCTCGGCGAGCAGCGCGGCACGGTCGGCGGCGGTGGGTGCGGGTGGGTTCATGGCTCGATCAGGATCGCTCGGAAATCGTTGACGTTGGTGCGCGTGGGGCCGGTGACGACGAGGTCGCCGCGGGCGGCGAAAAACGAGTAGGCGTCATTGTCCATGAGCCGCGCGCGCGCGTCCATTTCCCCTGTCCGCGCCAGGGTTTCCGGACCGATCAGCGCGCCGGCGTTGTCCTCGGAACCGTCGATGCCGTCGGTGTCGCAGGCGATGGCGTGGATGTCCGGCGCAGCCTTCAGCGCAAGCGCCAGGGCGAGCAGGAACTCCGCGTTGCGCCCGCCGCGGCCGCCGCCGCGCACCGTGACCGTGGTCTCGCCGCCGGAGAGGATGACGCAGGGCGGCGCGAGCGGCAGGCCGTGGTCCCGGCACGAGAGCGCGATGCCGGCCATGGCCTTGGCGACCTCGCGCGCCTCGCCCTCGATGCGGTCGCCGAGCACCAGCGGCTCGATGCCGGCCTGCCGTGCGACTTCCGCCGCCGCGTTCAGCGCATCCGTCGCCGTGGCGATCAGGCGCGTCGCGCAGCGTGAGAACGCCGGTTCGCCCGGCGCCGGCACCGTCGGCCCCGAGGCGATGGTGGCCGGGTCGTCGCCGGGCACGTCGGAGATCGCCAGCGTCAGCACGCGCGCCGGCAGCGCGGCGGCGGCGAGCTTGCCGCCCTTGATCGCCGACATGCGCTTGCGCTCGGCGTTGATCTCGTGGATCGAGGCGCCGTTCTTCAGCAGCTCGCGCGTGCGCGCCTGCTTCTCGGCCAGCGTGATGCCCGGCGCCGGCAGCGCCAGCAGCGCCGAGCCGCCGCCCGACATCAGCGCCAGCACGAGGTCGTCCTCGTTCAAACCCTGCACCAGCGCGAGAATGCGCCGCGCGGCGTCCTGGCCGGCGGCGTCCGGCACCGGATGGGCGGCCTCGACCACCTCGATCCGGCGCGTCGGCGCGCCGTGGCCGTAGCGCGTGACCACCAAACCTGTGACGCGATGCAGTTCATTGCTCCATACGTTTTCAACAGCCTGCGCCATCGCGGCGGCCGCCTTGCCCGCGCCGACGACGACGATGCGCCCCTTGACCGTCGCCGGGTCGGGAAGTTGCGCGGGAACGCAGACGGCGGGATGCACGGCGGCGAGCGCCGCGTCGAACAGGCTGTGAAGAAAGTCGCGGGGATTCAGCATCGCCGCACTATACCGTCGCTTTCATCCACCCCAAAAACTCGGCGCCGGCGGGACGGTGCGCGCCCGGGACGCAACTTGCCACCGGCATGACGGAAAGCTATCCTGCTTGGCGGTTCAACGCTCCACGCCCATCAAGAACGCCCGTGCATCGACGGAAACCGGAAACATGAAAACAATTCCATTATTTGGGCATTTATTAAAGTCGTCTACGTTGGCTCAACATTAACTGCGCTAAGGAGGAATCTTCATGGAGGTCTATAAGGTATATGTCCACACCGAAGACGACCCGCACGTCTCTGAAATGGTTGTAGCTGCCTCATCCAAGAAGGAGGCAGAGGAGCGCGCACTTGAACACGTTAAGAAGAGCAACCCACATAAAGGTTATCGAGCACCCGAGGAGTCAAAGGATCTTTCCAAAGTGCTCTATGTCAAGAGGGCCAGAACCAATGGGTGCCTCGTTATCCACCGGGTTCCGCTTGAAGTATTCAAACGTGTGAAAGAGGTTGCATAGTAGTAATAGTCAGTTGCCGTCCGCTTCGGCTAAGCCGATAATTGCGCCCTGGCAGAGAGATCGGAGGAAGCCATGAGAGTCTATTCCGCGGTGATTGAACGGTGCCCGCAAACCAGGCTGTTTGTCGGTTTCGTTCCGGGCTTTCCTGGCGCGCATTCGCAAGGCGAAACGCTCGACGAGCTCAACCGCAACCTCGAGGAAGTCATCGGCATGCTTCTCGAAGACGGCGAGCCCGAGCTCGAATCCGAGTTCGTCGGGGTTCAGAACGTCGCGATTGCCTGAGGAATGGGAAACGTACCCGTCCTCAAGCCGGGCGAGGTCGTCGCCATTCTGGTTTCCCTTGGCTTCGTCGAGGTGCGTCAGCGCGGTTCTCACAAACAGTTCCGCAACGCGGACGGCAAATGCACCACGGTGCCGTTTCATCAGGGCCGCGACATTTCTCCGATCCTGCTTCGGCAGATCGCGAAGGATATCGGGCTGACCCTCGATGAATTCCTCCGGAACCGATAGGCCCAGTCCGCAGGAGAATCTGGCGGCGCCCGGCGCCGGGCTGCCGCCGCTGCAGGCGTTCGCCCTGCGTCATGTGCTGTTTCCCGCGTTTTGCCGGACGACTTCATGGAACAAGGCGCTCGGGCTGTTTCTGCGCGAGGGCGAGCGGGTGGCGGCGGCGGCGCAGTCCCTCGCGCCCGAGGCATTGCGGACCCGCGTGCTGATCCGCGCGCCGCTGGGCATCGAGGACAGTTCGCGCTACTGGTCGGCGGCGATGGTGCTGGAGCATTTGGTCGAGGTCGGTTCCCGGATCGCGACCGGCGTCGTCGAGCTGACGCACGGACAGGCGGCTTCGGTGAAGGCGGATATCGCGGACGTGAAGCCGAAGGGCGGCAATGATGGGGACGGCGATATCGTCGCCGCCTATCGGGCGTTCCTGGCGGATTACGCGGACAAGCTGACGTGCCGGGCGGGCGACCGCGCCGCGCGGCATACCGCGCCCCATCCCTGGTTCGGCGATCTGACCCCGCAGCGCTGGGTTTGCCTGGGGGCCATCCACCAGCGGATTCACCGCCGCCAGTTGGAGCGGATCATCGCCGGCCTGCGGCTCGGCTGAAGCGGGAAAAGCGCGACCGGCCGGGGCAAGCCGGGATTGCCCACCGCCCGCCGGCGCACCCCGCAGGAAATACCCTTGGGGTGCCGACTTTCAGCGCCACGCCTCCAGCCAGCCGAGGCTGTCTTCGGTCGCGCCGCGCGGCTTGTATTCGCAGCCGATCCAGCCGGCGTAGCCGAGTTCTTCGAGACGGCGCAACAGGAAGGGAAAGTTGATCTCGCCCGTGCCCGGCTCGTGGCGGCCGGGGTTGTCGGCGAGCTGGATGTGGCCGATCTGCGGCAGGTGCAGTTCGAGGGTGCGCGCCAGGTCGCCTTCCATGACCTGGGCGTGGTAGATGTCGTATTGCAGCTGCAGGTTCCTGCCGCCGACGGCGCCGACGACCTGCAGCGCCTGCGCCGTGGTGGCGATCAGGAAGCCCGGGGTGTCGCGGGTGTTGAGCGGTTCCAGCAGCAGGCGGATGCCGGCGCGCTGCGTCACGGCGGCGGCGAAGCGCAGGTTGTCCACCAGCGTGTCGAGCGCCTTGTCGCGGCCCGTCGTCGGAATGCCGGCCAGGCAGTTGAGGCGCGTACAGCCGAGCGCCTCGGCGTATTCGACGGCGCGGCCGACGCCGTCCTGGAACTCGGCCTTGCGCTCGGGCAGGCAGGCGATGCCGCGCTCCCCCGCCGCCCAGTTGCCCGCCGGCAGGTTGAACAGCGCCACCTCGACGCCGGAGGTCAGCACCGCCTCGGCCAGCGCCGCCTTGTCGTGCTCGTAGGGAAAGTGGAATTCGACGCCCTTGAAGCCGGCGCGCGCGGCGGCGCCGAAGCGCTCGGTGAAATCGAGCTCGGCGAACAGGAAGGAGAGGTTGGCGGAGAACTGGAGCGGCATGGCGGATTCCATGTGAGAAGCGGCGCGGGCATTTTAGGCCCTTCGCGCCGGCCCGCCGCTTGCGGAAAACCGCTACAGGGCAATGCGTTGCGGCGCGAGCGAAAGCGCCTCGATGGCGGCCGCGTCGGCGACGAGCAGTTCGCGAGCGACGCGCTCCCAGTGTTGCGCGCCGCGTTGCGCCAACTCGCGTACCGTGTCGCCGGAACCGAGTTTTCCCGGGTCGAGCGCCGCGAGCGCCGGAAACAGTTCGCGGCGCATGCCGTCGAAGTTGGCGAACCAGAACCACAGCTGCGGCCAGGCCTGGCGCTCGACCAGCGCCGGCAGGGTGACGAGGCAGTCGGCGAGGTTGTCGCGCACGGCGCGGATCAGGATCTCGGCGCGGCGCTTGGCGCAGCCGGAGAGCATCTCCTCCCAGGCCGGGCCGAGCCGGCGGCCGGCGGCGTGTTCGCCGCGCTCGTGCAGGATCACGCTTTCGGTTTCGGCGTCGGTCATGCGTTCGAGGGCGGCCTGGGGATCGTCGGCGTAGCCGTGGGCGGCGAGGGCGCGCGCCAGGTAGCCGTCGGTCCGCTTGAGCGCCCAGGCCTCGGCCTTTTCCCACAGCCACTGGCGCAGCGCCTCGCGGCGCACGATCACCGTGCCGCCCTGCAGCGCGGCGGGGATCGCCGTCAGGTCGCGCGCGTATTCGCAGGCGCAGACCAGCACTTCGAGCTCGCCGTCCGCCTCGCGCCGCGCCAGGCGGCCAAGGAAGAAATGCGGCTTGCCGAAGCGGCCGATGCCGGCGCCGTAAACCAGGCCGCGCGGCAGCAGCAGGCGGTTGATCTCCGCGACGGCGAAGGGTTCGAACTCGGCGTCGCCGAGGGGCAGCGCCGTGAACTCGCTTTCCGCCAGGCCCTCCCAGAGCTCCTCGCGTTCATTGAGCCAGGCGCCCACCTCGGGCCGCGCCAGCGGATCGCCGAGGGGGATGCCCGCCTCCCAGCGGTAGAACTCGCGCATTTCCAGCAGATAGGTGCACAGCGTCATCTCGCGCGCATGACGCGCGTCGGCGATGTGGCAGTTGCGCTGGACGGCCTCGACGAGGCGGGGAAAGCCGGAAATCATGGTCGGCGCCCTCCCCGCATCCCGCTCAGGCCTTCGGCTGGTGGCGCTTGCGGATCTGCCAGTGGGCGACGCCCTGGACGATGCGCGAGAAGGGCAGGTCGTCGAGGGCGCCGTACTCCGCCTGGGCGAGGCGCACCAGCTTGAAGACGTCCGGCGCGTGCGCCTCGGGATCGAGCAGGTCGCGCAGCCCGACCAGCCCGCCGCACTGGATTTTCATGGTCATCGCGTGGGGCAGGATGCGCTGGGTGTCCTTGAGCTTGAGGGCGAAGGCCGAGTTGCCGCGCAGCAGCGTCAGCAACTGGTTGCAGGCGGCGCGCGCCACCGGGTCGCCGCAGGCCACCACCTCGCGCTCGGCGAGGGAGATGCGCCGCGACATGACGCAGGCGGCAGCCTGGCACAGCAGCGCCTTCTCGAAGACGCAGGGCAGCGGATTGAGCTGCTGGCGCGTGGCGTGGAAGCTGTTCTCGTCCATCGCGACGCCGTCCGTCCTCAATCGTCCCCGTAGATCGGCTGCGCCTCGCGCACGACGCTCAGGACTTCCTCGGCCTGGAGCTCGTTCTCGCCGAACACGACCTGGATCTTGCAGCGGGTCAAGTCCTCTTCCTTGCGCAAGCGCTTGGCCTCGCCGGAGGCCTCCTTGAAGCTGTCGAACTGGGCGAGCTTGTCGAGCTGCTTGACCGGACCGAGCTGGGTGACGCGATAGATGTAGTAGGGCATGCCGTTCCGTCCGTTGGGGTTATTCGACGTAGCGCTTGGCCGCCTTGCGGCGGCCGGGCTTCGACTTCTGGATGATCACGCCCTTGATCCCCGCGAGATCGGAGATGGGGGCGCTCGGATACTTGGGGTTGAGGGGCCGCAATTTCCAGCCCCCGCCCGCCTCGTCCTTGACGAGCTGGCGGAAGATCCATTCGCCGTCCAGCCAGGCCATCACGTAGGAGCCGTCGGTGGCGAGGCCCTCGGGCTCGATGATGATGATGTCGCCCTCGACGAACTCGGGCTCCATGCTGTCGCCGAGCACCATCAGGGCGAAGGACTCGGCCGCGCTGCAGCTGTCCAGGGCCGGATCCGACTCGGGTCCGGCGGGCACGACGGGAATGGGGAAGGGTTTCTTTTCGATCATCTTATGGGGTCTGCTCGTCCGCCAGCCAGCGGACCAGGTAGTAGAGGTTGAAGCCCTCGGAGGAGCGCGAGGGCCCCATCACTTCGGCGGCGTGCAGATTATGCGCCGGATCGGCGCGGCGCAAGGCCTCCGCCGCCGAGGCCACCGGCTCGACGCAGTTCTCGGGAAAGCGCTGACGCTTGCCGCGCGTCGCCCGCACCAGCGCGAAATGCTGCCGTACCAGGTGCGGCGCCTCGTCGTCGAGATAGACGCCGCCCTTCATGCCGGCACGCCCCGCAAGACATGCAGATGGCCGACGATGGGCGCGAACAGCGGTTCGAGATGGCGGCGCATCAGCGGACCAACGGCCGTGGTACGCGTCAGGATCGGTTCGGCGGCCGCGTTCGACAGGCGCGACAGCGCGTCGAGGGCGGCGGCCTCGGCCCGCCATTCCGGCAGGTCCGCCAGCGCCTGTGGTGCGTCGCGGCCGGTGGCGAAGTAGGCGCCCAGCAGGTCGAGCAGCAGATACACCACCTCGTGCACCGCCGGCTTTTCCAGCACCAGCGCGGCGGCCTTGAGGTAACTCTGCCCCGCCGCCGAGCAGCAGCGCGCCAGCAGCCGCGCCGCCGGCGCGTCGGACTGGCCCGCCGGCGGAGCGCGTGCCGGCTCGGGCGGCAGCGCGTCGGGCAAGGATTCGAGAAAGCCGATCAGGTAATGGGGCCGCCGCTTGGCGCGCGCCCAGAGTTGCTCGCGCGCCGCCGGCGCGAGCAGGCCGGCGGCGAGCACCGTGCGCACCGTCTGCATCGCGACCGCCGGGTCCTCCTCGAAGGGCAGGTGCTCGACGAGGTAGTCGGAGAGCGGCCCGCCCATCGCGCCGGCGCGCACCGCTGGGCTCGCGAGCATCGTGCGCGCCAGCTCCATGGGCGCCGCGTTCTGGCCGGCCCACCAGGCGCGGCGCGCCAGCTCGTCGGTCAGCGTCGGCGCGTGGGCGACGGCCATCACCGCCTCGGGCTCGCCGAGCTTGAGCAGCGCCTCCAGATTCTTCTCGCTCGCCTGGCCCATGCGCGTCCAGCGCCGCAGATGCACCGGGTAGCCGCCCGGCGAGCCGAGCGCGTGGCCGCCGAGCAGCTCGCGCACGCGCTGGAAATAGCGCTCCGGCCGCCCCACCGGATGCAGCGGCACGCGCGCCTCGCCCTTCGGCGTCAGGCCGTGGAGCGTCGCCGCGCCCTCGTCGATGCGCACCGCCAGCAGTTCGCCGGCCAGCAGCACGTTGAGGCGCAGCGCGTCCTCGGGGGTCAGGGAATCGTTCTCAACAAGCATGGGACGAACATAACACCGCCCGCCCCTATCCACGCATGCGGATTCTTTATGCGGCCATTTCCCGGTCGGG
>JANJVS010000118.1 GCA_024709955.1 Rhodocyclaceae bacterium
AAGGACAAGTTCGACATCGCCTGGGGCAACGACGCCGACGTGGATCGCCACGGCATCGTCACACCCTCGGTCGGCCTGCTGAACCCGAACCACTACCTCGCCGTCGCCATCCACTACCTGCTGACCCACCGGCCGCTCTGGCCCACCAGCGCCGCCGTCGGCAAGACGCTGGTGTCCTCGGGCCTGATCGACCGCGTGGTGAACGGCCTCGGCCGCCGCATGCTCGAAGTCCCGGTCGGCTTCAAGTGGTTCTCCGCCGGCCTGCTCGACGGCGAGTTCTGCTTCGGCGGCGAGGAGTCCGCCGGCGCCAGCTTCCTGCGCCGCGACGGCGCCGCCTGGACCACCGACAAGGACGGCATCATCCTCGGCCTGCTCGCCGCCGAGATCACCGCCGTCACCGGCAAGGACCCCGGCCGCCACTACCAGGAACTCGCGGAGCGTTACGGCACGCCGCACTACCTGCGCATCGACGCGCCCGCCACGCCCGCCCAGAAGGCCGCCTTCAAGCAGCTCACCGGCGAAAAGGTCGCCGCCGCCGCGCTGGCCGGTGAACCCATCCTCGCCCGCCTGACCCGTGCGCCCGGCAACGACGCGCCCATCGGCGGACTCAAGGTGGTCACCGCAAACGGCTGGTTCGCCGCCCGTCCCTCGGGCACCGAGGACATCTACAAGCTCTACGCCGAGAGCTTCAGGAGCGAGGAACACCTCAAGCAAATCGTCGCCGAAGCGCGGGAGATCGTGACGGCGGCGCTGGCGTAAACGGCGGCGACCCCGCAGCGGCTGGCGGGGCGCGATACAAACGCTTACAACCTCCCGGTCGGCGGCGGCGGCGCGGACGCGTTGATGGTGGAAACGGAGGCCACCATGAAGAAAATCGTCAACGCCGTCCTCGCCGCTCTGCTTGTCGCCACCTCGCTGCCGGCCCTGGCCGATCCCCACGGCGCCCCGCGCCATTACCGACCGGATCGCCACGACCGTCCGTTCCAGGCGCGACCGATCCGCCCGCCCGGCCACGATCGCGGACATCATCATCACGGCGCGCTCTGGGGGGCGCTCGGCGCGGGACTGGCCATCGGCGCCATCGCCGTGACCATCGAGCCGCCGCGCCCGCCGGTGGTGCTGGCGCCTGTCGTGCCGGCGTCGCCGCCGGGACGGCTCTGGTACTACTGCGAATCCGCGCGGACCTACTATCCCTACGTCGGCCACTGTCCGGAGGGCTGGCGCGCGGTGCCCGCGACACCTTACTAAAGGCCTAATAAACCTGCCATGGCTCGCCAACTCGTGTCAGAATCGCCACGCGTCGGCAAGCGGCGAAGACCGCGCACGCCGACCGGAGGAGGATTCGATGCGACGTGTCGTTACCGCCCTGCTGGGCATGGCGGCGGCTTTCGCCGCCCTGGTCTATTGGCTTGATCTCGATCGCTCGGGGAGCGCGCGGGCCACGCTCGGCGTCTTCGCCGGCATGCTGACGCTCGGCCTGCCGCTGCTATTCTGGTGTTGCAAGCGCAACCGCTGGGAGCTCTGGCGCCACACCCTGTTCGCCACGC
The DNA here is from genome assembly GCA_024709955.1 of Rhodocyclaceae bacterium. Lineage (GTDB taxonomy): Bacteria > Pseudomonadota > Gammaproteobacteria > Burkholderiales > Rhodocyclaceae > Sulfuricystis. Next base: position 1,548 of record JANJVS010000118.1, read on the forward strand.
TCGGCGGCGGCCTCGCCGCGCTGCCGTTTTCCGGCGGTCCCTACGGCTTCGGCTTCCTGCTGGGCGTCTTCCTCGCCGCCGGCGCGCTTTTCGGCCTGCTGTTCTGGCTCGCCGGCGTTTGGCGCAACGAGGACCTGACCTGCCCGAAATCCTTCTGCCTGCCTTGCGGCACGGCCTATCGCTACGCCCGCCACGCGCTGCGCCGGCATTGAGCGCGGCATCGTCCCGCCATCCGCTACGGCGAGGATCCGCAGCGGCGAGGAAAGCGTAGTTTGCTTGACCGCCCTGCTGCGCAGGCTTCATCAGAGCGTTTTTTGCTCGACCGCCTTGTAGCGCAGGGGCTTCATCAGCGCCGAGTTTTTCCTGCTGCCCTTAGTCGAAGTAGGTGCGCGCCTCCTCGAAGCGCGTCGCGAACCAGCCGCGCGTCAGGCTGTCGGTGCGCACCTTGCCGTTGCTGCTGGGCGCATGGACGAAGCGGTCGTCGCCGATGTAGATGCCGACGTGCGAGTACGCCCGGTTGCGCGTGTTGAAGAACAGTAGGTCGCCGGGCCGCAGGCCATCCCGGCCCACCGGCCGGCCGTGCCGGGCGATGTCCGCCGCCGAACCGGCGAGATTCAGTCCCGCTGCCTTGCCGAAGACGTAACTGACCATGCCGCTGCAGTCGAGCCCGGCCTCCGGGTTCTTGCCGCCGAAGCGGTAGCCGGTATCGACGAGGCCGAGGGCGAACATCACCACGTCGTGGGCGCGCGGATCGGCGACCGGACGGGAGGAAGCCGGCGGCGGCGCGGAAGGCGCGGTGCCGAGCAGGCCGCAGCCGGCGAGCAGCAGGGTCAGAATCAGGGCGGGGAGCAGGCGCATGGGCCAATCCTAATCCGGTAGACTCGGCCGCGACCCGCCGAAAAAAGGAGAAAACATGGCCATCCCCCTGCGCGACCCCCAGCTGCTGCGCGACCGCGCCTACGTCGCCGGCCAATGGGCCGCCGCCGATGGCGGCGCCACCGTGAGCATCGTCAATCCCGCCAGCGGCGAGATCATCGCCAGCGTGCCCGACATGGGTGCCGCCGAGACGCGCCGCGCCATCGAGGCCGCCGACGCCGCCTGGCCGGCCTGGCGCGCGCTCACCGCGAAGAAGCGCGGCGCGATCCTGCGCGCCTGGCACGATCTGATCGTCGCCCACGCCGATGACCTCGCCCTGCTGATGACCAGCGAACAGGGCAAGCCGCTCGCCGAGGCGCGCGGCGAGGCGCTCTACGCCGCCACCTTTGTCGAATGGTTCGCCGAGGAGGCCAAGCGCACCTACGGCGACGTGATTCCCGCTCCGGTCGCCAGTCAGCGCCTGATCGTGCTCAAGCAGCCGATCGGCGTCGCCGCCGCGATCACGCCCTGGAACTTCCCCTGCGCGATGATCACGCGCAAGGTCGCGCCGGCTTTGGCCGCCGGCTGTCCGGTGGTGGTCAAGCCCGCCGAGCAGACGCCGCTCACCGCGCTGGCATTGGCGGTGCTGGCCGAACGCGCCGGCTTCCCTCCCGGCGTGTTCAACATCGTCACCGGCTCGGCAGCCTCCGCGCCGCTGATCGGCGGCGAACTGACGGGCAACCCGACGGTGCGCAAGCTCTCCTTCACCGGCTCCACCGAGGTCGGCCGGATCCTGATGGCGCAATGTGCGCCGACGCTCAAGAAGATCTCGCTGGAACTCGGCGGCAACGCGCCCTTCATCGTCTTCGACGATGCCGACGTGGATGCCGCGGTCGAGGGCGCGATGGCCAGCAAGTACCGCAACGCCGGCCAGACCTGCGTCTGCGCCAACCGCCTGCTGGTGCAGGCCGGCGTCTACGAGGAATTCGCGCAGAAGCTTGCCGCCAAGGTCGCCGCCCTCAAGGTCGGCGCCGGCACCGAGGAGGGCGTGAACCAGGGGCCGCTGATCGACGCCCAGGCCCTGGCCAAGGTCGAGGCCCACGTCGCCGACGCCGTCGGGAAGGGTGCGCGCGTCCTCACCGGCGGCAAGCGGCATGCGAAAGGCGGCACCTTCTTCGAGCCCACGGTGCTCGCCGACGTCACGCCCGACATGCGCTGCGCGCGCGAGGAGACCTTCGGCCCGGTCGCGCCGCTGTTCAAGTTCGCGGATGAGGCGGAAGCCATCGCCCTGGCCAACGCCACCGAATACGGCCTCGCCGGCTACTTCTACGCCCGCGACCTCGGCCGGGTCTGGCGCGTCGCCGAGGCGCTCGAATACGGCATGGTCGGCGTGAACGTCGGTTTGATCGCCAACGAGGTCGCGCCCTTCGGCGGCGTCAAGCAGTCGGGCATCGGCCGCGAGGGCTCGAAATACGGCATCGAGGAATACCTCGAAATCAAGTACGTCTGCCTAGGTCTCTGAACGCGCGGGAGCGGAAATCACCGGCAAATGTCGGCGTGACCGCAGGGAATCCCCGTGGGACTGGCGGGACGGTGCAGCCGGCAATCCGGAGATTTCCTTTTCCAGAAGCTCCAGCGTCGCCCGGCCGACGTATTCGCCCGTGGTGTCGTCGAGCTTGCTCGAACATTCGAGCGCGCGCAGGTAGGCGCGGCCGATCAGGCGGCCGAGCTTGCCCGGGTTGTAGAGCAGCTTCTTGATCGTGAAGGGATTGAGCGTCAGCGGGTCGTAACCCCGGGGCAGGTAGCCGGCCTCGATGAGCTTGTGCTCGATCGGCGTGTTCGGCTGCACGCCGACGAAGAAGATGAAGGGCAGCACCTTATCGCGGCCGAATAGCGTGTAGAGCTCCTCGACGCGGGCGAAGGTGGCCTTGAGCGTCTCGGGCGTCTCGCCGGGCGCGTTGAGCGGCAGGTAGAGCTTGACCAGCTGGTCGGTCATGCCGGCCGCCGCGAACATGCGGAAGGCCGCCATCTGCTGGTCGAGGGCATAGCCGAGCGTCAGGCTGTCGATCATGTCCTGCGAGCCGGTGAAGGACAGGTCGATGCTCTCCAGGCCGCTGGCGATCATCTTGCGCGCGATTTCCGGCGTCAGGTAGTTGAGGCGCAGGTAGCCGGTCCAGCGCACCCGGACATTGCGCGCCAGCATGGCGTCGAGAATCTCCTCGACATGGTGCATGCTGCGCCGGGTGGAGCAGAACTGGGCGTCGGTGAACCAGATGTGCTTGACGCCGTACCGTTTCTCCAGCGTCGCCACTTCCTTGGCCACCTCGACCGGATCGCGGTAGCGCTGCTGCGCGCCCTCGATCTTGTTGTAGAGGCAGAAATGGCACTGGAAGGGACAGCCGCGCTTGGTATGCACGCCGATGGTCGCCCCCGGCCCGACGTACTCGGGAAATGCCGGAAAGATCGAGGCGATGTAGGGAAAATCGACGGCGGTCAGTTGCGCCAGGTCGAAACTCTCCTCCGCCGGGCGGTGATGCACCTGGCCGGCGGCATCCTTGTAATAGTGGTGGCCCGCCGGCGCGGCGAAGCCATCGACGACGGACAGCATCGCCGCCTCGCCCTCGCCGACCACGACAACCGTATCGGCCGGGCAACGTTCGGCGATGTACTTGCCGAAGATCGACACGGCCGTGCCGCCCACCACCAGGCGCGTCCGTGGCAACAGGCCGCGCACCAGCCTGAGGTAGCCGAAATTGCGGATGCGCTGCAGGGCGTAGTCGGCAATGATGCCGACGGCCTGCCAGGCCGCCTTGGCCCGGCGCCACGGATTCGGCCCGTGGTCGAAGTTCATCACCACGTCGAGGGCGTCGTTCTCCGGATGCGGCCCGAAGGTCTGCATGTTGCGCCAGGAGAAGGCCACTACATCGGGTTGCAACTCCTCCAGCCGCTCGGCCAGCGCGGCCTTGCGCCGGCCCGGCGGAATCACCGCGAGGTCGAGGATTTCCTGACGGATCCCGGGCCGCTGCTTGTGGATGTAGTCGGCCACATAAACCACGCCACCCGGCCAGATCTTCCAGACCGGAAGGCGCACGTAAAGCACGGAACGAGCTTGTCGCGACATGATGCATCTCCCCTGATGCATCACATATTAGAAAATCAGATTTTCCTAATATTGCGCGGGATCAAATATCGTTCGAATTTTCCGCCGGAGTCGCTGGTGCCCGGAGCGCCGGTTCGCCGAGGCGGCGCTGGCGCCGCCGGTCGAGCCACCAGGCGAGCACGGGCAACGCCAGGAAGGAGCCTGGCAAGGCCAGCACGACCAGATAGGGGGACAGGTAGGCGAGGGCGTGCAGCTGTTCGATCAGGGCGTGGCGCTCATCCACCGACCAGCTGCCGCCGTTGCGGCGCTTCATCAACAGGGGCATCAGCCCCTTCACCTTGACCAGTTCGGCGGTGATCAGCTGGCGTTCGCGCTCCTGCGCTTCGAGCAAACGTTGGACGAACATGGGCGATGCGGCCACGGGGGGGGAACTCGGCGTGAGGCGCCCTCAGAGGGCGGCGGTACGGACGCGGGATTCTCCCAGCCAGCGGCCGCTCTCGCGCCACAGGCGCCAGGCGAAAAAGCCGCGCCGGGTCCAGCGCCAGAAGAAACGCAGGGTGCGCGGGCGGGCGACGACCAGCACGGTCACGCCGCCGGCGACGGCTTCGGGATGGCGGGAAAGCCAGCGGAAGCCGGCGCGCACCTGATCGACGGCCTCGAAGGCCGGCTTCAGGCCCTCGGTATACTCGGCGAGGGCCTGCCGCTGGGCGGCGATCTCCAGGCGCAGGCGCTGCTTTTCGAGGGCCAGTTCGATGGCGTTCATGGCGCGGCTTCCCGCGCCTCATCGGGCCGCAGCCCCGCCTCGTCGCGCCGCAGTTCCGCCAGGCTGGCAGCGAACAGGCCGGAACCGCGCCGCGCCAGCCGCAAGGCCATGCCGACCGCCAGCGCGGCGGCGCCGACGAACAGGACGGAGAACAGGCCGAGGGCCACCAGGCGGTGGCCGTCCCAGAACAGCACGACGAGGAAGACGGCGACAAAAGCGGCACCGACCACCGCCAGCAGCACGGCGGCGAAGCCCCAGAGCAGCAGGCCGAGCAGGCGCCCTGCCTCCTCGTGCAGTTCGAGCTTGAAAAGCTCCAGGCGCGTGCGCAGCAATCCCGTCGCGGTCGCCGCGAAACCGCGCAGGGAAGCCAGCAGGCCGACCGGGCCGCCAGTCATCGTGATGGCAGGGGCAAGCACATGTCCGGGGGGGCCCCACCGGGCCGCCGCCGGGCGCCGTCGGCCACGTGGGACGGCGGCGCCGGGGGGGCGCCGCGCCAGTGGGTTGCCCCGCCCCCCCACAGTAAGGGGGGCCGGGGGGGCCGGCGGGGTGGCGGCGCCGGGTGGCGGGGCCCCGCCCGCGGGTTCGGGGGACGCCCCCGGGTCATGTGAA
>JANJVS010000127.1 GCA_024709955.1 Rhodocyclaceae bacterium
CCATCCTCGGCATTGCGACCCTGCTCGGCGCGGGGAAAGATCTGGGGTTTTAGGCGAAGTTCAGAGTTGGGCGGCCAGGGCGAACATGCCGCCCACGTTGATGGCGAAGCCAAGCGCGAGCTTGACCGGGTGGTGCTTGAAAGACTTGGCAACGGCTTGCGTCATGACGATCTCCTTCATGCAAGAACTGAAGCCATTGTGGACAAACCCGGATCCCAGCTCCAATTGTGATTGCCGATAACACCGATGGAACGACGCTATCGAGGCTGACCCTTTACCGCTCCGAACAGCAATTTATGCAGCGAGTGTTTGCCAGCGACTGACCGTAAAAGACCATGGGTTGATCACTGATCATCGCGACTTCAGGCACCACGCAAGCGCAGCGCATTACCAACCACGCTGACGGAAGACAGGCTCATGGCTGCCGCGGCGATGATCGGGGAAAGCACCAATCCAAAACTCGGGTACAGCACACCCGCCGCGATCGGCACGCCCAGCGCGTTGTAGAGGAAGGCGAAGGCGAGGTTTTGCCGCATGTTGCCGACTGTTGCCGCCGAGAGCAGGCGAGCGCGGGCGATGCCGCGCAGGTCCCCCTTCACCAGCGTGACCTGTGCGCTGTTCATGGCAACGTCGGTGCCGGTGCCCATGGCGATACCCACGTCCGCCTTGGCAAGCGCCGGGGCGTCGTTGATGCCGTCACCGGCCATGGCGACGACACGCCCCTCCGTCTGCAAGCGCTCGACCAGCGCCAGTTTGTCGGCCGGTTTGACCTCGCCATGCACCTCGTCGATGCCCAGCCGCTGCCCCACGGCGCGCGCCGTGGTTTCGCCGTCGCCGGTGGCCATGATCACCCGCAGCCCCGCCTGGCGCAGCACGGCCAGCGCCTCTGGCGTGCTGTCCTTGACCGGGTCGGCGACAGCCAAGAGACCGAGCAGTTGACTGTCGGCAGACAGGTGCATGACGCTCGCCCCGTTGCGTCGCAGTTCTTCGGCTTGCGCCGCCAGGGGTGATACATCGACGCCTTCCTGTTCCATCAGCACGGTGTTTCCCAGGGCGAGGCGGCGTCCACCGACCACGCCCCGCACGCCGATCCCGCTGGAAGATTCGAAGTCCTCGGCCTTGTCCAGCGCCAGTCCCTTGTCCCGCGCCGCCCGGACGATGGCATCGGCAAGCGGATGCTCGCTGCCCTGGTCGAGGCTGGCCGCCAGGCGCAGCACCTCGTCTTCGGTGACACCGGACGCCGCGACGGCGCGCTCGAAGGCCGGGCGCCCTTCCGTCAGCGTGCCGGTCTTGTCCACGATCAAGGTGTCGATTTCCCGCAGGCGTTCGATGGCCGCCGCATCCCGGAAGAGAATGCCCTGTGTCGCGCCCTTGCCGGTGGCGACCATGATCGACATCGGCGTCGCCAGACCAAGGGCGCAGGGACAGGCGATGATGAGCACCGAAACGGCATTGATCAGGCCGAACAGCCAGCCGCGCTCGCCACCAAAGACTCCCCAGGCGAAGAAGGAAAAAAGTGCGATGCCGACGACCGCGACGACGAAATAACCGGCCACGACGTCGGCTAGGCGCTGCATTGGCGCCTTGGAACGCTGTGCCTGGGCGACCATCTGGACGATCTGGGCGAGCACGGTCTGGGCGCCGACTTTTTCGGAACGGATCACCAGGCTGCCCGAGGTGTTCAGCGTCGCACCGATCACCTTGTCGCCGGGCCGCTTCGTCACGGGCAGGGGTTCGCCGGTCAGCATGGATTCGTCAACCGCGCTGGCACCTTCCGTGACTTCGCCGTCCACCGGCACCTTCTCGCCGGGGCGCACACGCAGGATGTCGCCGACGTGAATGTGCGTCAGCGGCACATCCTCTTCCCTGCCGTCCGGCTGGATGCGTCGGGCGGTCTTGGGTGCGAGGCCGAGCAGGGACTTGATCGCCGCCGAGGTTTTCGAGCGGGCGCGCAGTTCCAGCATCTGCCCGAGCAGGGTCAGCGAGATGATCACTGCCGCCGCCTCGAAATAAACGCCAATTCGGCCATGGGCCTCGAACGAGGCCGGGAACAGGCCGGGCGCCAAGGCTGCCACGACACTGTAGACGAAGGCGGCACCGGTGCCGATGCCGATCAGGGTCCACATGTTCGGGCTGCGCCGGACGATGGACTGCCATCCCCGCACGAAGAACGGCCCGCCCGCCCAAAGGACGACGGGCGCGCTGAGCAGCAACTCGGCCCAGGTCCGTGCCGCGGGCGTCAATCCGGGAACGAGGTGACCGCCCATGGCCAGCAGGACCACGACAACGGTGAACGGCAGACCGCCCCAGAAGCGCCGCCGGAAATCCCGGTATTCGCCATCGTCCTCCTCTTGCTCCAGTTCCGGCACGACGGGTTCCAGGGCCATGCCGCACTTCGGGCAGGTGCCCGGCCCGATCTGGCGGACTTCCGGGTGCATCGGGCAGACGTATTCGGTGCCCGCCGATGCTGCCTCTGCTTTCGCCGACGCGGGTGACAGATAGCGCCCTGGGTCCGCAACAAACCTGTCGTGGCATTTCTGCGAGCAAAAGTGATAGGCCGTGCCCGCGTGCTCGGCGGTTGGCTTGCCGGCATCAAGTGATACTTCCATGCCGCATACCGGATCTTTCACGCTCTCGGCATGGTGGGCATGGTCATGAATGGCGTGATCGTGATTCATGCGGTCAACTCCTTGGCGATGCCTGGTTCTGTCTGTTGTTCCAACGTGGAAAGAAGGCCGGGGTCGCCTGAGCATAATGTATCCACGCGTCGCCGAAGACGGCAGCGGAATCGCGTTCCTCGCGCTGGGCGAGGCGCACATACACGACGAGCAGGACGGGAAACATCACCAGCGTGATCAGCGTCGGCCATTGAAACAGGAATCCGACCATGATCAGGACGAAGGCGACGTACTGCGGATGGCGCACACGCGCATAAGGACCGCTGGTCGCCAGTTGGCCGCCAGACTGCGCCTCATAGAGCACGCGCCACGCGGCCGCGAGCAGCCAGAAGCCGCCGCCGATGAGCGCGGCGGACAACAGGTGGAATGGCCCAAAGTGCGGATTGGCGCGCCAGCCGAACATCACTTCGAGCAGATGGCCGGAGTCGTGGGCGAGGAAGTCCACGCCGGGGAACTGCTTGGTCAGCCAGCCCAAGAGCAGATAGATGGTGAGCGGAAAGCCATACATCTCCGTGAACAGCGCGACCACGAACGCCGAAAACATGCCCAAGGTGCGCCAGTCGCGAGCGCTTTGCGGCTTGAAGAAGCTGAAAGCAAAGAAGATGAACAGGGCCGAGTTGATCAGTACCAGGGACCACAATCCATAGGCGGGGGCAGTTTCAGTCATTTTTCTGCTCCGTCATTGGACTTGCCGTCGCCTCCGCCATGGCCATGGCCGCCGTGCATGAACAGGTGCATCAGCGGGCAGGCCAGCAGGATCAGGTAGGGTAGCCAGCCGATCATGCCGGAGAGATGCATCCGGTGCTCGAAGGCCAGAAGCAGGACGCCGAGGAGCGCGAAGCAGCCGAAGACCCAGCGGGAACGGTGGCTTGTTTCGGTGATGGTCGGTGGCGGCGTCCTGTGCGCGGCATGGTCATGGGTTTGCATCGTATTCTCCTGTGGACGATGACGAATGCTGGTCGATTTCGATGAGTCTCACGTCACTCTCACTATGCCCGCGACAATCCGACGCGAACATGGCCCGGAAATGACATTTTCGTCAGCTTGACCGGTTGTCCCTTAGCGCAACCGCGCAGGCAGACGGTTGCAGCAGGCGCCACTCGACGGATGCGCCTCGTTTTCGATTTCGTTGCCCTCGATGAATTTCCACACGCTGCGGCGCCAGCGATGCAGACCGCCGCGAAGAATGAGGCCTGCCCCGGCAACGACAGCTTCGACTTGGGTGAATGTCGCTTGGCGCAGGTCATATTCGACCGTGAGGTCATCCGGGCCTGGAATGGCAGTCGCGACTCCCATCATGCCCAGCAGTCTGCCGCACGCGGCACGAAGCGCGTCCTGGGTCGGTGCAACGAAGTGGAGCCTGCGTCGCTTGACGATGGGAACGCAATTCCGGAGGCCTCCCGGAGCGGTGTAAAGCGACGGGGTGGCAATGAATCGCTCCTGGCATTGCGCCGAGCAGAAATGGAATTCGAGCCCCTGCCACTTCGACGAATAAGTGGATGCGTCGATTCTTACATCCATGCCGCATACCGGATCGCGGCTCGTCGAGGGCTTTCTGGTCATGATGATCTCCTCTCCCGTTTGTCGTTATCGGTGGGTGATGTCCGTACCTCCTGGACATCCGGACGAAACATCCGGACCGACGTAGACAGCATGCGCCGCCGCCGCTGACAGGGCGATGACGCAAGGATGACTGTTTCGTAAGGATGGCGGATGTCGCGATCGTAATTTCCCGGTCATCGTCCTGTTGGTATCGCGCTCACAGGATGGCACCGCGGTTGGACGAAAGCAGTCCGGTCGACATCAACCTAACCTCTATCAAGGAGAACATCATGCAAGTCAGTTTTTCAAAATTCGGCCTGGTTGCGGCATTGGCCCTTGCCGGTACGGGCTCCGCCTATGCTCATGTGGATACTTCCGAAGGTGGCACGTTGCACTGGATCGGTCACGTCTCGGAATCAAAAATTGCACCGACCGCCAACCAGCTGGCACCCTTTGGCTATGTCGCTACCGTTGCGCCCGACCGGGAAATCAGCCTGCCGAGCGGCAGCACCCATTTGAACGTCACACGCCAGGAAACCGTCAAGATCAATGTGGGTGGCAAGAGCGTGGTCTGGTCCTTCGACACGCTGGGCACCCCATTCTTCCCTCTCTCGAAGGTGCTTCCCGGCGCCGAAGGCATCACGGTGTATGTCGTGGAGAACCCCTCCTTGCAGGGGGGCTGACAAGGCTGATGGAGCGGTGACATAAACGTCACTTCTCCGTCGGCAAACGGTCAGGATCAATCCAATAGCATTCGTATCGCAGCACAACTTTATAGGAGATGAAAATGCTGAAAGAGATGTTGGTGGTTGCCGTGATGGGCGCCGTTTCCGTTACCGCGTTTGCTTCCGACCAAGCGCGCGCTAACGCCAGCCAGGTCATCGAGCTGAAGGATGGTTCGACGCTCTACGTCTTCAAGGATGGCAAGATGGCCATGGAAGACAAGGTGGGTCGTGCAATTCGCATGAAAACGGATACCGTGATGGAAACCAAGGATGGCCGGAAGATCATCATGCACGGCGATGAAGTCATGCGCCTCGACAACCTGTTGAATGAGGGGCATCGCGGTTAGCGGCCTTTGTCACATCCCACGCAACGGCTCCTGCGGAAACCGTTGCGTGGGCGCCGACGTGATGCCACTCGCGCTTATTCGATACCGGCCTGACACTGTCTCGCGCGCACATAGGCGGTGATATGTGCCACCTCGTCAGGCACGACGCCCTTCACCGGCGCCATGTCGCCGAACTTCCAGTGATGCGCACGCACGCCGTTCTTCACCGCCAGTTGGAAGGCGGCATCCGCATGGTGGGATGGCACATAGACGCGATGCAGGAAGGGGGGGCCCTTGTCCGTGCCCTTGAGATCGACGCCGTGACAGCTGGCGCAGTTCCTCTCGTAGAGCGGTTTTCCGGCGGCCGGATTGGGCATCAGGCCGGGCGCCGGTTTCGGAATCTGCCAGCCCTGGGCCAAGGCTGGCATACCGATGAAGGCGCTGACGAGCATCAGTCTGCGGAATTGGCGAATCGGCATTCGATTTCCTTTGCGATCAGCTTGGGTGGCATGCCGGTACCACACCGTCCCGCCAGCACCGACTTTCGGAGCAGTCCTCAGAGTGCCTGCATCACCCGTTCGAGCTTGCCGCGCACCGTGGCGGCGAGAGGCTCGATCTTCGGGTTGTCGACGAGTTGAAGCACGGCCGCCGGATCCATGAACTCGACGAACACCGCGCCGACAGCATCCTGCCGGACGACGACGTTGCAGGGCAGCAGCAGGCCGATGGATGGTTCGGCGGTCATCGCCTGGTGCGCCAGCTTGGGGTTGCACGCGCCGAGGATGCGATACGGCGGCATGTCCTCATCCAGTTTCTTCTTCACCGTGGCCGAAACATCGATGTCGGTAAGCACGCCGAAGCCTTCCTTCTGCAACTCGGCGGTGACGCGCTCGATGGCCTGATCGAATGCAAGCGCGACCTGCTTGCCGAAACCGTAGCGTGTGCTCATTGCTTTCTCCTTGTCACGGACGAGCCCATGTGCGGCTCACTCCTTGTTGTGTCCTTCGAGGTCGGCGCGACGCTCCTGATATTCGTCGCGCCCGATCTCGCCGCGCGCATACCGCGCATCCAGAATCTCACGCGGGGATTGCTGTGCTTCGTTATTGTCGCTGCGACCGGACGCCGCTCTGGCGAACAGCCAGACCAGCAAGGCGATCGGTATCAGCCAGACCAGAATCATGCCGATGCCCATCAGACCCCCTCCGTGGCCGTATCCCCACATGGCAATGCCTCCATGAACGTGGTCAATTGGCGGGTTTCGGCTGTTCGCCCGGCTGCAAACCCATGCGACCCTGCATCATCATCTGCATCATGTCCATGCGCTTCTCCATCATCTCCATGCGCTTGGACATCATGTCGCCGCCGACCATGCCTTCCCCCATCATGCCCATGCCGCCTTGACCGCCCATCATGCCCATGCCGCCCTGCATCATTGGACAGCCCATCATGCCCGATTGCATGCCCCGGGCCATGCCCATGTTCTCTTGCATGGTTTGCATGTGCTCCCCCATGATCTTCTGGCGTTCGTCATCGGTCTTGGCCTTGGCCAGCCGTTCGAGCTGGGTGCGCATTCGGCCCAGGTTGTCCTGCATCTTCTGCACGGTCTTGCCATCCGGTTGTGCCTGGGCAGTTTGTGCCTTGCCGGGCTCCGGGTGATGGGCATCGTCGGCATATACCGGCATGGTCAGGACGATGGAGGCAGCGATAGCGGAAAGTGTGATCGTTTTCATGGTGTTGCTCCTATGGTGAAGTTTCAATGACGGGCGAAGGACGACGTGCTGCCGTCCTGGCGCACCAGGAAGATTTCGTAGGGCTGCTTGCCGGGCATGTCCATGCCGGGAGCGCTCTGCGGCATGCCGGGCGAAACGAGACCCTTGGCCTTCGGCTTTTCCGCGAGCAGGCGCTTGACATCATCGGCCGGAACATGGCCCTCGACCAGATAGCCGCCGACCTCGGCGGTGTGGCACGATCCCATGCCGACCGGCACGCCCAACCGCTGCTTGTGCGGCGTGACATCGTTCATTTCGTGGGTGACGACCTTGAAGCCATTTGCCTTCATGTGCTCGACCCACTTGCCGCAGCAGCCGCAGGTCGGGCTTTTGTAAACCTTGACGGCCGGCAAGGCGCCAGCTGCCCAGGCGGCGGGCGTGAGCAAGACAAACAGGACAGCGGCACGGATTGCAGGTTTCATGCAGTACTCCTTTCTGATTCGACGACACCAGTATGAGCTGCGGACACCAACGCCAGCCTGACCGCGGGATTACATTTCTGTCATCTTCACCGGCAGTGCTGGCAAGTCTTCCGCTGCAACATCGATGCTGTAACTTCAGTGCTTATGGTCCGCATGGCCGTCCTGCGCCATCGCCTTTGGCATCGCCAGCGGGGTAAAGCGGGCTTGCTCCGCCGCTTTGCCCGCGAGCGTCACCGACACCACCGCCTTCATGTCGGATGTAGACGCATAGGTGCCCGTCCCCTTCAGCCGGTTGTCGCCATCCGGAGCCAGATTGACCGTCGCCTTGGCCTTGCCAGCGAGAATGGTGACCGTGCCTTTGGCACCCGCCGTCGGCACCTTGCTCCCCGCGTGGTCGGTGACATAGACGATCACCGGATTGTTCTTTGCCTCCTTGCTGTCCTTGGTGACCACCAGTTCGAAGTGGTAGACGCCGGCCATGCGCAGTTGTCCCCCGTTGGGGGCCTGCTGCGTATCAAGGTATTCATCGGTATGCGCCATGGCGTTGATGGATGCCAGCGCGAACAGGCCAGCGGCGGTTGCAGCTACTGCGGCGCTCATCATCTTGCGGAACTTCATGGGTATCTCCTTAATTGCGTTGGGTACTACCTGGGTTTAAAAACTTTCGGCGCCGCGGTCCGCGAGAAGCCGCTGGAGCGGTTTTTCACCCCACAGCCAGAACATCACCGGGGTCAGCAGGGTATCGAGCAGGGTCGAGCTGACCAGGCCGCCGAAGATCACCACCGCCACCGGATGCAGCACTTCCTTGCCCGGGGCATCGGCGGAGAGCAGCAGCGGCAGCAGCGCGAAGGCGGCAACCAGCGCGGTCATCAGCACCGGCGTGAGGCGTTCGAGTGAGCCACGCACGATCATGTGCTGGCCGAAGCTTTCGCCCTCGAAGGCGCACAGGTTGATGTAGTGGCTGATCTTGAGGATGCCGTTGCGCGTGGCGATGCCGGTCAGCGTAATGAAGCCGACCAGCGCCGCCACCGACAGCGGCTGGCCGGAAATCCACAGGGCGATCACGCTGCCGATCAGCGCCAGCGGAATGTTGCCCATGATGATCAGGGTCAGTGCCATGGAACGATAGCGGCTGTACAGCACCATGAAGATCATCGTGAGCGACACCAGCGCGAGCAGGGTGATCAGTTTGGCCGCCTGCTCCTGCGCCTGGAACTGTCCTTCGAGCGCGGTGAAATAGCCCTCGGGCATGGACTTGGCGGCCAGTTCGGCACGGATGTCGGCGATCACCTTCGACATATCGCGGCCGTCGGTGTTGGCGGAGAGCACGATGCGGCGGCGCGAGTTCTCGCGGCTGACCTGGTTGGGGCCGTCGCTTTCCTCGACGCTGGCGATCTTGGACAGAGGGACATAGCCGGTCGGCGTCTCGATCAGAAGCTCGGCCAATGCCTGCGGCCCGCGTGCGGACTCCGGCAGGCGCACCAGCAGGTCGAAGCGGCGGTTGCCTTCGATGATCTGGGTGATCTTTTCGCCCTCGATCATCTGCTCCAGTCCGCGCAGCAGGTTGCCGGGCGCCACGCCGTAACGCGCTGCCTGCTCGTAGTCGAGCCGAATCTTGACCTGCGGGATCAGCACCTGCTTTTCGATCTGCAAGTCGGTCACGCCGGGAATTCGCGCCAGCCGGTCACGCATCTCGGCCGCCAGGCCGCGCAGGGTATCGAGATCGTCGCCGTAGATCTTCAGCGCAATCTGGGCTCGGACGCCGGAAAGGAGGTGATCGAGTCGGTGCGAAATCGGCTGGCCGACGTTGGAGGCGGCCGGCAGGCTGGCCAGACGGCTGCGGATGTCGGCGATGATCTCGTCGCGGCTGCGCGCCGAGGCTTTCAGGTCCACGTCCATTTCCGTGTAGTGCACGCCTTCCGCATGCTCGTCCAGCTCGGCACGGCCGGTGCGGCGCCCGACCTGCGTCACCTCCGGCACCTGCATCACCATCTGCTCGGCCAGGGTGCCGATGCTGTTGGATTCGGCGAGCGAGGTGCCGGGATTGAGCAGGACGTTGACGGTCAGCGTGCCCTCGTTGAACGGCGGCAGGAAGGAACGCGGGAAGAATGGCACGCTGGCCGCGACGATGACGACCAGGACGCACGCACCGGCCAGCAGGCTGCGCGCATGACCGAACGACCAGTGCAGGATCCTGGCATCCCATCGCTTGAGCCAGATCACCAGCGGGCTGTCGCCGGCGTGGAGCTGCTTCATCTGCGGCAAGAGGTAATAGGCCATCACCGGCGTCAGCGTCACCGAGACGACCATGCTGGCGAGAATCGAGACGATGTAGGCGACGCCGAGCGGCGTGAACAGCCGGCCCTCGATGCCGGGCAACACGAACAGCGGCACGAACACCAGGACGATGATTACGGTCGCATAGACGATGGCGGAGCGCACTTCCAGCGTCCCAGCGGCAATGACTTCTGCCACCGGCCGCGGTGAGTCGGTTGTCCGGTTGATCTTCAGACGCCGCAGCACGTTCTCGACGCCGACCACAGCATCGTCGACCAACTCACCGATGGCGATGGCCAGACCGCCCAGCGTCATGGTGTTGATCGACAGGCCAAAGTAGTGGAAGACCAGCGCCGTAACCAGCAGCGAAACCGGAATCGCCATCAGCGAAATCAGTGTGGTGCGCACATTGAGCAGGAACAGGAAGAGGATCACGGCGACGAGGATGGCGCCATCGCGCAGCGCCTCCTCGACGTTGTTCACCGAATGCTCGATGAAGTCGGCCTGCTTGAACAGGAAGGATGGCGTCTCGAAACCCTTGGGCAGACTCTTGCCAAGTTCGGCCATTGCCTTTTCGACCTCGCGGGTCAGCTTGACGCTGTCGGCGGCCGGCTGTTTCTGCACCGACAGGATCACCGCCGGCTTGCCCTTGTAGCTGCCATCGCCGCGCTTGATGGCCGGGGCGAGTTTCACGTCCGCCACCTGCTTGAGCAGGATAGGCTGGCCGTTCTTGGTCGCCACAACGAGATTCTGCAGGTCCTCGATGCGCGAACTGCGGCCGATCTGGCGGATCAGCCATTCGCGGCCCTGGGCCTCAAGAAAGCCGCCGCTGGTGTTGGCGCCGAAATCGCGCAGCGCCGCCTCCAGCTTCTCGCGCTCGATGCCCAGCGACTGCAATTGTGCCGGCTTGATCTCCACCCGATATTGCCGTACCTCGCCACCGATCGGGATGACCTGGGCGACGCCGGGAATCGTCAGCAGGCGCGGACGCATCACCCAGTCCGCGTATTCGCGAACCTTCATCGGGCTGACCTTGTCGGGGTCCTCATTTACGTTAATGGGCAGCGCAATCAGCAGAATCTCGCCCATGATCGACGAGATCGGCCCGAGCTGCGGCACGATGCCGGGCGGCAGGGCTTCGCGCACCAGATTCAGGCGCTCGGCAATCTGCTGGCGGTTGCGGTAGATGTCCGAACCCCATTCGAACTCGACGTAGATGATCGACAGGCCGATGCCAGAGACCGAGCGGACGCGCGTCACGCCCGGCATGCCGTTCATGCTCGACTCGATGGGGAATGTGACCAGTTGCTCGACCTCTTCCGGGGCCATGCCGCCGGCCTCGGTCATCAGCGTCACGGTCGGCTTGTTGAGGTCGGGGAAGACGTCGACCGGCATCTGCCGCAGGGTGATCGCGCCGTAGATGATCAGCAGCAACGAAATGCCGAGGACGATCAGCCGCTGCTTGAGCGCGGCGTGAATGATGTAATCGAACATGGCTTGCTTACCTGACCTGTGAGAGCAATCCGGCACCGACAGTCACCACGCGGTCGCCGTCGTGCAGGCCATCGAGGATGGCGACGTTGGCCGCATCGAGCGACTGGTGGCGAATGCGGCGGGCGACGAAGCGCTCGGCCTCGGTATGGACCCAGACCACCGTCTCGCCAGCGCCGACTTTTGCCAATGCCGTCCGCGGCGCGGTCGCGCCCTTGACGCCTTGCTCCGTGCGGGCGATCACCTTGACCGGCTGCCCGACGGCTACCGCCGCGTTGCGGTTGGCGATGCGGAACAGCAGGGGCAATGCTTGCTCACGCAGTTGCTGGCCGCCGCCGACGAACTTGAGTTCCAGTGCGGTTTGCTCCGCCAGGGCACTGGCGGAAACCAGCGTTTTGGCGATGCCGACATCGTAGGCCAGCGCTTCCACGGCAAGACGGGAGGGATCGACGATTTCGAACAGCACTTCCTTGGCGTCGACCACCTGCCCGGCCAATAAATGATGCGAGGCACTGACAATACCGGCCACCGGCGCCACCAGCGGTTCGGCGGAGTCGATGCTGGCGCGAACATAGGCCCGTCGTTGCTGCAAAGCGGCATGCTCGATGCGAGCGGCCTCGATCTCCTTCTGCGGTACGGCACCTTCGAGTTGCTCGAAGCGCTTCATCTTGCCCTCGGCGATGGCCAGTTGCGCCTCGAGTTCGGCGAGGCTGGCTTTCTGGTTGCCACGTTCGATGGCGCCGCTGATCGGGTGCAGGTAAGCCAGGACTTCGCCCTTGGCAACCTTCCGCCCGGCCGTCGGCATGCCTTTCGGACCAGGGATAACGCTGCCGGCGAACATGGCCTGCACCCGGCCGCTGGTTTCCGGATCGGGAATGATCCGGCCGTTCAATTCGACTGTCGCCGCCAGTTCGGCGATACGCACCGGCTGGGTGCGCAAGCCGAGCTGACGTTGTACCGGCTTTGGTACAAACAGGCTGCCGTCGGCCAGTCGCCGCGGAGCCGCAGTCACCCATGCGGCACCCCCGGTGCTTGTTGCCGTTGTCGCGGCGGCAGGGGTCTTCTCCTTGGCGTCCTGGCTGTGATCTTCGTCGCCGTGAGCCAAGGCTGTTCCCGTGGTCACCCCCACTGCCAGCGCGGTCACCAGTACATGCAAATCGATCTTGCGCATCATCGAATCCCCTTCTTGGCGTGTTTGTGGCGCCGAACGGCAAACAGTATTCCGGTCATCAGAAGCAGCGCTCCGGAAATTCCCCAGACAACCCATTCGCTCCAGCCGTGGGTATGCGCCTCGGTGACCACGGGGGCGGAGGTATCCAGCGTGGCGGAAAGCAGATCGACGCTGTCACCAGCCTCGACACTGATGGTCAGCGGGTGTTTGGCCGGCGGCAGGGGCGTGGTCACATCGAGAACGTAAGTTCCGGGGGCGGTTTCGCTGGCTACGCCCGTGAGTCCCGCGCCCTCGATTTCCACCTTGGCCTGCGTCACGGGTTCGTTGCTGGCGAAACGGTCGACATACACCACCAGTTTCTTGCCTTCGAGCGACGTGACGACCTCGAATTCCTCGGTCGCGGCGGCGGTACGCGGTTCGACCGCCTGTGCGACGGGGGGCGGCGGTGCGCCGTGATCCTCCCCCCCGTGGCCGAGCGCCGGGTTCATCGTGGTCAGGGCCACGGAAAGTAGAGCAACGGCATGCTTCACGGCAACACTCCCATGGCTTGGTTCAAACGCGATATCGCGGCGGCGCGGGCCACGCGCTGGCGGTCAAAAAAGGCATCGGCATCGAAGGCGGCGGCGCGGATACGCAGCAAGGTCGCCAGATCGGATTCGCCCAGTGAGAAAGCCTTCTCGGCAAGGCGCAGGTTCTCGGCGGACAGCTGGCGGCGCTCCTGCGCCATGGCGAACTGGCGTTCGGCCGACTGCAGGTTGCGCTGTGCGCGCTCGGCATCGAGCCGGACCCGAATCTGGATACGCAGCAAGTCGGTATCCGCCTGATTCGCCTCGGCCTGTGCCGCCGAGGTTTCCCGACGCACTTGCGAACCGGACGAGAACGGAATCTTGAGCTTGACGCCCACGCTGTTGGAATAGGACTCGGCAAAGTCACCGCGCTCGCGCACGACCCGCAGCGCCAGTTCCGGTGCGGCACGACGCGACTCATCCACGACCTTGACGCGCGCACGGGCGCTGCGCGCGGCGGCGGCGGCAACAGCCAGCAAGGGATGCGGTGCGGCTGAATCGCCGGTTTCATCGATCAGCCGTCGCGTTGTCGGCAACTCTTCGGCCAGGTTCTTCGGGGCAGGAGAACCGGTGAGGGTTTGTACGGCCTGCTCGGCCTGGAGCAGCGCTGCCTCCGCTTCGGCCAACTCGGCATTGGCGGCATGGGTTTCGGTTTGCGCGAGGTTGGCATTGATGCGCGACAGTTCGCCAACCCTGTAACGCCGCATGACGTCGGTTTCCAGAGCGCGGGCGGTTTCCAGACGACGCGACGCCAGCAGCTTGGCGCTGCGTGCCGCTGCCAACGCCCACCAGGCTTCCCGCAGTTCACCACCGACCTCCAGGCGCAGGGCGGCCCGCTTGGCGAGAGTTTCGTCGAGCCGGCTCGACGCCTCGACTTCTCGCGCCGTTTTCTGGCCGGGCAGCCATAGCGGCACCGCCAGTTCGACCTCGTATTCCTGCTTGCCCTGATTGCGGTTGAACCGGTCGTTCAAGTTGCCGATGCTGACCGAACCGGGCTCGGGCGTCAGTCCGGCCGCGACATCCCGCGCGGCACGCGCTTCGGCCTCGCGGGCATCCAGTCCGGCGGCCTGAGGATTCAGGCGCCAGGCCTGTTCCACGGCAGTGGCAAGTCCGGACTTCGGCGGCTCCGCCGCTTGAACGGCAAGACCTGCGAGCATGCCTGCGACGCAAACCACGATCAGCCTCATTGTGCGGAAGTCGAGGGTTTTCATGGCCGCCGCACGGAAAAAGACGGGGGCTTGCAATGGAGCGCAATTTCCCGACGATTTTTGGTATTCGCTTTCACAGCAATCGCTCCAGTTCGACGATGAGCGAATTCTGCGCACCTCCATCTAACGCCATGCTGACCTTCGGATTACATTTCGGTAATCTTCGAGAATTGCCTATGTTGCCGGCGCAGAATGGCGCAAATCGCAACACGGAGAATGCCCATGAAAATTCTGGTCGTCGAGGACGAGCTCAAAACCGGCGATTACTTGCGACAAGGCCTGACCGAGGCTGGATTCGTTGTCGACCTGGCGCGTGATGGCCTTGATGGCTTGCATCTCGCACAGACCGATGCCTATGACCTGGCGATACTCGATGTCATGCTGCCCGGTATCGACGGTTGGGCGGTACTGCAGGGAATCCGCAGGGCCGGCAAGGACATGCCCGTGTTATTCCTGACGGCCCGTGATCAGGTGCAGGATCGTGTGCATGGCCTGGAACTAGGGGCGGACGATTACATGGTGAAGCCCTTCGCTTTCGCCGAACTGCTGGCGCGCGTGCGCATCCATCTGCGGCGCGGCAGCAAGGCCAAGGATTCCGAGTTTCTGCGTGCGGCCGATCTCGAACTTGACCTTCTGCGGCGGCGCGTCACGCGTGCCGGCAAGCGCATCGACCTGACGGCGAAGGAATTCGCGCTGCTCGAATTGCTGTTGCGACGGCAGGGCGAGGTGCTGCCGCGCTCGCTGATCGCCTCCCAGGTCTGGGACATGAACTTCGACAGCGATACCAACGTCATTGAGGTGGCGATCAAGCGCCTGCGCCTCAAGATCGACGAGGGTTTCGAGCCCAAGCTGATCAGGACCGTGCGTGGCATGGGTTATGTGCTGGAGGTGGCCGATTGACGGGACGACAAGGCCCCTCGCTCACGCTGCGGCTGACCGTGCTGTTCGCGCTGGCCTCGGCGCTGGTCCTGTTTCTGCTCGGACTCCTGATCGGAAATGCCATGGAAAGACATTTCGAGGAACAGGACATGGAACTTCTGTCGGGCAAGATGGAACTCGTCCGCCACATCCTGAAACGTTCGAACGGTCCATGGCCGAACGATGCATTGACCCGGGAACTGGATGATGCTCTGACCGGGCACCATGGACTGGCAGTATCCATTGTGGCGGCTGATGGTCGGGCCATTTTCACGAATGACATGAACGCCTTCCCGCCTGCACTATCGAAGTCCGGGCCTGCCGAAAGTGGCCGACCATTCAAATGGCTTGCCAGCACCGGCCTGTCCATGCGTGGCATCGTGGCTTCAGCCGCGACAGCCGAGGCCGGGACAACACTCATCGCGGAAATTGCCACAGAGATCGGCCACCACGAGCATTTCATGCAATCGTTTCGGCAGGCCTTGTGGTCGTTCATGGCGGCGGCGACCCTCGCGATGGGCATGCTCGGATGGTTCGTCGCACGCCGGGGTCTGTCACCCTTGCAGACCATCAAACGGCGAGCGGCGGCAATCACCGCGAGCAGCCTCGACACCCGCCTGCCCACGCAGGCAATTCCCCGGGAACTGGCTGAACTCACCGACACCCTGAATGACATGCTCTCCCGGTTGGAGAAATCGTTTCAGCGACTTTGCGACTTTTCCTCGGATCTCGCCCATGAGCTACGAACGCCGGTCAGCAATCTACTCACCCAGACCCAGGTAACCCTTTCGAGGGTACGTACAGCCGACGAATACCGCGATGTGCTGGCTTCCAACGCCGAGGAGTTCGAACGCCTGTCGCGCATGATTTCCGACATGCTCTTCCTGGCCAAGGCCGACAACGACCAGATCATTCCGAACCGTGAGCCGGTCGAGCTGGCCGGGGAAGTACGCGGCCTCCTGGAGTATTACGAAATTCTGGCCGAGGAAAAGCGCTTGCATCTGTCTGTATCGGGAAATGGCCTCGTCACGGGCGACCGCTTGATGCTGCGGCGTGCAATCAGCAATCTCCTTTCCAACGCCATTCGCCACACCCCGGACGATGGCAGCATCGCGATCCGGATTCATGATGATGGGCACGGAGAAGTCCGTCTGACCGTTGAGAACTCCGGAACCGCCATCCCTCCCGAGCATCTGGAGCGGCTGTTCGATCGCTTCTATCGCGCAGACAGCGCCCGGCACCGGACAACGGAGGGCGCGGGCCTGGGATTAGCCATTACCCGCTCGATTCTCCGCGCCCACGGCGGCGACATAGAGGTTTCTTCCTCCGAACAACTGACCCGGCTCACCTTGCTGATACCGACCGGATCCGGTTCGTCAGCCGGGTAATTTCGCGCAGCGGTATAGGGCTGCTTTTTCGCGGCAGCTTTTCGCGCTTGATCGGATTAACACGCCGGTCACCGGAATGGCGTTCGCGCTCCCTCACCCCGAACAGTAGCAGTGCCACGGCAAGAAAGGCAGGAATCACCGCCCCCCAGAAGACCGCCCGAAAGTCATTGGCCCACAGCAGCATGAGCCCCATGGCCAGCAGTGGGCCGAGGAAGGCGCCAACGGTGTCGAGCGACTGGCGCAGGCCGAACGCGGCACCACGTATCTCGGATGGAGTCAGGTCAGCGACGAGGGCATCGCACGGCGCGCCGCGTATGCCCTTGCCCACCCAGTCGATCAAGCGCGCGGTCGCCACCAGACCGGCGTCGCCGGCGATGGGCTCTATATTGCGGTGGCGCTCGTCTGGCTGCGCATCGTCGATGGCGTGCCGCTCACCAAATGGGATGTGTCGAGTGCCACCATCGCCCTCGTTGGCATGGCCATCATCGCCTTGCAGCCGGTGACGAAGGGATAGACCGCTAAGCGGTCCGGCCCGCCAGCGGGCAAAGCTGTATCTCGATGGTCGTATGCACGATCTCCTCATGCACGGACAAGCGTTCGCGGATCCGCGCCGGGGTCAGATCGGGGTCGTGGGTCAGCACGCTGAGGGCGCAGGAATAGGCTCCCTTGCCGACGCGCCAGACATGGAGGTCGGTGATGTGGGTATCGCCGCCGTCGGGACCGGTTTCGACCACTTCGCGGATTTCCTCGACCACCGGGTGGTCCATCTCGCGGTCCAGCAGCACCTTGCCGGTCTCGACCAATAGCCCCTGCGCCCATTTGCCGACCAGGATCGCCCCGACGATGCCCATCACCGGATCGAGCCAGTCCCAGCCGTAGAACCAGCCGCCAAATAGAGCGATGATGGCGAGCACCGAGGTGGCCGCGTCCGCGATGACGTGGAGGTAAGCCGCCTTGAGGTTCAGGTCGTGGTGATGACCGTGGTCGTCGCCGCCGTGGTGGTGCCCGTGATGGTGATCGTGCCCATGGCCATGGTCGTGGGCGTGGCCGAGGATCAGCGCGCAGACCACGTTCACGACCAGGCCGATGACGGCGACGACGATCGCTTCCCTGTAGTGGATGTCCTGCGGGGAGATGATCCGCTCGACCGAACCGAACACCATCATGGCGGCCACGCCGAGCAGGAAGATGGCGCTGGCGAAGCCGCCGAGCACCTCGATCTTCCAGGTGCCGAAGGCGAAGCGCGGATCGCGGGCGTATTTCCGGGCGGCCGCATAGGCGAAGGCGGAGAGTCCGATGGCGAAGGCGTGCGAACTCATGTGCAAGCCGTCGGCCAGCAGCGCCATCGAGTTGAACCACCAGCCGGAAAGGATTTCGACCACCATCATGATGGCGGTGATCCAGACGACGATCCGGGTGCCGCGCTCGGCCGCCTGGCTACCGGCGTCGAAAACGTGCTCGTGGGTCCATTGCGAAAGGTCGTGGGCATGCATGGCTTTGCGTATCCTTTAAAGTGACTTTCACTATACTACCCCCCAGTATATACACAACCCTCTCCCCGGAGCCGATTCATGGCGCACACCATCCAGAACAAGCGGGCCTTGCTGACCCGCATCCGCCGCATCAAGGGACAAAGCGAGGCCCTGGAACGCGCGCTCGAACAGGAAACCGATTGCGGCGCCGTGCTCCAGCAGATCGCCGCCATCCGCGGCGCGATTAACGGGCTGATGGCGGAGGTTCTCGAAGGTCATGTGCGCGACCATCTCGGCGCCGAGGTGACCGATCCAGAGCGGCGCCAGGAGGACGTGCAGGTCGTCCTCGCCGCATTGCGCTCCTATATGAAATAGAACATGCCACTTGGTAAGGCAGGTTGACAGACCGACAGACTGTCACACTGTGTTACCAAGTCGCCGCGACGCGGTGGGGATTTGTCCCGAAAATGCGCATGTCCATTTTCGAGAGGCAGGCCCTGCAATGAAACCGCGCTTCAACAAAAGAACCGTCCTGATCCTGGCCGGGGTCATGGTGGCGCTCGGCGTCGGGCTGGCGGCTTTGCGCAACAGCCCGTTCGCTCCGGTGACGCAGGTCGGCGCCGTCGAGGCCGCGCGCCACACCCTGCAGGCCTCGCTGTTCGGCATCGGCGTCGTCGAATCGCGGCGCAACATCCTGATCGGACCGACGAGCGCGGGACGGGTGGCGCGCATCCATGTCGAACAGGGCGAACAGGTCAAGGCCGGGCAGCTGCTGGCGGAAATGGACCCGATCGATCTTCGGGAACGTCTCGCCGCCAGCCGTCATGCGCTGGCGCGCGCCCGCGCCGCCGTCTCCGCCACGCAGGCACAGGCCCTGGAAGCGGAAAGCCGCTTCGCCACCGCCGATGCCAGCGCCAGGCGCTTTGCCTCCTTGAAGGCGCAAGGCTTCGTCAGCGCCGAGGCCGAACGGGCCAAGGGCCATGAAGCGCGTGCGGCCGACGCCGCCGTGCGGGCCAGCCGCGCCAACATCGCGTCGGCGCGCGCCGACGGCGAACGGCTGACCGCCGAAGTCCGCGCGCTGGAAGAGCAACTCAACAACACCCGCCTGCTCGCGCCCGTGGCCGGCCTGATCGTCGCGCGCGAACTCGAAGCGGGCAGCACGGCGGTGGCCGGGCAGGCCGTCCTGCGCATGGTCGAGGCGGATTCCTTCTGGCTGCGCGTGCGCATCGACCAGGGCCGTTCCGCCGGCCTGGCGGTCGGCCAGCCGGCCAGCATCGTATTGCGCAGCCGCCCTGGCGAGAGCTTCCCCGGCAAGGTCGTCCGCATCGAGCAACTGTCGGATGCCGTCACCGAGGAGCGCATCGCCATGGTGGCCTTCGATGCCCTGCCGGCCGGCCTGACGCTCAACGAGATGGCCGAGGTGACGGTGCGGCTGCCGGCGCGCCCCGATGTGCTGAGCGTGCCCCCGGCGGCGCTGGTGCGCCAGGACGGCAAGACGGGGGTGTTCGCGATCGCCGATGGCCGGGCTCGGTTCCGCCCGATCCGGGTCGGCGTGCGCGCCGAAACCGGCATCGAGGTGCTGGAGGGGCTCAACGGCGGCGAAGCCGTCATCGTCCAGCGCGTCAAACCCATCGCCGATGGCGACCGGGTGCGTGTAACGAGCTCCGGCGGAGACGGCAAGTGATCAACCTCGCCTCCCGCGACATCGGCCACCATCTGGGTCGCTTCATTTTCACCGGCATCGGGCTCGGCCTGCTGATCGGCGTCACCCTGACCATGGCCGGCGTCTTTCGCGGCATGGTCGCCGACGGCCGGGCGGTCATCGCCGCCTCGGGCGCCGACCTGTGGGTGGTGCAGAAGGACACGCTCGGCCCCTGGGCCGAACCCTCGTCGATCCGCGACGATCTTTACCGTAGTCTGGCGAGCCTGCCCGGCGTGGCCGAGGCGGCCAACGTCGCCTACCTGACCATGCAGGTGCAGGTAAAGGGCAAGGATGTACGCGTCATGCTCGCCGGCATCGAGCCGGGCGGACTGGGCGAGCCCGGACAGGTGATCGCCGGCCGTCCGCTGCTGCGCGGCCATTACGAGGCGGTCGCCGACGAAAAAGCCGGCCTCGCCGTCGGCGACACGGTGCGCATCCGCCGCCACGACTACAGCGTCGTCGGCCTGGCGCGCCGTGCCACCTCGTCCTCGGGCGACCCGATGATCTATATCCCGCTCAAGGATGCCCAGGAAGTGCAGTTCCTCAAGGACAACGACAGCCTGGTGGCGGAACGCGCGCGCACCGCCGCCAATCCCGCCCTCAACCGCCCCGGCGTGCCCGGACTGCTCGATGCCGTGCTGGCCAGCCAGACGGCCAGCCGCAACGTCAATGCCGTCCTGCTGCGCGTCGCCCCGGGCTTCCCGCCGGACGAGGTCAAGGCCGAGATCGGCCGCTGGAAGCACCTGACCGCCTGGACACGGCACGACATGGAGGAAATCCTCGTCGCCAAGCTGATCGCCACCTCGGCCAAGCAGATCGGCATGTTCCTCGTCATCCTGGCCGTCGTCAGCGCCGCCATCGTCGCCTTCATCATCTACACCATGACGCTCAACAAGCAGCGCGAAATCGCCGTGCTCAAGCTGATCGGCGCGCAAGACCGCGGCATCGCGGCAATGATCCTGCAACAGGCGCTGGCCCTCGGCCTGATCGGCTTCGTCGTCGGCCAGATCTCCGCCACCCTGTGGGCGCCGTTCTTTCCCAAGCATGTTCTGCTGGCGCCGTCCGATGCCGCACGCGGCTTCGTCATCACCATGGTCGTTTGCGCACTGGCCAGCATCCTGGCCATCCGCGCCGCCTTGCGTGTCGATCCGGCCGACGCCATCGGAGGCTAGGATGACGGCCAACAACGATATCGCCATCCGCCTGACCGGACTGACCAAGACCTACGGCAGCGGCAGCACCGCCGTGCAGGCCCTGCGCGGCGTGGACATGACCATTCGTCGCGGCGAGGTGGTGGGACTGGTCGGCCCCAGCGGCTCCGGCAAGAGCACCCTGCTCAAGTGCCTCGGCGCGGTGATCGAGCCGACTTCCGGTCACATCGAACTGGGCGGCGAGGCCATCTTCGACGACCAGGCCGGCGGCTGGCAGATCGACGACCTGCGCTCGCTGCGGCGCGACCGCATCGGCTTCATCTTCCAGGCACCCTACCTGATCCCCTTCCTGGACGTCACCGACAACGTCGCGCTGCTGCCCATGCTGGCGGGCAAACCGAATGCCGCCGCGCGGGAGCGAGCCCGCGAACTGATCGAGGCGCTCGACGTCGGCCACCGGGTCGGGGTGCGGGTGTCGCTGCTGTCCGGGGGCGAGCAGCAGCGCGTGGCGATCGCGCGTTCCCTGGTCAACCATCCGCCGGTGATCCTCGCCGACGAGCCCACCGCGCCGCTCGATTCGACGCGCGCCCTCGCCGTGGTGCGGATTCTCAACGACATGGCGCTGCGCTACGGCGCGGCGATCATCGTCGTCACCCATGACGAAAAAATCATCCCGACCTTCAAGCGCATCTATCACATCCGCGACGGACGCACGGAAGAGGAAGCGGGCGCAGGAAGGGAGATCGCATGAAGCATGTTCGCCCATCACTATGGGCTCTGGCCCTGGCGTGCGCCGGCGGCAGCATCCAGGCCGCCGACCTGCTGCAGGTCTATCGCGACGCGCAGTCCTTCGATGCGCAATACGCCGCCGCGCGGGCCGCGCGCGACGCCGGGCTGGAGAAACTGCCGCAGGGCCGCGCCGGACTGCTGCCGAACATCGGCCTGTCGGCGCACACGACCTGGAGCGACCTCGAATCGAAGGCGCGCACGCCCGGCGCCACGACGCGTGGCGCCGACTACAACAGCAACGGTTGGAGCGCGTCGCTCACGCAGCCGCTGTTCCGCTGGCAGAACTGGGTGGGCTACCAGCAGGCCACACTGGCCGCCATACTGGCCGAAATGCAGTTCGCGCAGGCCGCTCAGGACCTGATCCTGCGTGTGTCGCAAGCCTATTTCGACGTGCTGCTCGCGCAGGAAACCCTGGCGATGGCCAACGCCCAGAAGATCGCCTTCGGCGAGCAGCTCGAAGCGGCCAGGCGCAACTTCGAAGTCGGCACCGCGACGATCACCGACACGCACGAAGCGCAGGCCAGGCATGACCTCGCGGTCGCCACCGAGATCGCCGCCGAAAACGACCTCGCCGTGAAACGCCAGGCATTGCGTACCCTGACCGGCAAGGAAGAGGATGCACTCAAGGGCCTGAAGCCCGGCGTGCGGATCGGCGCACCACGGCCCCCCAACCTCGGTCAGTGGGTGAGTTCGGCGGAGACCGGCAATATTGGGGTTCAGATTGCCCAGACCAGTCTCGACGTATCCGGCCGCGAAGTCGAGAAACAACGCGCCGGCCACTACCCGACGCTCGATCTGGTCGCGACGCACGGCAAGACCGGCAGCGGCTTCAGCTCGACCTCCGGCGGCGGTGTCGATACCCGGAGCAGCACGATCGGCCTGCAACTCGCCGTGCCATTATTCGCCGGTGGCGCGGTGTCATCGAAAGAGCGCGAAGCCGTCGCACTCAAAGAAAAAGCCCGGGCCGACCTCGACAATGCCCGCCGTCAGGCAGCCTTGCTGGCACGGCAGGCCTATCTCGGCGTGAATGCCGGACTGGCGCAGGTCAAGGCGCTTGAGGCGGGCGTGGCCTCGTCGCAGTTGGCAGTCGAATCCAACAAGCTCGGTTACGAGGTGGGCGTGCGCATCAACATCGACGTATTGAACGCACAGAGCCAGTTGTTCGACACGAAGCAAAAGCTCGCCAAGGCACGTCTCGATACGCTGGTCGCGCAACTCAGGCTGAAATCCGCCGCAGGCGCGCTAACCGAGGGCGACCTCGCCACCATCAACGCACTGCTGGAATAGGGCCGGTAAGATTCATCCATGAGCACAACGCCAGAACATCTCCTCGTCGTCGACGATGACCGGGAGATTCGCAATCTGCTGACCGAATACCTGACGCAGGCGGGATTTCGCGTCACGGCGGTCGGCGACGGCAAGGCGATGCGTCGCGCCCTGGAGGCCAACCGCATCGATCTGGTCGTGCTCGACCTGATGCTTCCCGGCGAAGACGGCCTGACGCTGTGCCGCGAGCTGCGCGCGCGTTCGAACAGCCTGCCGGTGCTGATGCTGACCGCGCGCGGCGACGAGGTCGATCGCATCGTCGGCCTGGAAATGGGCGCGGACGACTACCTCGCCAAGCCCTTCAACCCGCGCGAATTGCTGGCGCGCATCAAGACCATCCTGCGCCGCGCCCACGCCCTGCCGCCGAACCTGGAACTCGCCGAAGCCAAAAGCTTCCGCTTCGCCGGCTGGACGCTCGCTGTCGCCACGCGCGACGTCACGGCGCCGGACGGACTGGTGGTGCCGCTGTCCGGCGCGGAATACCGCCTGCTGCGCGTTTTTCTCGACCATCCGCAACGGGTTCTGCCGCGCGACCAGTTGCTGGAGCTCGCCAACAGGCGCGAGGCGATCCTGTTCGACCGCAGCATCGACGTGCTGGTCGGCCGGCTGCGCAAGCGCCTGGGCGACGACAGCAAGGAGCCGACGCTGATCAAGACCGTGCGCGGCGAGGGTTACGTGCTGGCGGCGCCGGTGGATGTCGAGCGGTGAGACTGCTGCCGCGCACCCTGTTCGGCCGGATTGTCCTGCTCATGGCGGGCGGGCTGGTGCTGGCGCAACTGATCGGCGCCGCCATGCATCTGGCCGAACGGCAACGCACCCTGAGCCGGACGGTCGGCCAGGAATTCGCGCAACGCATCGCCGCCATCCATCGCGCCATCGATAGCCATGGGGATGCGGAAAGACAGGCGTTGGCCGCGCAATTGAGCACCCCGCGCCAGCGCGTGTCGATCGTCGCCACGGCCCCGGCCGCCGCGACATCCGTCGCCGGCAATTCCGAGTTGCTCGCGCGCCTTGCAGAAGCCCTGGGACCGGAAATCGCCATCCGGCCGCTTACCCTGCCGCGCATCGGCCACTTCGTGTTCGATCTCCATTTCGAGCTGAAGTCCGGTGGCTGGCTGCATATCGAGGGCAGCGCGCCCGATGAAATCTTTGCCTGGCCGGTGCATCTGTTCGGCAATCTGGCCTTGATGCTGGCCGTCGTGATCGTGCTGATCTGGTTCGTCGCCCGCATGACGGTGCGTCCGCTGACGCGGCTCGCGCAGGCGGCGCGCGGCCTGGGCGAAGACTTGCGACAGCCGCCGCTACCGGAGGAAGGACCAAGCGAGGTCCGCCAGGCGACGCAGGCCTTCAACGCCATGCAGCAGCGCATCCGCCAGGACATCGAGGAACGCGAGCGTTTCCTCGCGGCGGTGTCGCACGATCTCGGGACGCCGGTCACCCGCATGCGGCTGCGCGGCGAATTGCTGGCGGACGAGGAACTGCGCGAACGCTTTCTGCGCGACCTCGACGAGATGCAGCAGATGCTGGGCGGCGCGCTCGACTTCCTGCGCGGCAAGGCGGCGGACGAGCCGGCCAGCCCGATCGACATGGTCGCCCTGCTGGAAAGTCTTGTCGATGACCGCGAGGAAATGGGGCGCGCGGTTTCCCTGTCCGTGCCGTCCGCGCCCGTGCGCTACACGGGCCGTCCGCAGGCCCTGCGCCGCGCCATCGGCAACCTGATCGACAACGCCCTGAAATACGGCCAGCGCGCCGGTGTCGCGCTTCAGGCCGACGCGGACGGCGTGCGCATCGTCGTCGATGACGAGGGTGCCGGGCTGCCGGAGGATCAACTCGACAAGGTCTTCGAGCCCTTCTACCGGGTGGAATCATCGCGCAACCGCGCAACCGGCGGCGTCGGACTCGGCCTCGCCATCGTGCGCCAGATCGCGCGCCGGCATGGCGGAGACGTTAGCCTGGCGAATCGCCCCAGTGGCGGTTTGCGCGCCGAGCTGTTCTTGCCGCGGCGGTAACGCTGATCCGCGACACCGTCCCGTCAGCGCCGACTTTCGTTCAGCCCCGCACCATCGACATGATCTGCCCCATGTCGAGATTGCCGGCCTTCTGCCGGATCTCGGGCAGGTACTGGGTCTGCATCTGCTTCGCCGGGCCGAGCAGGCCTTCGAAGGTCTCGCGCAGCAGCGCGCCGCTCATCTGCCGGCCGCCGGCGTAGTAGCGTTTCGCCACGTGGCCGAGGGCATAGGTGGTGGCGAAGGAGAAGGCGACGCTGGTGGCCGACTTGCCGATGGATTTGGCGATGCCGCCCGCCGCCTTGCCGAGCAGGCCGCCGAGCAGCTTGCGGCCGAACTGTTCGAGGTATTGCGAGGTGAGGCCGACGCCGAGGGTGGCCAGCAGTTCGCGGATATGCCCCTGGTCGAGCTCGTGGCCGTGGGCCTTGCCGATGCCATAGACCATCTTGATCTGCAGCGGGATGATCGCCATCGAGGCCCAGGACTGCGGCAGCAGTTCCAGCGCGCCGTTGAGGATCGCGTAGTTGAGGATGGAGCGGTCGAGTTCGGCGGCGGCGACGTTGGGCACGGCGGCAACCACTGGACCTATCGCCGCTACTGTGGCCGGCGCGGCCGCCTCGGCCAGTTCCGCCATCGTCTCCGCCTGCTGGTCGAGGGGCGCGGTGACGCCGGCGTCGAGGCCGAGGGCGCGCGCCAGCGCGGCGAGGAATTGCCGCTCCGCGTCGGTCGTTCGACCGTCGGCATCGCAGACGCAGACGGCCATCTCGTAGGCGAGCTGGCGGTGGCCCGCGTCGGCGAGCGCGGCGGCGGCGGTTTCGAGGCCGACGCGCTTGAGCAGCACCCCGCGATAGAGGGCGGCGAGGTCGGGCGCGCCCGGCTCCCCGGCGAGGGATTCGGCGAGCCGGCGGATTTCCTCGCGCTCGCGCTCGTCGTTGGCGCCGTCGGCGAAGGCCGCCAGCAGGGCGATGGTCAGGATGGCTTGTTGTTGTTCGGGATTCATGCGTGTTTTTCCGTGGTTGGTTGGATTGCGGGACAACGCCCGTTTCAGACGGCCGGCCGGCCGGCAAGTTCCCGGCCGCAGTGTCGCACCCGGGTCTTAAGGTCGGCTTAATCCGGCCGGGCGATGCTGCGTCCATCGCCATCCTGTCATTCCGAAACCGATGACCGCCCTGCCCCCGACCGACCGCATCAACCGCTTCTTCCTGCTCAGCTGGCTCTGGATGACGCTGCA
The DNA here is from genome assembly GCA_024709955.1 of Rhodocyclaceae bacterium. Lineage (GTDB taxonomy): Bacteria > Pseudomonadota > Gammaproteobacteria > Burkholderiales > Rhodocyclaceae > Sulfuricystis. Next base: position 26,159 of record JANJVS010000127.1, read on the forward strand.
CGTGGCCACCTTCACCACGGCCGCGCAGTATTCCACCCCGGCCGTCGCGCTATGGACGCTGGCGACCACGCTCAGCTACGCCTTCATCTACCTGCTGCCGGCGCTGCTCGTCGGCCACCTGCTGCGGCTTGCACTTCTAAAAGTCGGCGCCGGCGGCACGGTGGCCGGAGCGCTGGTTGCGCTGACCGGACTGACCCACGTCCTGCTCTTCGCCGACCGCATGATCCACGACATGTACGGCTTCCACATCAACGGCTTCGTCATCGATCTGGTGACCACGCCCGGCGGCATCGACTCGCTCGGCGCGAACGCCGCCACGCAGCTGACCGCCGCCCTCGTCGTTCTCGCGCTGCTGGCGCTCCAGGCGGCGACCTGGTGGCTCGCGGTCGTCCGCGCGGCGCCGCTGTTGCCGCGCTGGCTGCGCCTGCGCTGGCTGCTGCCCGTCCTGCTCGCGCTGACGCTGGCGGAGCGCTTCGCCTACGGCTACAGCGCCGCCACCCATTACGAGCCGATCCTGTTCGCCAGCGAGCGCTATCCGCTCTACCTGCCGCTGACCTTCCGCAAGCTCGCCGCGCGCCTCGGCATCGACCGCGTTCCGCAGCAGGCCGGCGTGCGCGTCGACAACGGCCCGCTCGCCTATCCGCTGGCGCCGCTGCGCGTCGAGCCGCCGGCGCGGCCGCCCAACATCGTCTGGCTGGTGTCCGAATCGCTGCGCTTCGACATGCTCGATCCGGCGATCATGCCGCGCCTCTGGCAATTCTCGGAGCGGGCGCTGCGCATGGAGCACCACTACAGCGGCGGCAACCTGACGCAGATGGGCGTGTTCTCGATGTTCTACGGCCTCTACGGCAACTACTGGTTCCCGATGTACGCCGCGCGGCGCACGCCGGTGCTGATGGATGTCATGCAGCAGCAGAACTACCAGTTCAGCCTGCACACCAGCCAGCGCTTCACCTTCCCGGCCTTCGACAAGACCGTCTTCGCCGGCATGAATCCGGCCGACCTGCACCCGCTGTCCGGCGGCGCGCCGGCCTGGCAGCGCGACGTGCAGAACATCGACGACCTGCTCGCCTACATCGACAAACGCGACCCGGCGCGGCCCTTCATGACCTACATGTTCTTCGAATCGACCCACGCGCCCTACGACTTCCCGCCCGAGGCCGCCATCGCCAAGCCCTACCTCGAGGACTTCAACTACTTGACCACCGATGTCGCCGGCCACATCGGCGCGATCAAGAACCGCTACATCAACGCCGCCCATCATGTGGATGGCCAGGTCGGCCGCGTCATCGAACACCTGCAACGGAAACAACTGCTCGACAACACCATCGTGATCGTGCTCGGCGACCATGGCGAGGAGTTCATGGAACGCAGCCGCTGGGGCCATAGCGCCGAATTCAACCGCTTTCAGACCGGCACGCCGGCGGTGCTGTGGGTGCCGGGCCAGGCGCCGCGCGTCGAGCGCGGCATCACCAGCCATCTCGACATTCCCGCCACGCTGCTGTCACTGCTTGGCGTGCGCAACCCGCCGCGGGACTACTCGATGGGGCAAGACCTGCTGGCGCCGGATTTCCGTCGCGACTATGCGGTGGCCGCCGACTGGAACCGTCTCGCCTACCTCGGCATGGACTACAAGGTGGCCTTCCCGATCAACGCCACCGGCGCCGCCGCGCGCGACGAGGTCACCGACGGTAACGACCGGCCGCTCGCCGATCCGGTCGCGGCCAAGACGGCGATCCGTGCCGCCATGCTGGAGATGATGGGCAACCTGAAGCGCTTCGCTCAGCCGCGCGGCTGACGCCAGCGCAGACGGGCGGAGAACCCGCCGTCAGTCTGCATCCGGCCGGCGCACATCGTTGAGCATGTCGAGTTCCGGGCGATAGGCCGTCGACTCGATTTCCAGGAACCCGAGCACCGTATGGAAAAGGTTGTCGTGCGAAAAGCGCCGGCCACGCTTTTGCTCGAACGCGGCGACGTCGATGTCGTCGAAGTTCGGTGCCAGCCACATCAGCGCCGGCACATGCAACTGGGCGTCGGGCGCCACGGCTTTCGGCATGCCGTGCAGATACACGCCACCTTCGCCCAGCGACTCCCCATGATCGCTGACGTAAAACATGCCGGCTTCGAACCGGTCGCTATTGCGCAGCAACAGGGCGATCACCTTCGACAGGAAGTAATCGGTGTAAAGAATGGCGTTGTCGTAGGCATTGACGATTTCGTCCTTGTCGCACCGGCTGAGATCGTTGCTGCGGCAAGCCGGCCGAAAGCGTTCGAACTCGGGAGGGTAGCGCCGGTAGTAGGCGGGGCCGTGATTGCCCATCTGGTGCAACACGATCAGGATGTCACCACTGGGATGAGCATCGATGTATTCCTGGAGCTTGGTCACCATGCCCTCGTCGCGGCATTCCTCGTCGCACGCGGGATTGTTGTCCGGCGTGCGATAGTTCTGGTAAGGCACACGCAACGCGACCCCCTTCGAATCCGAATTGTTGTCTAGCCACAACACGTTCGTTCCGGCGCGCTGCACGACGTCGAGGAGGTTTTCATGACTGCCCGGCGGAGCATCCAGCGCGGCGTCGGCGAACATGCAGGGCAAGGATTCCGCCGTCGCCGTACCGCAGGCCCAGAAGTCGCCGAAGCTGATCGCCCCGGCTTCACGCAGGCGGGGATTGGTGTCGCGCGCATAACCGTTGAGGGAAAAGTGGTCGGCGCGCGCCGTTTCGCCGACGACGAGCACGAGAAGCTCCCGCTCCTTGTCGCCGACGGGAACGCGCGCATCGAGGGCATGCGGCAATGGCGGCCGATCGGCATGCCGCTCACCGCCGGCCGAGACATAACGCAACGCGGAATACACCCAGTAGCCGGGATTGGCATGGGCACGCAGCGGCTTGTGCTCGCGCACGAACGAGGCGTAGAAGCTGCCAAAAACAAGAACGATGCCGACGAGCGCCAGCAGGGCCGCGCCAAGGAGCTTAAGGCGCGCGACGAGCTCGACACGCCAGCCGCGCCAGAGAAGCTCAACGCGCGTCAGGCCGAACGCGGGGAGCACGCCCAGTGCAAGCAGGTAGAGCAACAACCGGAAGTTGACCAGGTCGCGCACTTCGGCGGTCTGGGTCTGCGCGGCGTTGCGCAACATGCCGACATCGATGACCACGCCATAGCTGTCCATGAAACTGGCCGCGAGCGCCGACAGCAACAGGATCGGAACCGCCATCGGTTTGGTCGCGCGCGGCGGACACAGGAACACCAACAAAATCACGTTTACCGCGACCAGCGCGACTGCCAGCGACAGCAGGGGGAGCGCAGTGGCGATGCCAGGCGGATACGTCCGCAGAACGTGGCCAAAGAAACTGAAGTTGCCGAATGCCGCGAGCAGGACGGCCAGCCAGAAAAGCAGCCGCGCCTCCGTCAGGCGCAGGAAGGATCGTCGCGGTCTATCGGTCATGGTCGGTTTTGCCGTTCGGCAAGACGAAACGCTTCGCTCAGCCGCGCGGCTGGCGCCAGCGCAGGCGGGCGACGAAGCCACCCCCCGCGAGGTTTTCCACCTCCAGGCGCGCGCCGTGCAGCTCGGCGATGCGCCGCACGATGGCGAGGCCGAGGCCGCTGCCCTCGGCGGTCGATTCGCGGCCGCGATAGAAGCGCTCGATCAGCTTCGGCAACTCCTCCGCAGGCACGCCCGCGCCGGCGTCGCGCACGGCGACAAACGGCTCGCCATGTTCGCAACCGGCGACCACGGTCACCGGCACGCCCGCTTCGGTATAGCGCAGAGCATTGTCGATCAAATTACGCAGCGCGACGGCGAGCAGGTCGGCGTCGCCGGCGACCGTCGGACCGGGGTCGGCGATCTCGCCGCCGATGTCCGCGCCGCGCGGCGACCCTTCGCGCGCGGCGGCCAGCGCGTCGCGCGCCAGCGCCGCGAGATCCACCGGCCGGGGCTCCGGCACGCGCGCCAGCGGATCGAGGCGTGCCAGGCGCAGCAACTGCTCGACCAGCCGGGTGGCGCGGTCGGTGCCCGCGACGACCTGGGCGAGGGCATGGCCGCGCGCGGCCGCGTCCGGTGTCGCCTGCGCCACCTGGGCCTGCACGCGCACGGCGGCGAGCGGGGTGCGCAACTCGTGGGCGGCGTCGGCGGTGAAGCGCCGCTCGTTCTCCAGCGCGCCGCCGAGCCGCAGCAGCAGGCGGTTGAGCGCGCCGACCAGCGGCCGCGCCTCGCGCGGCGTGCGCGTCTCGGGCAGGGCCTGGAGGTTTTCCGGGGAGCGCGCGGCCACCTCGCCGGCGAGGTCGTCGAGGGGCTTGAGGCCGCGCCGCACCGAGAAGTAGATCAGGCCGAGCAGCAGCGGCATAAACAGCACCAGCGGCAGCACGGTCTTGGTGGCGATTTCGTAGGCTTCCTTGTCGCGCAGGCGGATCGACTGGGTGACGAGGATGCGCAGGTCGCCGCTCGCCGTGACCAGCAGCAGGCCGCGCCACTGCTCTTCCCCATACGCCACGTCCATGTAACCGGGCTCGCCGTCCGCCCGCGCCGGGCCGTGCGGCGAGCGCGCCAGCACCGCGCCGTCGGCGCGCGCGACGACGAATTCGAGCATCAGCCGGTTGCGCCGCTTCCCGTCGCCGCGCAGCGAGGCGATCTCGGCGGCGAGATCGTCCAGATATTCCGGAGCGTGCGTCGCCTGCGCGAGCAGCAGGGCCGCCGACTGGGCCAGCTGCGCGTCCATCAGCTCGTTCACGTCGTGGCGCGCCTGGCGGTAGCTGAGCGCCCCGGCGAGCGCCCAGACCAGCAGCGTGGCGACGGATACCAGCAGCAGCAGGCGCCGGCGCAGCGAGCTCGGCGCGCCCATCAGCCGGGCTCGCCCAACTGGTAGCCGAGGCCGCGCACGGTGCGGATGAAGTCGGCACCGAGCTTCTTGCGCAGATGGTGGATATACACCTCGACGGTATTGCTTTCCGCCTCCTCGCCCCAGGCGTAGAGGCTTTCCTCGAGCTGGGCGCGGGTGCGGATGTGGCTCTTGTGGGACAGCAGGTCGTGCAGCAGCGCGTATTCGCGCGCCGACAGGGCGACCGGCGCGCCGCCGCGCGTCACGCGCTTGGTCGCCGGATCGAGGGCGACCGCGCCGTGCGCCAGGGTGGGGCTCGCCGCCCCGCCCGCGCGGCGCTGCAGGGCGCGCAGGCGCGCCTGCAGCTCGTTCAGGTCGAAGGGCTTGGTCAGGTAGTCGTCGGCGCCGGCGTCGAGCCCGGCCACCTTGTCGGCGCTGGTGTCGCGCGCGGTGAGGATCAACACCGGCAGCCGGTCGCCGCGCGCGCGCAGCTCCTTCAGGACGGCCAGGCCGTCGCGCCGGGGCAGGCCGAGGTCGAGCACGCAGACGTCGTAGGCGTGGTCGAGCAGCGCGCGCCGCGCCGCGTCGCCGTCGCGCGCCCAGTCGACGGCGTAGTCGGCCAGCTTGAGGCCGGCGCGAATGCCGTCGCCGAGCAAGGCGTCATCTTCGACCAGCAGCGCGCGCAATTACTTCGCATCCTTTCCGAGTTTTTCCAACAGGGTCCGCGCCTCCTTGCGCCGCCCGTCGTCGGCGAGCTCGCGGCCGGGGCGCGGCGCGGCCTTGAGCGCCGCGTCGAGATGGGTGCGCGCTTCCCGCGTCCGGCCGCGTTCGGCCAGATACTCGCCGTAAAAGAAATTCGGGTCAATACCCGCCGGATTGATCGCCAGCGACTTTCTGAAATACTCTTCCGCGCGGGCCTCGTCGCCGAAGCCGAGCGGCCAGCCCGGCACCTTGGCGTAGAGGGTGGCGAGGCTCGTCCAGGCCGAACCGTCGAGCGCCCGCTCGTTCATCTTGAGGGCGGCGTCGAGACGGTCGCGCGCCTCCTTGGCGAGCGACAGCGCGCCGAGACCGCCACGTGCGCCGGCTTCGCTGGACAGGACGATACCTTCCCAGATCAGCACTTCCGGTACATTCGGATTGGCCTCGACCAGCTTGCGCGCCTGTTGGGCCAGGGTTCGGTACAGCTCGGCCTGCCGGTCCGCCGGCTCGCGGTATTTGATCTCGGCCCAGCGGCTCTGCAACGGGCCGATCAGTTCGTCCGGCGTCGACGCCTGGACGACGGCGCAGAGGCTTCCGAGCAGGGCGGCGAACAGGGCATGCATCCATTTCATGATGGTTTCTCCTTTACGGGTGCGAAGTGGCGTGGCGCTTGACGACGGGCAGCTTGCCCGCCAGGCCACGGTCGATGAGTCCTGGCGCGAGTCCGTTGAGCCAGGCGAAGAATTTCTCGGGAAAGCCGAAATGCCGTTCGCCGGCCTCGGCGGCCAATGCCGCGACGACCTGGCGCGCGACGCTTTCCGGCGTGTCGAGGCGGTTGCCGAGCGCGCGGTTGAGCGCGTTAACGGCGGGCGAATTGAGCGGCGTGTCGATGGCGCGCGGCGCGAGATGGATCACCGCCACCGGCGTGTCGGCCAGCTCGCGCCGCAGCGCCTGGGAAAAACCGCGCAGCCCGGCCTTGGCCGCCGAGTAGGCGGCGAAGCCGGGGAACGGCAGGCTGCCGAAGGTCGAGCCGATGTTGACGACGGCCGCGCGCGGGCACGCCTTGAGCGTGGGCAGCAGGGCGTGGGTCAGGCGCATCGGCACGGCCAGGTTGGTCAGCAGGAGCTGCTCGACATCCCGCCAGTCCTGCCGGTCGAACAGGCCGAAGCCGCCGATGCCGGCGTTGTTGACCAGCACGTTGACGCCGAATTCGCGCGCCGCGCCGACGGCGGCGGCGATGCCCTCCGGACGGGAGAGGTCGGCGCGCACGCTGGCGTCGTCCGGTCCCAGTGTCGCGGCGAGCGCGGCCAGGCGTTCGGCGTCGCGCCCCGCCACCAGCACTCGTGCCCCCGCCGCCGCGAGCTGGCGGGCGAGTTCGCGGCCGAGGCCGCCGCTCGCCCCGGTCAGCAGGACGCGCGCATCCCTCAGCTGCATCGCGTTTCCTCCCAGCCCGGCAGCGCGCGGAAAATATCGCCGTAGAGCTTGAAGAACACCCGCGCGCAGCGCAGCGCTTCCTGCTGGTCCGCCGGATCCATTTTTTCGAGCAGACCTTCGAGGTGGCGGGTGTGTTCCTGGTCGAGCGTGCCGTGCGAGCGCAGATAGGTGAAGGCGGCATCCGGCAGCCCGAGTGCCTGCTGGATGCGGTCGGCGGCCATGAGCGCGAGCGCCACGCTGGTGCCTTCGAGCACGAACACCATGCCGAAGAAACCCGCCGGGTTGCCGCGGTTCAGCACGTCGTAGGCGTAGGCCACCATCAGCTCCGCCGGCAGGTCGGGCGCGCCGGCGCGCACCGCGTCGGCGTCACCGCCGGCCGCCGCGATGTCGGCGAGGATCCACTCCTCGTGGCCGAGTTCCTCCTTGATGTATTCCGCCACCGCGCCGCGCATCCAGCCGAGGCGCTCGGGCAGGCGTCCGCCGAGCAGCATCAGCAGCGGCGTGGTGTGGCGCACGTGGTAATAGGCCTGCGCGAGAAAGGCCCGGTAGCTTTCGAGGGTGACGCGCCCCTGCAGGCAGTCGGCGATCACCGGGGCCGCCATCAGCTGCTGGCGTTCCGCCGCCGTGGCGACGATCAGTTGTTCATAAAACGACATCGGGGGATTCCTCCTGGTAAAGCGCCGCCAGCGCGGCGGCGTGGTGGTCGAGAATGCGCGCGCGCACCGGCCGGCCATTGCCGGTGGCCAATCCGTCGCGCGGCGTGAACGGCGGCACGGCGATCCAGCCGCCGACGCGCGCGTAGTCCGGCAGACCGCCGTTCGCGCGCATCACGGCCGCCGCCCGCGCCGCGGCCTCGGCGCCGGCGGCCGGCACGAGCAGGGCGCAAAGATGCGGACGCCCCTCGCCGGCGACGAACGCCTGGGCGACGGCGGGCTCGGCGAGCAGCGCCGCCTCGACCCATTCCGGGGAAACGTTGCGTCCGTAGCCGGTGACGAGGACGTTCTTGCGGCGGCCGGAAAGGCGCACATGCCCGTTGGCGGCGAACTCGCCGAGATCGCCGGTGGCGAACTCGGCCGGCGCGGCGGCATCGTTCAGGTAGCCGAGGAACGCGCGGCCGGCAATGCGCAGCTCGCCCGCCTCGATGCGCACGCCGACATGGTCGAGCGGCCGGCCGACGTCGTCCCCGTCGTCGCCGGGGCGGTTGAGGCTGACAACGGATCCGCACTCGGTGAGCCCGTAACCCTGATAGGCCGGCAGGCCGAGAGCGCGGGCGCGGCGCAGCAGTTCCGCATCGACGCGCGCGCCGCCGACCGCCGCATAGACGAGGCCCGCCGGCGCCCGGCCGCCGCCGGCGGCGAGAAGCTGCGTCCAGGCCTTCAGCAGTTCGGGCACGAGGATCATGCTGTGGGCGTGGGCGTGCTCCTGCGCGCGGTGCAGCGCGGCGGCGTCGAAGCCGCCCATGCCGCGCCAGCCCAGGGTCGCCAGCGATGGCAGATGGACCGTGGCGCCGCGCAGCAGCGGCGCGTAGACGCCGGCGACGTTCTCCAGCAGCAGGGCCAGCGGCAGCACCGCGAGATGGCGCTCGACCGGCAGGTCGGCGAGGCGCGCGGCGACGGCGCGCGCGGTATCGAGCAGGCCCGCGGCGCTCAAACACACGCCCTTGGGACTGCCGGTGCTGCCCGAGGTGAAGGAAATCTTCGCCGTGCCGGCGGGCAGCGCGACGGCCGGCGCGGCGCGGCGCAACAACGCCAGTCCCTGCCAGTTCTCCGCCGCGGCGAAACCCAGGTCGAGCGCCCGGACGCGTTCCGGCTGGTCCGTCAGCAGCAGGTCGGCACCCGCCGCGTCGAGAGCGTGGGCGAGCTGCGCCGCGCTGAAGAAGGCCGGCAGCGGCAGATGTGCGACGCCCGCCTCCAGGGCGGCGAGATCGGCCGCCACCCAGGCGGGGCCGTTGTCGGCCAGCACCGCGAGCGTCCGCCCGCCCTGGAGGTGCCGCAACAGCCCGGCAACCGCGCCGAGCAGGGTGGCGGCGTCCCAGGCCGCGCCGTCGCCCCGCAGCACCGTGGCGCCGGGGCTCCGCCGCAGCAGCGCATCGAACAACATGCCGCCGCTCATGCCGTCCGCCCCAGCCGCTCCAGCGCGATGCGGATACGGCCCGCGACGACGACCGGGGCGGTGTCGTAATAGCTGCCCCAGGCCGCCGCGTCGGCGCCGAGCCGGGCCGGATCGGCCTTGGCGAGCGCCAGCAGCGGCAGGCCAAGGCGGGTGAAGATGCCGGCCAGCTCGCGCGTGGCGGTGAACACCACCCACTCGTGGCCGAGCGCCGCGAGGCGTGCGGCGAGCGCGCCGATGATGTGCAGGCTGCCGCCGTTTTTTTCCGCCGCGAGGTTGCCGACCTCGGCGATGCGTGCGCGCGCGACCGGCCCCGCGGCCAGGCGGCTCACCGCGTCCTCCACCGGCTCGTCGAGATAGCGTTCCAGGAACAGCGACTCCGCGCCGGCGCCGCGCCAGCCGGTGGCCGCGACGATGCGTCCGCGCTGTTCGATCAGCAGCAGGTTGGGAGCGAAGCTCGACACGCGCGCGCCGTAGCGGCGCGCGAACACGCCGGCAATGAAGGCCTCGGCCTCGGCGCGGCGCGGCGACGCCGCATCGACCTGGGCGACGGTGGCGAACGAAGTATCCTGGGGGGGCGGCAGCCCGAGTGCGTTCCGCATGGCGCGGCTCCTCGCGATGAAGATGCCGCAGCTTAGGAAGCCTTCCTTAAACCGGTCTTAAACTCCGGTCACACCTCGAAATGCCGGCGGATGCGCTCTTCCAGCAGGCGGCGCGCCGCCTCTTCGTCGGCGCCCGCGAGACGGGCGTGGATGTCGGCGGCCATCGGGCGGAAGACCGCCATCACCGCCGGATCGAAATGGCTGCCGGTGTCCCTGTCGAGGATCGCCAGCGCGGCGTCGAGCGCCAGCGGCTCCTTGTAGGGACGCTTCGAGCACAGCGCGTCGAACACGTCGGCGACGGCGAAGATGCGCGCCGCGAGCGGGATATCCGCGCCCGCCAGTCCGCGCGGATAGCCGTTGCCGTCCCATTTCTCGTGATGCGCCGCGACCACCGCCTGGGCGCCGTCGAGCCAGCCCATGCCGGTGACGATCTCCTCGCCCTGATCGACGTGGGTGCGCATGATCTCCATCTCGCCGGCGTCGAGCCGGCCCGGCTTGAGCAGGATCGCGTCGGGCACGCCGATCTTGCCGACGTCGTGCAGGAAGCTGCCGGCGATCAGCGCCTGCATGTCGCCGCCGTTGAGGCCCATGCGCTCGGCGACGCGTGCCGCGATCCAGGCGACGCGGTAGTTGTGCGCGCCGGTGTCGGAATCGCGCTTGGCGATGGCGCGGCCGAGCGCCTCCATCATCGAGATGTGGGAATCAAGCACCTCGCGCGCCTTGCGCTCGTTGTCGGCGGACAGATGCACCACCACCGGGTAGATGACGAGGCCGCACAGCAGGGAGGCGAAGCCGACCATCAGCGCCGCCGCCAGCGCGGTGGCGAACATTTCGCGGCGCTGCCAGTCGGGGACCACGCGCACGCCCTCGAAGTAGCCGGAAACCGGCCCTTCCGTCGCCGCGAGGGAGACATGCAGCGGCACGAAGACACGCAGCAGCCAGCGGCCGTCCGCCAGCCGCAGGCTTTCGTAGGACGGCTTCGCATAGTCGGGCCGGCCGTGCTTCGGCAACATCGCTTCGACCTTTTCGCCAACCTCGGTCGTCGCCTCGGCGAGCTTGTTCCCCGCCCCGTCGTAGATCTCGGCGATGTCGAACAGGCCGCCGGCGATGGTGCGCGCGGCGGCGGCGGCGTGCGCGGCCGCCCGCGGCCCGGACAGGTCGAGCGCGTCGTGGTGATACAGCAGCCGGCCGCTTTCCTCGATGGCGAGCGCGACCACGCTTTCCTCGGCGCGCTCTTGTGCCACGTACCAGGCCAGCGGACTGGCCAGCAGGGCGAGCAGCAGGCTGACGGCGGCGATGCGGCGCGCCGCCCGCTGGCGGAACGGGTGATGCGCCGAAGCAGGCTTGGCGATGTCGGTCATGGCCGGCATTGTCGGCGTCGAAGCTTAAGCCGGACTTAGCACCTGCCTCAGTACACGACCTCGTGCCAGCGGCCGTCCTGGCGCAGCGTCTCGCGCGCCTGCCGCCAGGCGTCCAGGGAGCCGGCGATGCCGATCATCGCCTGTTCGATGCGCGGCTGCAGCGCGCCGACGCCGGCGAGATAGACGTGGGTATCCGGCGCCCGCATCATTTCCCAGACCTCGGCGGCGTTTCGCTCCAGGGCCTTGTCGAGCTCCACCGGCGCGTCGAACACCGGGCGCGGGCTGATCGCCTGGAAGGCCTTGAAGGTCGGCTGGTAAACGTACTGGGCCAGGTCCTTGTTCTCGTCGTTCATGTAGAGCATGTCGAGGCCGGTCCTGGCGCCGTAGTAGAGGCGCACCTTGCCCTCCCAGCTGCCGAGCTTCTCGTAGATGTGGCGGATCAGCGCGCGGAAGGGCGCGATGCCCGTGCCCATGCCGATCATCAGGATGCCTGCCTGGCGGCTGGCGGGCACCGCGAAGGGATAGCCCACCGGGCCGGCGAACTCGATGCGGTCGCCGACCTTGAGGTCGCAGAGATAGTTCGAGGCGACGCCCGGATAGCGCTCGCCGTTGAAGTCGTCGATGTAGTCGTGGCGGCGCACGCAGAGGGCGAACTCGGCGCCGCCCGCGCTATCGCTGTCGGGGTCGGCGACGAGGTAGAGGCGCGGGTGATGCTTGTTGCCGTGCTGGCCGGGCGCCATGACGCGGATGCACTGGCCGGCCTGGCACTGGATCGACAGGTCGCCGCGCTGGAACACGAGGTGGCGCACCTCCTCGGACGAGTCCGGCGGCGTGATGCGCTGCGAGCGCACGAGAGTGGCGGAGTACAGCTGGGTGGCGGATTCCTGGGCGGTGCTCATGATTCTCCCCTTTGGGCTTAGGTATCTGCGGCGATGATACCCGAGCGCGCCGCGCGGGCCATGCCGCCGGTCCGTTCCCACCGTCCCGCCGGCGCCGAGTTTTCGGCCATCGACAGCGGAGGATAGGCGCCAAGGGTGGCTTGACGGCATGCCCTTTATGCCAATGGTTATAAATTGACGCATAATGGGGAAAATTGCCCAGCCGACCCGCCATGTCCGCCGCGCCAGCGCTCTTGCCCCAGCAGAACCGCCGCTTTCTCGCGGAGTGGCTGGTTGTCGTCGCCAGTCTGTTGTTCCTGGCCGGCTTCGTCGGCTATTCGCTCCACCAGGAGCACGAGGAAATCGCCCGGCGCGAACGCGAGCGCCTGACCACCCAGGCCCGCGTCATCCACGACAACCTCGGCCGCCAGCTCGACGCGATCAACCGCGCGCTGACCAACATCCGCGACGAACTGCCCTACTGGAACGCGCAAGCGGACGGCATGGCGCAAGCCACCCGCCGCCTCGGCGCCTTCGCCGAGGCCATGCCCGGCGTGCGCACGCTGGCCATCCTCGACGCGGCGGGGACGGTCCGCGCCTCCAACCAGCCGCGCATCGTCGGCGGCAATTTCCGCGAGCGCGAGTATTTCCGGACCCCGCTGCAACGGCCCGACGCGAGCATGCTCTACGTCAGCCCGCCGTTCCGCACCTCGCTCGACACCTGGATCATCAACATCGTCAAGGTGGTGCCCGGTCCGGATGGCGCATTCGCCGGCATCGTCTCCGCGTCCCTCGACCCCAACGAATTCGCCATCCTGCTGAACTCGGTGCGCTACGCCGAGGACATGCGCGTTGGGCTGAACCACGGCGACGGCAAGGTGTTCATGACGGCGCCGCCGCGCGAGGATCTGGCGGGCATCAGCCTCGACGCGCCCGGCAGCTTCTACCGCCGGCATGTCGACAGCGGCCGGGAGGAGAACCTCTTCGTCGGCGCGATGCGCTCGACCGGCGAGGCGCGCATGGCCGCGCTGCGCTCGATCCAGCCGGCCGGACTGCGCATGGACAAGCCCCTGATGGTGGCCATCAGCCGCGACCTCGGCGCGATCCACGCGCGCTGGCGCCACGAAGCCCAGATCCGGCTCGGACTGCTCGGCCTGTTCGTCATGGTCGGCCTGCCGGGTCTCTACTTCGCCCAGCGCAACCAGCGCCGCGCCGAGCGCGAGGCGGCGACCGCGGCGGCCGAGCTGCGCGCCAACCGCGAACGCCTCGCCGTGGCGGCGGACGCGGCGGGCATCGGCGTCTGGGAGCTCGACCTCGCCAGCAACCGGCTCATCTGGGACGAGTGGATGCATCGCCTCTACGGCATCCCGCCCGCCTCCTTCGGCGGGCAGCTGGCGGACTGGAGCGAGCGGGTGCATCCGGACGACCTCCCCCGGATCACGCACGAACTGGAACGCGCGTTCGCCGCCGACGGCGTGCTCGACAGCGAGTTCCGCATCGTGCGGACGGACGGCGCGGTGCGCCACCTCAAGGTCTATGCGCAGGCGCGCTTCGCGGCGGACGGCAGGCCGGAGCGCGTGACCGGCGTCAACTACGACATCACCGAAGAGGTGCGCGACGCCGAGACGCTGACCCGCCTCAACGCCCAGTTGATGGAGCAAAGCGAACTGCTGCGTGCCCAGGCATTCATCGACGGCCTGACCGGCGTGGCCAACCGCCGCCGCTTCGACGCGGCCATCGAGGCCGAATGGCGAGGATGCCGCCGCGATGGCGCGCCGCTCGCCCTGCTGATGATCGACATCGATTACTTCAAGCGCTACAACGACCGCTACGGCCACCAGGCCGGCGACGAATGCCTGAAGACCGTCGCCGACCTGTTCCGCGCGCGCCTGAATCGCTCGCACGACCTCGTGGCCCGCTACGGCGGCGAGGAGTTCGCCTGCGTGATGCCCGACTGCGACACCGCCGGGGCGCTCGCCAAGGCCGAGGAACTGCGCGTCGCCGTGGAAAACCTCAACCTGCCGCACGAGGATTCCTCCGCCGCGCGCATGGTCACCATCAGCATCGGCGTGGCGGCGCGCGTGCCGGATGACGCGACCTCTCCCGAGGACCTGATCGCCGCGGCCGACGCCGCCCTCTACGCGGCCAAGAACGCCGGGCGTAACCGGGTGGCCGGCTGAGCCGCGCCATCCCGCCGGCCATCAACGCGGCGCCGTTCCCCAAGCCGGCCTTCCACGCGATCACCGAGTCTTGGCGCGACCTCCGCGGCACTCCCACGCCGGCGGCGTAGTCGCGCCGTCCTGCGTCGTTGCGCCGCTACTGGCCCTCGAACTCCGTGAAGGCGCGGTTCATGTTGGCGCGGTGGAGGTCGCGATAGTTCTCCAGATGCCGGAAGGCCGGCAGGTCGGCGTGCCTGGCGAGCACGTCGTCCATCGGCTCCATGTCCCTGGCCGCCCCGCCGATCGTCTCGGCCAGAAAGTCGTAGTAGTCGCCGCTCTCGCGCCGCGCCTGCGCGAGGTCGCAGACGCGGCCGTGGCCCGGCACGATGCGCGCCGGCTTGAGCGCGGCGAGGGCGCGGAAGGCGCGCTGGCCGTTTTTCACGCTCGACGCCGGCAGGACGCCGAGCAGGCGGTCGACGTAGACGAGATCGCCTGCAAAAACGATGTTCTGCCGGGGCAGATGCACCAGCGCGTCGCCCGGATAGTGCGCGTCGGTATGGCTCAGGACGAAGGTCTCGCCGCCGAGCGTCAGCGTCACCGTCCCATCGGCGCCGACTTTTCGCGGCGCCGTGGCGGAGAGCGGCTCGGTGCCGGCGAGACGTTCGCCGAGGAAGCGCTGCAGTCCGTCGAGCTGCCGGCGCGCGGATTGCCGCTGCGTCGCCGCCGTGCGTTCGAGCGCGACGATTTCCGCCCCCTGGCCGGCGAAATAGGCGTTGCCGAGCCAGCGGTGGTCCTGGCTGCCGGTGTTGATCACCCAGCGCACCGGCTGGTCGGTCACGGCGCGGATCGCCGCCGCGAGCTTTTGCGCGCCGAGCCGGCTGGCGCCGCTGTCGATCAGCGCGACGCCCGCCGGCGTGACGACGAAACCATAATTGGCGTTGAGCCCGTCGTTCTCCGCGCTGCGCTGGCCGAGCGGACCGACGACGGCGTAGACGTTGTCGGCGACCTGCTCCGCCTTGGGCTGGTAATCGGCGCGCGCGGCGGTCGCGGCAAGCAGGGCGGCAAGGAGCAGGAGAAGGCGGCGTGGCGTCATGAGGGCATGTCCCGTGTCGAAAGTCGGCGTTGGTAAGACGGTGCGGCGCGCGGGTTTATTCCACGATTTTCACCGAAATCGCCCGGTGTCCGTCTTCCTGACGATGCCCTGATGATTCCCCGCGCATTTTCATGCTGCGGACACCGCATCATCGCGGCCGTCAGTCATTCGGGAGTTCGCGTGCCGGCGGGACGGTGCCGCTCTGCTAAAGTTCGCCCCCTCGAAAAAACACGGAAGAAACGGCATGGGAAGCTGCTGCGAGGACAAGGGCTGCGCGCTCGGCGCCCTGCGCGAAAGGCAGGGCCGCACCCTGCGCATCGTGCTGGCCATCAACGTGGCGCTGTTCCTCGGCGAATTCGCCGCCGGCCTGCTGGCGGGATCGACCGCGCTGCTGGCCGATTCGCTCGACGCCCTCGGCGACGCGCTGGTCTATGCCTTCAGCCTCTACGTGCTGTTCAAGAGCGCACGCTGGCGCGCCGGCGCCGCCCTGTTCAAGGGCCTGATCATGCTCGGCTTCGGCCTCGCGGTGGGCTGGGAGGCGCTGCACAAGCTGCTGCATCCCGCGCTGCCCGTCGCCGGGACGATGGGGCTGATGGGCCTGCTCGCCCTGCTCGCCAACGCGAGCTGCCTGTTCCTGCTGACGCGCCACCGCCACGACGACCTCAACATGGAATCGGTGTGGCTGTGCTCGCGCAACGACATCTTCGCCAACCTCGGCGTGCTGGGCGCCTCGGCGGCCGTCGCGCTGACCGCCTCGATGTGGCCCGACCTGCTGGTCGGCGCGGCGATCGCCGCGCTGTTCCTCAAGTCGGCGTTCCATGTGATCGCCAAGTCATGGCGCGAACTCCGCGCCGCTCCCGCGCCGCAGGCGTAGTCAGGTCGCCAGCCGCCGCCAGGCCGCGATCAGCGCGGCGGCGGCGGTCGCGACTTCCTCCGCCGCCGTGAAGCGCCCCACCGACAGGCGCACCGCGCCGCGCGCCCGCGCGGCGTCGCAGCCCAGCGCGGCGAGCACGCCGCTCACGGCGTCGCCGTGGCTGTGGCAGGCGGAGCCGACCGAGGCGGAAACCGCGTCCGCGCCGGCGGCGAGCAACTCGCGGCCGGAGACGCCGGGGAAGGAGACATGCAGCGTGTTCGGCAGGCGCTGCTCGGCGTGGCCGTTGAGCAGCAGGCCGGGCACCTCCGCCGCCAGCCGCCGGTGCAGCTCGTCGCGCAGCGTGGCCAGATTCGCCGTGGCGGCGGGCAGCGCCTCGCGCGCGAGCCGCGCCGCCGCGCCGAGGCCGGCGATGTGCGGCACGTTCTCGGTGCCGGGCCGTAGCCCATGTTCCTGATCGGCGCCGAACTGGATCGGTTTTATCGGCGTGCCGCGCTTCACGAACAGCGCGCCGACGCCCTTGGGCGCGTACATCTTGTGGCCGGCCAGCGTCAGCAGATCGACGCCGAGTTCCGCCACGTCGAGCACCACCTTGCCGGCCGATTGCGCGGCGTCGGCGTGCATCAGGCTGCCGTTGGCGCGGGCGAGCGCGGCGATCTCGGCGATCGGCTGAATGGTGCCGACCTCGTTGTTGGCGTGCATCACCGAAACCAGCGCCGTGTCCGGCCGCAGCGCCGCCGCGACCTCGCGCGGATCGACGCGTCCCGTGGCGTCGACCGGCACGACGCTCACGTCCCAGCCGCATTCGCGCAGGTGCAGCGCCGGCTGCATCACCGCCGGATGCTCGACGGC
The DNA here is from genome assembly GCA_024709955.1 of Rhodocyclaceae bacterium. Taxonomy (GTDB): domain Bacteria; phylum Pseudomonadota; class Gammaproteobacteria; order Burkholderiales; family Rhodocyclaceae; genus Sulfuricystis. Next base: position 43,031 of record JANJVS010000127.1, read on the forward strand.
GCCGACGACGACATGGCGCCTGTCCGGCAAGGCCCGCGCGACGCCGAGCAGCGCGAGGTTGTTCGCCTCGGTGGCGCTGGCGGTGAAGACGATTTCCGCAGCATGAGCACCAATCAGCGCGGCGACTTCGTCGCGTGCCTTCCTGACTGCCGCGTGCGCCCGCTGGCCATACGCATGGCTCGACGAGGGATTGCCGAATCCGGCGTGCAGGAACGGCTGCATCGCCGCCGCGACTTGCGGATCGACGGGCGTGGTCGCGTTGTAGTCGAGGTAGATCGGTTCGTTCATGGCAGGGAGCGGATCAGGGCGACGATTTCGGGATCGTCGAATTCGCGGCCGCCGGTGGCGGCGAAGGCGCGCCGGCCCTGGCGGTCGATCAGGAAGGTGGTCGGCAGGCCGCGGACCTTCCAGGCCGTCATGGTCTTGGAATCGCGGTCGAAGAGAATCGGGAACGGCGTGTTGCCGGTGAAGGAAAACGTCGTGTCCGGGTCTTCGCCGACATTCACCGCCAGCACCTCGAACTCGTCGGGCTTGAACAGTTTCTTGACGCGGCCGAGCGAGGGAAACTCCTTGCGGCAGGGTGGGCACCAGGTGGCCCAGAAATTCACCAGCACCACGCGGCCCCGGTATTGCGCGAGGTCCACCAGCCGGTCGTCGGCGTCCTTGAGCCGCAAAGTCGGCGCTGGCGCGACGGTGTCTTGCGCGCCGAAAGGCGACATGCCGATGCCTTGCGCGCGCAGTGCCGGCGCGCCGGCCAGCGCGCAGAGGGCGGCGACGAACCGCCGGCGGTCAATCGCGGGCGCAGTCGATTTGGTCGAGAACGATTTCATGATTTCCCCTTGTGTCGCGATAACGTGCAACAAGCCGGAACGGCGCGACCGGCGCGCGTTCCAGTGTCGCCATGCCCATGATCCAGTCGCCCGGCTCGAAGGCGATTTCGGACTGGAACTGCGCCCAGCGGAAGGCGATGCGCGCGGCGGACGGCACGCGGGCGCGTTCCCATTCGGCATCCCAGTGCTCCGGCGGCTTGAAGGCGATCGACATCCCGTCGGCGCCGATGGCGCGCCAGTCGGCGAGTTTGACGACGACCGGCGTCGTGCCGCCGTTGCGGAAGCCGAACGAGAAGCCGCAGGCCTCGCTGTAGGGTCGCACCTGCCGCGCCGAAAAGCCGCGCGCCTCGTAAAACGCCGCACGCGCGGCCGGCCGCAGCGGATTGGCGGTGAGAACAATCGCTCCCCGCGCGGCGCGGTGGCGCCATTCGATATCGTCTTCCTGTGTCCGCCCATCGCGCGGGCCGAGAAAAAGCGCCGCCAGGGCGAACGCGAACCAGGTTTTCATTGAATCTCCCCGACATGCCGCGGCGTGCCGGCCACCGCGACAAAGTCGCCGCAGGGAAACGCGGCCGGCAGGATGGCGTCGAGCGCGCGGGCGATTCCCCCGCCCCCCGGCAGAAAGATGGCGTGGCCGGAACGGATCGCGCTCATGCCCGCATCGGCGAGCAGGGCGCGCGCTTCCGCGCCGGCGTGCCAGCGCGCCCCGGCGTAGCTTCCCGCGCCGCGCTTCGCGAGCCGGGGCAGGCTGCGACGGCGACGACATGATCGAAGCTGGCGGCGGCGAAGGGCAGATGTTCCGCGTCGCCGGGAACGAAGTCGAGGTCGGGCGCGTTTTCCCGGGCAAGGGCGAGCATGGCGGGATCGCGGTCGACGCCGGTGACCTTCAAGCCGGCCTCCCGCGCGAACCGGCGCGCGAAACAGCCGGTGCCGCGGTCGACGTCGAGCAGCGTCTCGCCCGGCCGGGCGCCGAGCAGCCGCGCCAGCAACGCGAACTCCCGGCCGCCGATCCAGCGGCCGCGCGGCGTGGCGTGGCGTACCAGGCGTCATAGGCGGCCGGCGTCATGTCCGCTCCGCGCCAGGTGCGCGGCGAGCAGCCTGCCGTCGCGATAGACGCGCAGCTCGCCGGGCGCGAAGGCTCGCCAGTCGCCGTCGTCGAGCGGCTCGGTGGCCACCAGCGCGACTCCATCCGCCCGTTCGGCATGGTGCAAACGGTCATGGCCGTAGGCGACCAGCACGCCGCCGTCCGACAGCAGGAAGTTGAACTGGCCGAGCACGGCGATCTCGCCCACGCGCTCCTCCAGCCGGTCGAGCCAGCGGCCGAGGTCGGCGGGGTCGTAGCTGTCCACGATGCCGGCCAGCAGCTGGCAGAAGGCGAACTCGGAATCGGTCTCGCCGGCGGGGCGGCAGGCGCGGAACGGACAGGGGCGGCCGACGATGGCGGGCACCATGCCGTTGTGGGCGAACAGCCACTCGCGCCCGCAGCAGTCGTGGGCGAAGGGATGGGTGTTGTCCGGACCCGGCGCGGCGGGGTGGGTGGCCTTGCGCACGTGGGCCAGCACGAGATCGCCGACGACCTCCCCGGCGAGCTGCCGCAGCCGCTCGCTGCGGTGGCCCGGCTCCGGCGCCTTCTCCAGCGCGGCGCGGCCGTCGCGCCACCAGGCCAGCCCCCAGCCGTCGGGGTTGTCGGCCACCGCGCCGCCGCGCTGCCGGAAGCGCGTCAGCCAGCGCGCGTAGTCGCGCGGCTGGCGGGCGGAGGCGCCAAAGAGTTCGCACATGGCAGCAGGATCGTCCAGTTCAGGCGTTTTCGAGAAAATCGTCGAGGATGGACTGCAATCGTAGCAGCAAGGCGGCGAT
>JANJVS010000167.1 GCA_024709955.1 Rhodocyclaceae bacterium
CATCGGCGCCACCACGCTGGACGAATACCGCAAGTACATCGAGAAGGACGCCGCGCTGGAGCGCCGCTTCCAGAAGGTGCTGGTCGACGAGCCGAGCGTCGAGGCGACCATCGCCATCCTGCGCGGCCTGCAGGAGAAATACGAGATCCACCACGGCGTGGACATCACCGACCCGGCCATCGTCGCCGCCGCCGAGTTGTCGCATCGTTACATCACCGACCGCTTCCTGCCGGACAAGGCCATCGACCTGATCGACGAGGCGGCCGCGCGCATCAAGATGGAGATCGACTCCAAACCCGAGTCGATGGACAAGCTCGACCGTCGGCTGATCCAGCTCAAGATCGAGCGCGAGGCCGTCAAGAAGGAGAAGGACGAGGCTTCGAAGAAACGTTTCGCGCTGATCGAGGAGGAGATCAAGAAGCTCGACAAGGAGTATTCCGACCTCGAAGAGATCTGGAAGGCCGAGAAGGCGCAGGTGCAGGGCACCCAGCACGTCAAGGAAGAGATCGACAAGGTGCGCGCGCAGATCGCCGACCTGCAGCGCCAGGGCGCCTTCGACAAGCTCGCCGAGCTGCAGTACGGCAAGCTGCCGCAGCTCGAAGCTCAGCTCAAGGCGGCCGAAAAAATTTCCGAAGGAACGCAGAGCGCTGGCGCTGGCGAGACGGTGAAGCAGAACAAGCTCTTGCGCACCCAGGTCGGCGCCGAGGAAATCGCCGAGGTCGTCTCGCGCGCCACGGGCATCCCCGTCTCCAAGATGATGCAGGGCGAGCGCGAGAAGCTGCTCAAGATGGAAGAAAAGCTGCACCAGCGCGTGGTCGGCCAGGACGAGGCGGTGCGCCTCGTCGCCGACGCCATCCGCCGCTCGCGCGCCGGCCTCTCGGACGAGAACCGGCCCTACGGCTCCTTCCTGTTCCTCGGCCCGACGGGCGTGGGCAAGACCGAGCTGTGCAAGACGCTGGCCGAGTTCCTCTTCGACAGCGAGGAGCACCTGATCCGCATCGACATGAGCGAGTTCATGGAGAAGCATTCGGTGGCGCGGCTGATCGGCGCGCCGCCCGGCTACGTCGGCTACGAGGAGGGCGGTTATCTCACCGAGCAGGTGCGGCGCAAGCCTTATTCGGTGATCCTCTTCGACGAGGTCGAGAAGGCGCATCCGGACGTGTTCAACGTGCTGCTGCAGGTGCTCGACGACGGCCGCATGACCGACGGCCAGGGTCGCACCGTGGACTTCAAGAACACCGTGATCGTCATGACCTCGAACCTCGGCTCGCAGATGATCCAGCAGATGAGCGGGGACGACTACCAGCTCATCAAGCTCGCGGTGATGGGCGAGGTGAAGACCCATTTCCGTCCCGAGTTCGTGAACCGCATCGACGAGATCGTCGTCTTCCATGCCCTCGACGAGAAGCACATCGCCGGCATCGCGAAAATCCAGCTGCAGTACTTGGAGAAGCGCCTCGCAAGGCTGGAGATGGGGCTGGTGGTCACCGACGACGCCCTCGCCGAGCTGGCCAAGGCGGGCTTCGACCCGGTGTTCGGCGCGCGGCCGCTCAAGCGCGCGATCCAGGAACGCATCGAGAACCCGCTCGCCAAGGCGATCCTCGAAGGCAGGTTCGGCGCCAAGGACCGTGTGCGCGTGACGGCGGAGCAGGGCGCGTTGCGCTTCGCCAAGGCATGAGGCGCATGAAATGGGCCGCCTGGCTGGCGACCCTGTTCCTGATAGCCACCCCGGCGCTGGCGAAGCAGCCCCAGCCGCGCGCCGTGACGCCGCGCGGTCCGCTGCCCGCCGACGAGCAGGTGCAGGTGGATCTGTTCCGCCGCGCCAGCCCGTCGGTGGTGTTCATCACCACGCTGGATCGCGTCGTCAATCCGTTCAGCATGAACGTGCGCGAGGTGCCGCGCGGCACCGGCTCCGGCTTCATCTGGGACGAGGCCGGCCACGTCGTCACCAACTACCACGTGATCGCCGGGGCGCGCGGCGCCCAGGTGCGCCTCGCCGACCAGCGCAGCTTTGCCGCCGAACTCGTGGGCGCGAGTCCGGAGAACGACCTGGCCGTGCTGCGCATCAAGCCCGGCGAGCGCCGGCCCGCGCCGCTGCCGCTCGGATCGAGCGCCGACCTCCGGGTCGGCCAGCACGTGCTGGCGATCGGCAATCCCTTCGGCTTCGACCACACGCTGACCACGGGCGTGATCTCCGCCCTCGACCGCTCGATTTCCGACGACGAGGGTTCGATCCATCACCTGATCCAGATCGACGCGGCGATCAACCCCGGCAACTCGGGCGGTCCGCTGCTCGATTCGGCCGGCCGGCTGATCGGCGTGAATACCTCGATCTACAGCCCCTCCGGCGCCTCGGCTGGCATCGGTTTCGCGATTCCCGCCGACACGGTGAACCGCGTCGTGCCGGAAATCATTGCCTATGGCCATTACCAGCGGGCAGTACTCGGCATCGTCTCGATGGACAACGTCAGCGAGGTCGTGACGCGTCGGCTCGGCGTCAAGGGCATGCTGATCGTCGAGGTCCAGCCACGCACCCCCGCGGCGGAGGCCGGCCTGCGCGGCACGCGCATCGGCCGCGACGGGTCGGTGGATCCGGGCGACATCGTCCAGAGCCTCGACGGCAAGCCCGTCGAAGGCAGCGGCGACTTCGACCGCCTCATGGACGGCAAGCGCCCGGGCGACCGGATCACGCTTGGCCTGCTGCGGGAGGGGAAGCCCTTGTCCCTGACGATCCGCCTCGGCGGTCGGCGCTGAAATTCAGCCACCCAGCGCGGCGTGGCGCGGGCAATTCACCAGATGGTCGTTGACCATCCCGGTCGCCTGCATGTGGGAATAGATCACCGTCGGGCCGACGAAGCGGAAGCCGCGCTGCTTCAATTCCTTCGACAGCGCCTCGGCGGCGGGGGTGTGGACGGGAACCTGGTCGAGACGCTTCCAGCGGTTGATGACGGGACGGCCGTCGACGAATTGCCAGAACAGATCGTCCAGGCTGCCGCCGGCTTCGTATAAGGCCAGGGTTGCGCGGGCGTTGTCGATGGCGGCGGCGATCTTCAGGCGGTTCCTGACGATGCCGGCGTCGGCCAACAGACGCGCCACGTCTTTTTCGCCGTAGCGCGCGATCTTCCGTGCATCGAAGCCGTCGAAGGCGCGGCGGTAGTTCTCGCGCTTCCGCAGGATGGTGATCCAGGACAGCCCGGCCTGGGCACCTTCGAGAATCAGGAATTCGAACAAGGTGCGCTCGTCGTGGCAGGGCACGCCCCATTCGTTGTCGTGGTAGGCGACATAGAGCGGATCGTCGCCGCACCAGGGGCAGCGCGCAGCGGTCATGCTAGTTCCCATCGATCCGGAAAATTTTCCATTCCGTCTTCAGGTAATGCTTCTCCGCCACGAACTTGTGCAGCCGGAGCGCATCCTCCTTGTCCTTCAGCTTGCCGACGTGACGGGCGACCTCCTTGCCGCCGCCGTCCAGGAATACCAGCACGGGGCGCAGCTTGCGCGGGTTGTGACGCTTGACGAGGCCATGGCCCGGCGCGTCGTCGTCGAGTTCCAGCTCGCCGAAGTCGGCATGGGCGCCGATGAAAGACTTCTTGTAGGCGGCGGAAACTTCGGGGGTACGCAGCACACTCACGGTGTAGCGGCAGGCCCCTCAGTTGATGTGATCGCCGAAATACAGGACGACATGACGCTCCGGCGTGGCCTTGACCTGCGCCAGGGCCGCCAGATCGTCCCTGGCGAGGGTGACGATGCCGGCGAGACCTTCGGCGCTGGCCGGCAGGCTCAGCAACAGCAGCGACAGCAGAAAAAACAGTCGTTTCATGCGGGCATCCCGATCTCCGGACCTGATGCCGCGCATGTTATCAGTTCAGCACCAGCACGCCGCGCTTGAGGCCGGAGTCCTCCGGATGGGGCGAGAGCACGAAGCCGAGGCTGGTGACGAACTGCAGCATGCGGCGGTTCTCGGCGAGGAAGTCGCCATTCATGTACTTCACGCCGCGCGAGCGCGCCGTGTCGATGATCACGCCCATCAGCCGCCGCGCCAGTCCCTTGCCCTGCCAGTCGTCGGCGACAACGATGGCGAACTCGCAGGACTCGCCATCCGGGTTCATGGCGTAGCGCGCCACGCCGACCTCGGTTTGCTTGCCGTCCGCCTCGGTGATGGCGACGAAGGCCATCTCGCGGTCGTAGTCGATCTGGGTGAGACGCACCAGCTGGGCCGGCGAGAGCTCGCGCAGAGTGTTCATGAAGCGGAAGTACTTGGCTTCCGCCGACAGCTTGCGCACGAACTCCTGCTCCATGTCCGCGTCCTCGGGGCTGATCGGGCGGATCGTCACCGTCTGGCCGTCCTTGGCCTGGTATTGCGAGACCAGGTGCGAGGGATAGGGGTGGATCGCCATGTGGTCGTAGCGACCGGCGGTGAGCGGCAGGTTCTCGATGGCGATGCGCGCATCGACGGCCACCGCGCCGTTCTCGTCCACGATCAGCGGGTTGATGTCCATTTCCCTGATCCAGGGCAACTCGCAGACCATTTCCGAGACGCGCAGCAGCACGGCCTCCAGGGCCTCCATGCTGACCGGCGGCATGTTGCGGAACTCGCCGAGGCGGGCCGAAACGCGCGTCGAGGCGAGCATGTCGGCGACCAGGAAGCGGTTGAGCGGCGGCAGGGCGACGGCGCGCTCGCCGCCGGCCTCGACGCTGGTGCCGCCGGGGCCGAAGATGATGGTCGGGCCGAAGATCTGGTCGCGCGTCATGCCGACCACCAGTTCGCGGCCATTGGCCTTCTGGATCATCGGCTCGATGGCGATGCCGTGGATGATCGCGTCCGGGCGGTTCTTCTTCACCTCGTCGAGGATCTCGTTGTAGGCGTCGCGCACCTGGGCCAGGGTGTTGAGGTTGAGGCGCACGCCGCCGGAATCGGACTTGTGGGTGATCTGCGGCGAATCGATCTTCATCACCACCGGCAGGCCGATCTCCTCGGCCAGCACCATCGCCTCGGAGGGCGAGCGCGCCACCACGGTCTGGGCGATCGGGATGCGGAAGGCGGCGAGCAGCGCCTTCGACTCCATCTCGTTGAGCTTCTTGCGGCCCTCGGACAGCGCGGTCTCGATGACCAGCTTGGCCGATTCGAGGCGCGGCGGCGTGTGGTCGGAGATCGAGGCCGGCGCCTGCATCAGCAGTTGCTGGTTGCGGTAGTAGTGGGAGATGTGGGAGAACAGCTCGACGGCCGGTTCCGGGGTGCGGAAGGTCGGGATGCCGGCGCCCTTGAACAGCATGCGCGCCTCGCGTACCTGCTCCTCGCCCATCCAGCAGGTGACCAGTGGCTTGTCGAATTTCTTCGCCACCTCGATGACGGCGCGCGCGGCCTGGGTGGGGTCGGTCATCGCCTGGGGCGTCAGTATGGCCAGCACGCCGTCCACGTTCTCGTCCTCCAGGCAGGTGGTGATCGCCGTGGCGTAGCGCGCCGGATCGGCGTCGCCGACCAGGTCGGCCGGGTTGCTCTTCGACCAGGTGGGCGGCAGCGCCTCATTGAGCTTCGTCAGCGTCGCCTCGGACAGCTCGGCGAGCGGGATGCCGATGTCGGCCGCGTGGTCGGCGGCCATCACGCCCGGGCCGCCGCCGTTGGTGACGATCATCAGGCGGTTGCCGTGGGGACGGAAATGCGAGAACAGCGCCTGGGCGGCGGCGTACATCTGGCCGACGTTGCCGAGGCGCACCACGCCGGCGCGGCGCAGCGCCGCGTCGAAGACGTCGTCGGCGCCGACCAGCGCGCCGGTGTGCGACAGCGCCGCCTGCTTGCCGGCCGGATGGCGGCCGACCTTGATCAGCAGCACCGGCTTGCAGCGCGCGGCGGCGCGCAGCGCGCTCATGAAGCGGCGCGCGTTCTTGATGCCCTCGATGTAGAGGAAAATGTTCTCGGTGCGCGGGTCGGCCACCATGTATTCGAGGATCTCGCCGAAGTCGATGTCGCTCTCGGCGCCCAGCGACACGACATTGGAGAAGCCGACGCCGTTGGGCAGCGCCCAGTCGAGGATGGCGGTGCATAGCGCGCCCGACTGGGAGATCAGGCCTATGGTGCCGGGGTTGGCGCTACCGTGGGCGAAGGTGGCGTTGAGCTGGCTGCTCGGGCGCATCAGGCCGAGGCAGTTGGGGCCGAGCAGGCGCAGGTTGTGGCGACGCGCGGAATCGAGCATCGAGCGGGCCAGGTTGGCCCCGCGCGGGCCCATCTCGGCGAAACCGCCGGAAATCACGATCGCGTTGCGCGTGCCGGCGCGACCGCAGGCGTCCACGATGCCGGGCACGGTCTCGGCCCGGGTGCAGATCACGGCGAGATCGAGGCGGTGGGGGATGCTCTCGACCGAATCGTAGGCCTTCTGGCCGAACACCGTCTCGTGGCGTGGATTGACGAGGAACAGCTTGCCCTTGAAGCCGCCGTCGATGACGTTGCGTACCAGAGTGGCGCCGATCGAGCCCGGGGTTTCCGAGGCGCCGATGATGGCGATGGACTTGGGCTCGAATAGGGTGGTCAGATAATGCTGTTCGTAGTTCATTCGTTGTAGGCAGGGGCGTTTTCCGCCGCCCGCCGTCTTGGGCGATTTTCGGGCGATGTTGCAATGCAGCATAGAATACCACCAAGGCTATTGCAAACAATACCGCCATATCGGTAAAACACGCAGGAAAACTAAGCGCAGAATCGCGAAATAGCCAAATAAAACATAGCCCATGGACGCCAAGAACGAAATCCGCCCCGGCCAGTCGGTCGAACTGCTCAAGGAACTGCACATCCTGACGCGCGACGGCCGCATGAACCAGGACAGCCGGCGCAAGCTCAAGCAGGTCTATCACCTCTACCAGTTCATCGAACCCCTGCTCAAGGAACTCGCGGAGGAGGACCGCGACATCCGCCTCGTGGACGTCGGCGCCGGCAAGTCCTATCTCGGCTTCATCCTCTACGATCTGTTCTTCAAGGAGCGCGCCGACGCCTCGACCATCGTCGGCGTCGAAAGCCGGCGCGAGCTGGTGGAACGTTCCCGCGAGCTGGCCCAGCGACTGGATTTTCCGCGCATGAGCTTCCTCGACCGCACCGTCGCCGAGGCCATGCGTTCCACCGAGCTGCCCGAGCGCATTGACATCGTCACCGCCCTGCACGCCTGCGACACCGCCACCGACGACGCCATCCGCTTCGCCCTCGGCCGCCGGGCGCGCTTCATCGTGCTGGTGCCCTGCTGCCAGGCCGAGGTCGCCGCCCTGCTGCGCAAGAACAAGGGCAAGGCCCTGGCCGACACCCTCGCCGAGCTCTGGCGCCATCCGATCCACACGCGGGAATTCGGCAGCCACGTCACCAACGTGCTGCGCTGCCTGCAACTGGAGGCCCACGGCTACCAGCTCAGCGTCACCGAGCTCGTCGGCTGGGAACACTCGATGAAGAACGAACTCATCGTCGCCCGCCATGCCGGCCAGCCCGCCCGCCATCGCGCCGCGCGACTCAAGGAACTGCTGGAAATGCTGGGGCTGAGCGAGGAACTGCGCGAACGCTTCTCCGTGCCGACCTGAAAAGTCGGCGTTGACGGAGCGGTGAGCGCGCCTCCGATTCCTCCGGCTTTGGTGCAGGCTCATGTGAGCGCGGCGAACGTTATGCCGGAACAAACGTCGGCGCTGGTGGGACGGTGGCGGATCAGGCGGAAATTTCTTGCTCGGCAAGCATTCCGATCAATGGCTTACGCTGGATTTGATGCTGTCACGACGCGCAGAAGAAAGCCGGTTCCGTTTTTCCATCTACGGGTTTGCGGTTCCTGTCCATGTCCCAACGCTACGCCGCCAGCTTAGCGCTGGCGAGCCGGTTGAGGCTGACGCCCTGCTCGGCGGCCTGCAGGGCCAGCGCACGGTGGACTTCCGGCGGAATGCGTACCCGGAACTCGCCGCTGTAATGCTTCTCGGCGAGAGCCGGTGGAACTTCTTCGCCGTTCGCCTGCATGTCGGCCATCGTCTCTGCCACCACCTGACGGATACCTTTCAAGGCCGCCTCCGGTGTGCGGGCCAGCCAGGAAAGCGACGGAAATTCCGCGCACAGACCGACATGCTCGCCATCCTCCGGCGACCAGGTGACGCGATAGGTGTAGTGATCAACGCTCATGTTTCATTCCTTCCAGTTTCTCGATGGCGAGGAGCACCTGCCTGACCTGATACGCCTTGGTCTTCCCCTTGTCGTTCTGGATGTTGATCCGGGGATCGCCGATCCAGGGCATCTTGAAGATCGCATGGCTGGTGCCGCTCTGGCGTGGCTTCCCGAAATACGATTCACAAACCTTCATCACGTCCGCGAACTGGACATTGGCCGGTTCGCGCCGCATCTGGTCGAGTATCTTCGGATTCGCCGCCATTAATTCATGGTATCAATAGTGGTACCACGTGACAAGCCGTCCTCATGCCCGTTCAAGATTCAGCGCCAGCAAGCGCCGCAGGATTTCCTCATCCGGCATTGCCGGCGTGTAGTCCGTCCAGCCGTAGGCGGCGGCCACGGCCTTGTCGAGCGCCTGGTGCGCATTGACCAGCCAGGCCGGGCGGGCGTTGTAGAGGTTGGTCAGGGTGCGTTTCTTGAGGTCGGCCTCGTGGCCGGGCCTGGCGACGATGCGGTCCGGGTAGCCCGGCACGACTTCCGGCACGCGCTCCGTCCATTCCGGCGGGTTGAGCCAGTTCTCGCGCAGTTCGTTCAAGCGCCGCGCGGCGGCGGCGATGTTCGCGGCAATGACTTCCGGGGCCATGCACGGCGGCGTCGCCTGCCCCGGCTTGGGGGCCGTGTCG
>JANJVS010000189.1 GCA_024709955.1 Rhodocyclaceae bacterium
TGCGCGTGATGGGGGCATGATCCGGCGGCAGGCCGGGCCATGCCGGGGCGTTCGCGGGGGCGTCGTCCGTCACGGCCGCGCGCCGCCGGAAACCCTCCGCCCAGATGCCGGCCTTGCCGATCGGATGCCGCCGCGCCGCGGCGGAACGGCGGGAGGCGCGCGGCGTGTCGTCCGACCAGGCGGCGAGTTCGATGGCTTCCGCGTCCTCGTGCACCAGATGGAGGAAGGAGAGCGTGCTGCCGGTCAGCTCCTCGGCCATTTCGAGCCCGCGCCGGATGAAGCCGGCTTCGTCGAGGCTGTCGGCGAGTTCGGGCAGGGACAGCAGACAGAGGGCGCGGCGCGTCAGCAGGGATAGGGTTTCCTCGTTGTCCTTCTGGGCGGTGACGTCGCTGACCACGCCGTCCCAGACGACCCGGCCATCCGCCTGACGCGACGGATGGGAGCGCGCCGACAGCCAGCGCAGCCCGCCGTCGGCGCGCCGGATGCGGAACTCGTGGGCGAAATTCCGCATGCGTTCAAGGCAGTCCGCTTCCCGGGCGAGCAGGCCGGGCAGGTCCGCCGGGACCGTCTGCGCCTCGATCAGGCCGGCGTTTTCGCGAGCGGCGGCGGCCGCAATGCCGTGAATGCGCTCGACGCCGCCGCTGAGATAAAGGAAATGCAACTTGCCCCCGGCGTCGCGCGTCGCCTGATAGACGTAGCTGTCCGGCAGGTTGTCGCCGAGGGAGCGCAGGGCGTGCTCGGGCAGGGATGAATCGGAGGTCATGGCGGGTTTCCTCGCAAGCGGCGCACCAGTTCCAGCGCCGCCGGATAGTCGTAGGCCTCGATGCGCCGGGCCAGGACGTCGATGTCCGCGCCGCAGGCCCGGCGCAGGACGGGGGCGGCGGCGGCGAAGACCGCGTTGATCGCGGCATCGTCGCGCGCCAGCAGGGTTTCCAGCCGGACGAGCAGGGCGTCGCGGGACGCGGCGTCGGGGGGCGGGGCGTCCGTTTCCGGCGGCGTTTCGGTTCCGGACGGGATGGCGTCGATGGCCCGCGTCAGCGTCGCCAGTTCCGCGGCCACGCGCGCGCGCAAGTCCGCGCGGGCCGCGGCGGCGGGGTCGGCGCGCAGGGCTTCCTCCAGCCGTTCCGCCGCCGCGCAGACGCCGCGGGCGCCGAGGGTTCCCGCCACGCCCCTGAGCGTGTGGGCAAGCCGCAGGGCGGCCTCCGTGTCATGGCGCGCGAGCAGGGCGTCGAGTCGTTCGCCGTCGGCGCCATGGGTCTGGGAAAAGCGGCGCAACAGATCGAGATAGCGTTCCGCGTTCTGGTTCATCCGCCGCAGCGCGGCCTCGATGTCCAGGTCGGTGGCCTGGGCCAGGCGCTGCAACGGCACCGCGCCGTCGCCGCCGCGCCGGGCGGGCGCGACGGCCGCCGCCGCCGGCAGCCAGCGCAGCAGCACGGCGAACAGGGCCTCGGGGTCCACCGGCTTGGCGATGTAGTCGTTCATGCCGGCTTCCAGGCAGCGCTGGCGGTCCTCGCCGAAGGCGTTCGCCGTCATGGCCAGGATGGGGATGCGCTCGCCCCCGGGCAGGGCGCGGATGCGCCGCGTCGCCTCCAGTCCGTCCATCACCGGCATCTGCATGTCCATGAGGATGGCGTCGTAGGCGGTGGCCGCGGCCTTTTCCAGCGCCTGCGCGCCGTTGTCCGCCAGTTCCACGCCGAGTCCCGCCTCGGCCAGCAGGTCGCGCGTCACCTCCTGGTTGATCAGGTTGTCCTCGACGACCAGGATGCGGGCGCCGCCTCTTTCCCGCGCCGTCCGCCGCAGGGTCTCCTCGCTGCGCTGGGGGAGGAGGGCGGTGCCGCCGTCGTCCCGCAGCAGGCCGATCAGCGCGTCGTGGAGCGCAGAGGAGGTCACCGGCTTGATCAGCATGGCGTCGAAGCCGGCGGCAGCGGCTTTTTCGCGCGCGTCGGGCGTTTCCGGCAGCGTCGCCAGCAGGCGGGGCGGCGGACGCCGCAAGGACAGGTCCCGGATGTCGCGGCAGAGCCGGCGTCCCGCCAGGTCCGGGGTGCGCCAGTCGACCAGCGCGACATCGAAGGGCGTGCCGTCGCCGTCGGCCAGCGCGACGGCCGCGAGGGCGGCCTCGACCGTCGGCGCGCTTTCGACGTGCAGGCCGAGGGTGCCGAGCATCTGCCGCAGGACCGCGTGGGCGCCCGAACTTCCGTTCACCACCAGGGCGCGGCGGCCGCGCAGCCGCGGCGGCATCCGTTGCGCGCCGGGCTTGTCGCTCTTGGCCAGCCGCGCGGTGAACCAGAAGCGGCTGCCGACCCCCGGCGTGCTTTCCATGCCGACTGCGCCGCCCATCAGTTCGGCCAGGCGGCGGTTGATCGCCAGTCCGAGGCCGGTGCCGCCGTAGCGGCGCGTGATCGAGGCGTCGGCCTGCTCGAAGGACTGGAACAGCCGGGCCTGGTCGTCCGGCGCGATGCCGATGCCCGTGTCCTCGACCTCGAAGCGCAGCAGCAGATCGTGCTCGTCGGACTCGACGATACGCGCGCGCAGGGTGACGCCGCCGTGCTCGGTGAACTTGACGGCGTTGCCGGCATAGTTGAGCAGGGCCTGGCGCAGGCGCGTGGCGTCGCCGCGCAGCAGGGGAGCCTGGGCCAGCGCCGGCTCGATGTCGATGACGAGCTCCAGCCCGCGCGCCTGGGCGCGTTCGGCGAGCAGGGTGGCGACGTTTTCCAGCACGTGCGTCAGGTCGAATTCGCCGACTTCGAGCGTGAGCTTGCCGGCCTCGATCTTCGACAGGTCGAGGATGTCGTTGATGAGCGCGAGCAGGTGGTGGGCGGCCTCGACGATGCGGTCGAGACGTTCGCGCTGGGCGGGGTCGTCGATGCGCCGCTGCAGCAGATGGGTGAGGCCGACGATGGCGTTCATCGGGGTGCGGATCTCGTGGCTCATGTTGGCGAGGAAGGCGCTCTTGGCGGCGTTGGCCGCCTCGGCCTGGCGCCGTGCCTCCTCCAGCTCGGCGGTGCGTTGCGCGACCATGTCCTCCAGATGGTGGCGGTGGCGGTCCAGCTCCTCGCCGATGCGCTTCCTTTCGGTGATGTCCTCCTTGACCGCGACGTAGTGGCTGATGCGGCCGTCCGGCTGGCGCAACGGCGTGACGATGGCGAACTCCGTGTATTCGCTGCCGTCCTTGCGCTTGTTGATGAATTCGCCCCGCCATGAGCTGCCCTGGCCCAGGGCGGCCCAGAGGGAGGCGTAGGTTTCCGGCGGCGTGCGGCCGGAACGCAGCATGCGCGGGTTGCGGCCGAGCACCTCGGCGAGCTCGTAGCCGGTGACCCGCAGGAAGGCGTCGTTCACGTACTCGATCTCGGCGTCGGGATTGGTGATGACGACGCTTTCCGGGCTTTGCTCGATCGCGAGGGAGAGCTTGCGCAGCTGTTCCTCGGCGCGCTTGCGCTCGCTGATGTCCAGCATCAGCCCCTGCAGATAGAGCGGCCGGCCCCGGGCGTCGGCGACGATCTCGCCCATGTCCTGATAGTCGCGCCATGCGCCTTGGCTGTCGCGCAGCCGGTATTCGAGTCGCCGCGCGCCTCCGCTCCGGCGCCAGGCGGCCAGTTCCGCCAGCACGCGCTCCCGGTCGTCGGGATGCAGCAGCTTGAGCCAGGCTTCCGGGTCGGCGAGCCATTGTTCCTGGGTGTAGCCGAGGTCGGCGACGCGCGGGCTGATGTAGAGGGTCGCGCTTTCCTCGTTCAGGTCGGCGCGGTAGATGATCGCCGGCACCTGTTCGGTGAGCAGCCGGAAGCTGCGTTCGCTTTCCCGCAGCGCCTCCTGGGTGGCCTCGGCGCGCTTGCGGGCGGCGACCGCGTCCTCCATGAGGTTGAGGGCCGCCAGCCGGGCCTTGCGCTGGGCATCGAGGGCGGCGGCCTGGGTGGCGGCGAGGTTCTCCGCCTGGGCCGTGACTTCCTCGGCGGCGTCTTCGGCGGCCTTGCGCGCGCTGGCCATTTCCGCGTAGAGCCGGAGATTGTCGAGGCCCACCGCCATCGCGTCGGCGAGGGCCTGCTGCAGTTCGAGCTCCTCCTCGGTGACGCGATGGCGGCTGGCCCAGTAGCAGCCGATGGCGCCCACCGGGTTGCGGCGCCCGACGGGCACCATGCTCAGGCTCTTGACGAAGGTGGGGCGGTAGGCGTCGTGGGGAATGCGCGCGTCGGCATAGATGTCCTCGATCGCCACCGCCTCGCCGTGCAGCATGGCCCAGCCCGAGATGCAGGATTCGAGCGGGAAGCGCTGGCCCTTCCAGAGCGGGCCGATGGCGTCCTCGTCCACGTAATGGCAGTGTCCATCCTCGCGCAGCACCAGCGTCGCGCCGTCGGCGCCGGTCAGCTCGCGCAGCGAGTGGCGCATGATCGCCATCAGGGTTTCCTGGTCGCGCACGCCGGCGACCTGCTCGACGACGGCGGCGAGGCGGCGCAGGCGCGCGGCGCCCTGGGCGAGGCGGCCCTGGCTCTGGCGCAGGTCGGCCTCGGTCGCTTCCAGCCGCCGGCGCTGTTCTTCCTCGTCGCGCCATGCCTTGCGCATCACTTCGCTGAACAGGCTCAGCAGCACTCCGGAGAGGATCAGCGCGCCCCACTGGACGAGGTCGTGGCCGGCGGCCGCGGCGAAGTTGCCGGTCGGCGGGATCAGGAAAAACAGGCTGCCGGCGGCGGTGATGGCGGTGGCCGCCAGGCCGGGACCGAGGCCGCCGAGCAGGGCGACGACGATGATGGCCGGGACGAAGATGATCAGGAGCGGGCGGTCGCCGAAGGAGACGGGCAGGCCGGCGCGGATCAGCAGCACGAGGACGGGCAGGACCAGCGCCAGCAGGTAGGCCATCGATGGCCGGCCGCGCAGCAGCCGGTGGCTCATGGCGCGTCTCCCGCGGCTTCGCCGGCGGCATCCAGGTTCGCCAGGTCGTGGGGCGGCGCGCGGCCGAGCTCCCGCGACAGGGCGTTGATTTGCCGCTTGAGTTCGACCATGTCGAGCTCGCGTCCCACCATCGCCGCGTTGAAGCGCTCCAGCTCCGCGTTGCGGCTCGCCAGTTCGTCGGCCTGGCTGCGCAGCTCGTCCGCGACGCGACGGCTCTCGGTCACGTCCTCGCCGGAACTCAGCGTGCCGACGACGCGGCCGGAGGCGTCGGTCAGGATGGCGTTGTGCCAGGCGATCAGGCGCTTGCTGCCGTCGCGCAGGACCACCGGGTTCTCGAAATCTTCGATCGTGCCAGGACCTTTCTCGACCATGCGGCGGAAGATCGGGTACATGCGTTCCATGCCGGCCGGCTGCGGCAGGCAGCAGGCGAACCAGTTGCGGCCGAGCAGTTCCTCCTCCGCGTAGCCGAGCAGGGCGCAGCCGTGGCGATTGATCATGGTGATGCGTCCGTCGCCGTCGAGCGCCACCATCAGGGTCTGCACCGTGTCGAGATAGCGCCGGTTGAGGTCGCGCTCGCGGCGCAGGGCGAGTTCGGCGAGCTTGCGCTCGGTGACGTCCCAGACCAGGGAGATCATCAGGCCCTTGTCGGGCAGGGGAATGTTGCGCGCCGAGACGTAGGTGGTGGCGGCGCCGGCGCGGACGATGGGAATGTCGTCCCAGTGCATGCGTTCCGGATCGCCGCTCGCGCAGTCGGCGAGCACCCGTTGCCGGATTTCCCGGCGGAAGTCCGCGTCCTCGTAGGCGGCGTCCCAGAAGCCGTCGGGATCGGCGAGGCGTTCCCGGCGCGCGCGGTAGAGCGCCGGGAAGTTCTCGTTCATGTAGCGGAAGCGCACGGCCGGGCTCACCGAGTTGACCGCGATGCCGATGGGCAGGCTGTCGAGCACCGACTTGACGAAGGCATCGCTTTCGCGCAGCGCCGCCAGCGACTCCTCCGTCTGGCGGCGGGCGGCGACGGCATCCTCCATCAGGTTGAGCGCCGCCAGGCGCGCCTCCTGCTGCTGGCGCAGCGCCGTGTCGTGCTCCTCCCGGCAGCGCGCCTCGCTGTCCCGCAGGGCGGCCTCGGCCGCCTTGCGCTGCGCGACGTCATGCACGATCGAATACAGATAGGTGCGTCCGTCGAGGCGCAGCGGGCCGCTGAAGACCTCGACGGCGCGTTCGGAGCCGTCGGCGCGGCGGTGGCGGAATTCGAAATGCTGGTTGCGCCGGTCGCGCGCGCGCAGCATCTCGGCGCGCAGCTCCGCCGCGCTCAGCGTATTGATCTCCCCGATGCGCATGGTCTTGAGGCGTTCGCGCGGCCAGCCGTAGTACTCCACCGCGGCGGCGTTGGCATCGACGATGGCGCCGCTGTCCGGATCGATGATCAGCATCACCGTGTGGTTGTTCTCGAACAGGGAGTGGTAGCGCTCCTCGCGCTCGCGCAGCGCGGCCACCTCGCGGCGGCGGCGCAGGCGGTCGACGCAGAACAGGCCGAGGGCCAGGGTGATCAGGGGATGGATCAGCAGCACCGGCAGGCTGATGCGGGCGAGCACCGCGCGCGCGGTTTCCCAGGGCATCAGCAGCATCAGGGCCAGCATCGCGAGGTGCACGACGAGACCGAGGAGGTAGAGTTCGCGCCAGCCGATGTCGGCGAGGGGGCGGCGCAGCCTGGCGCGCCAGGCCAGGCCGATCAGGCCGGAAGCGAGGATCACCGCGACGCCGGTCGGCACGGCCGGTCCGCCCAGCGTCCAGCGGTAGGCGGCGGTCATCGCCATGGCGATCGCGGTCGGCGCCGCCCCGAGGAACAGGCCGCTGATCGCCAGCAGGACCGAGCGGGTGTCGAAGACCACGCCGGGCATCAGCGTGGCGCTGATCTTGATCAGCAGGATGCCGATGCCGCCGACCAGCAGGCCGGCCACCAGGGTCGGCCGCGACAGCCGGTCGGCGCGTTCGCCCGCCAGGGCCAGATCCGCGACCTGGGCCAGGCCGAGCAGCAGCATCGAATTGATCAGCAGCGCGAAGCTGAAATCGAGCAGTCCGGGCATGTTCATGCTTGCTCCGGCGGCGGGTTTTCTTTCGCCTCTTCCCCCGCGGCGGTGAAGGGATAGGGCGGCGCCCGGCCCAGCGTCCGGGCCATGGCGTTGATTTCCTGCTTGAGACGCACCATTTCGAGCTCGCGGCCGACCATGGCGCGGTTGAAGCGCTGCAGCTCGTCGTTGCCGCGGCGCAGCTGTTCCTCGGCCAGCGCGCGTTCGCTGATGTCGCGGGAAATGCCGAACATGCCGATGACCTCGCCCTCCGCGCCATGCAGCGGCCCCTTGACGGCGAGGAAGGTGCGCGGCCCGGCGGGAGTCGCCAGGGTCTCCTCGTAGGAAAGCTGGCGGTTCTCGTCCATGACGCGCCGGTCGTTGTCCTGCACGAGGGCCGCCTGTTCGGGCGGGAACAGCACGCCGTCGTCGCGCCCCAGCACCTCCGCCTCGGTTTTGCCGGTGAAGCGGCTGGCGGCCTGGTTGAACAGCAGGTAGCGGCCCTGGCGGTCCTTGGCGAAAATCGCGTCGGCGGAGTTGTCGGCGATGGCCGCGAGCAGGCTCAGGGCGTGCAGCCGCTCGTCCTGCTCGCGCCGTTGCCGCTGGGCGTGCCGCAGTTCGCGCCGCTGCAGCAGCAGTGCCGCGAAAATCACCGCGACGCCCCATAGCAGCAGGCTGGCGACGGCGATCCAGAGGGTTTCCTGGTAGGCGGCGCCGAGGATCTCCCGGCGATCCGCCTTGGCGACGATCCACCAGGGCGTGCCGGCGACTGGCAGCGCGACGCCGAGAACCGGCATGCCGCGATAGTCGGTCCCTTCGAGCAGGCTGCCGGGAACGTGACCCGCCGCGAGGACTTGCGCCTCGATCAGGCCGGCCCGCGCCAGGGGCAGGCGCAGCCCGAGGGGGGCCTCGCTGCGATGGCGCGGCGCGTTGAGATAGCGCACGCCGTCGCCGTCGCGTCGGATCAGTAGTGTTTCCGCGCTTTCGCTCGGCACCGGCCAGGTCTGCAGATGACGCCGGAACAGGTCGCCCAGGTCGGCGCGCAGCACCACCGCGGCGGCTTGCCGCCCCGGGGCCGGCGCGGCGAGCGGCGCCACGAAGTCGAGGTGGCCGTGCTCGGGACTTGGTTCGGCCATGGGGTAGATATCCGTCATGAGCGCCGCGCCGCTGGCGAGCGCCGCCTGTACGGCGGCGCGCAGCACCTCGCTCGCGCCATGTTCCGGCGCGCCCGCCTGCAGCAGCACCGTGCCCGCCGCGTCGCACAGCATGGCGCCGTGGTAGCGGTAGGTGGCGCGATAGTCTTCGAGGCGGGCGAGCAGGCGCTGGCGCGCCTGGGCGTCGCCCGCCCGCCAGCGCGGCAGCAGGGGCGCGAACGTCGATGAGCCGCCGGCCATGCGGACGTCGCTCAGCCGCTCGGCGAGCCAGCTTTCCAGTTGCGCCGCCTTGAGACGGGCGACGGATTGCAGTTGCGCGTCCGCCGCCGCGCGGTTGCGTTGCCAGCTTTTGCGCGCGCCATCGGCCGCGAGCAGGACGAACACCAGGGCGAGCAGGCCGATGCCGGCGAACAGCGTGCGCCGCGCGGCCGTCCGTACCGTCCCGTCGGCGCCGAGTTTTGCGGCGGCCCCCTGCGCGGCGGCGAAGCGCATCAGCAGGAAGAACAGCAGCAGCGTGGTGATGGCGACGAAGGCGAGACCCTTGAGGGTATTGGCGATCTGCCGGCTGGCGGGGTCGGCGAACAGGCGCTCCACCGCGCTGTCCGACAGCAGGATCCACAGCGCGGCGAAGACGGCATACAGCAGCGTCGCGCGCAGGATGGCGGCGAGCGTCGCGCGGGGCAGGGCGGGCGTCGGCACGATCGCGCACATGGCGGGCCGGGCGGCTATCCGATGCGCGGCGCGCGGCGGGCCTCGTAGCGGCGGAAGGCGTCGCGCACGATGCCCAGCAGCTCGTCGTCGTCCCAGGGCTTGGAAATGAAACGGAACAGCTCGCCACGGTTGACGGCGAGGGTGACCGCTTCCAGGTCGGTATAGCCGGAGAGCATGATGCGCATGGTGTCCGGATACATTTCGCGCACCCGGCCGAGGAACTCCGCTCCGGACATTTCGGGCATGCGCGCGTCCGAGATCACCACGCCGACTTCGTGGGCGGCGAGCAGTTCGAGGCCTTGCGCGCCGCCGCCGGCCGTGTACAGGGTGTAGCCCTCGCGCCGCAGCAGGCGCCGCAGCGAGGCGAGGATCGATGGTTCGTCGTCCACCAGCAGGATGCTGCGTCCCGGCGCGTCGGGTTCGGCCGGCAGGGCGAGCTTGCGTCCGTCGCGCAGCAGGGCCTCGAAGTCCGCCGCCGGCACCGGACGGCTGAAGAAATAGCCCTGCATCTCGTCGCAGCCGCGCGCGTACAGGTAGCGGAGCTGGGCCTCGGTTTCCACTCCCTCGGCGATCACCGAGAGCCCCAGGTTGTGCGCCAGCGAGATGATCGCCAGCGCGATGGAGGCGCTGTTCGGGTCCTGGGTGATGTCGTGGATGAAGGATTGGTCGATTTTCAGCCGGTCGAGGGAGAAGCGCTTGAGGTAGCTCAGCGAGGAGAAGCCGGTGCCGAAGTCGTCGATGGACAGGGTGATGGAGAGCCCCTTGAGCTTCTCGGTGGCGTGGATGAAGGCGTCGGCGTCGGCCATCACCATGCTTTCGGTGAGTTCCAGCTCCAGGTATCTGGCTTCCAGCCCGGATTCCTGCAGCACCGTGCCGGCGAGCTGTACCAGGTCCTGGGCGGCGATCTGGCGCGCCGACAGGTTGACCGCCATGCTGATCGGCGGCAGGCCGGCGAGCTGCCAGGCGCGGTTCTGCATGCAGGCGGTGCGCAGCACCCATTCGCCGAGGGGCACGATGAGGCCGCTCTCCTCGGCGAGCGGGATGAATTCGCCGGGCGGGACGAGGCCGCGTTCCGGGTGCCGCCAGCGCACCAGGGCCTCGGCGCCGATGATCGCGCCGTTCTTGAGGTTCAGCTGCGGCTGGTAGTGCAGCACCAGTTCGCCGTTGTCGATGGCGCGGCGCAGGCCGTTTTCCAGGTCGAGGCGCTCCAGGGCGCGGGCGTTCATCTCGGCGGCGTAGAAGCCGTAGGCGTTGCCGCCGGCGATCTTGACGCGCGCCATCGCCGCGGCGGCGTTCTGCAGCAGGATTTCGCCGTTCTCGCCGTCGCGCGGGTGGAGGGCGACGCCGATGCTGGCGGTGAGGAAGAATTCGCGCGCGTCGATGCGGTAGGGCACGGCCAGCGCGCCGAGCAGCGGCTGGGTCAGCCGCGCCACGGTGTCCGGATTGTCCACCTCGGCGATCAGCACGAATTCGTCGCCTTCGCCGCGCGCCAGGGTGACGCCCGCCGGCGTGTGCGCGAACAGGCGCTGCGCCGCCTCGCGCAGCACGGCGTCGCCGGCCGCGTGGCCCAGGCTGTCGTTGATGCTCTTGAAGCGGTCGAGGTTGAGGAGCAGCACCGCCAGGGTGTCGCCGGATTCGCGGCTGCGCGCGATGCCCTGGGCGAGACGGTCGGTCAGCAGGTTGCGGTTGGGCAGGCCGGTGAGGTCGTCGAAGTTGGACTTGCGCTCGATCTCGGCCAGATAGCGCTTGCGCTCGCCGATGTCGCGGAAGGTGATCACCGCGCCGACCACGCTGCCCGCCTCGGCCATGGGCTGGCAGGTGAATTCGACCTCCAGCGGCGTGCCGTCCTTGCGCCAGAACACTTCCTCCCGGTCGCGGGCGACGAAGTTGCCGTTCAGGCAGTTGAGCAGCGGGCAGTCGGCCATGGGGTAATGGCTGCCGTCCGGTCGGCGACGATGGAAGCATTCATGGGCGTTGCGGCCGAGCAGATCCTCGCGCGCATGGCCGAGCATCGCGGCGGCGGCGGGGTTGATGAAGGTGATTTCGCCACGGGTGTCGATGCCGTAGATGCCTTCGCCCGCGGACATCAGGATCAGCTCGCGCTGATGGTTGCGCCGCGCGACCTCGGCTTCGAGCCAGGCGTTTTCGTCGCGCAGGCGGTCGCGGGCACGCTTGAGTTCGAGCTGGGCGCGCACGCGCGCCAGGACGATGGCGGGGCGGATCGGCTTGGTGATGTAGTCCACCGCGCCGAGGTCGAGGCCGCGCTGCTCGTCCTCGCTGGCGCTCAGGGCGGTGACGAAGATCACCGGAATATCGCGGGTGGCCGGGTCGGCCCTGAGCCGTTCGAGCACCGCGTAGCCGTCGAGGTCCGGCATCATGATGTCGAGCAGGATCAGGTCGGGCTGGGGCGCGCCGGCGGCGACCTGCAGGGCGCGCTCGCCGCAGTTGGCGGCGCGCACCGCGTAGTAGGGCTGGAGCAGCTCGCTGAGCACGCCGAGGTTTTCCGGCGTGTCATCGACGATCAGGATGGTTGCCTTGTCGGCGGTTGCGGCTGGTTCCGTCACGGCGGCCTCGGTAGCGAATCCATGAATGACGAATGCTACACCCGACGGGACGCATCCGGCCGCCGCGCGGCGCGGCGCCACCGTCCCGCCAGCGCCGAGTTTTACAGGAAGCGCTTGAGGATGCGCTGGCTCTGCGCGTCGAGCATCTTGCGGTCGCGGATCAGGAAGTGGATGCCCTGGCTGTCGGCGATCAGCAGCGCGCCGGGACCCTTGAGGCGGCGGATGTCGTCCTCGCTCCTGAGCACCAGCTCGGTCGCGCCGCGGCTGGTTTCCACCCGCCAGGTGCTCGGCGTGGCGAAGCTCGACACCGCGACGATGCGCTTGATTTCGGGCATGAATTCGCGCTGGGCGAGTTCCTCGGCGATCAGGCCGCGCACGTCCTCCGGCAGGCCGTCGAGGCGCTCGATCCACTCCAGCTCCCTGCCCTCGGCGGACATCAGGGCGATGCCCTGGTCGGGGGCGGACAGGGCGAAGGCGCGCACCGGCACGACGCCCTCGTGGATGCCGCCGTCGGCGCCGACGTAGACGAGGCGGCCCATCGGATTGCGCGTCAACGCGAAGGGGGCGGAGCGGGGCGCGCTGCTCATGCGGGTTTCTCCATTTCTTCGACGGGAGCGCCGAGGGCGGGCAGGGCGTCGAGCTGGCGCGTCTGGGCCTGGTAGAGGCGCCAGTAGGCGCCCTCGCGCGCCATCAGCTCGTCGTGGTCGCCGATCTCGACGATGCGGCCGCGGTCCATGACCACCAGCCGGTCGGCCCGGCGCAGGGTGGACAGGCGGTGGGCGATGGCGATGGTGGTGCGGCCGCGGATCAGGTTGTTGAGCGCCTGCTGGATCTCGAACTCGGTCTCGGTATCGACCGCCGAGGTGGCCTCGTCGAGGATGAGGATCTTCGGGTTGATGAGCAGGGCGCGGGCGATGGAAATGCGCTGGCGCTCGCCGCCCGAGAGCGCCTGGCCGCGCTCGCCGACCAGCGAGTCGTAGCCGAAGGGCTGGCGCAGGATGAACTCGTGGGCGTGGGCGGCGCGCGCGGCGGCGACGATCTCCGCCCGCGTCGCGTCGGGTCTGCCGTAGGCGATGTTGTCGGCGATGGTACCGAAGAACAGGAAGGGCTCCTGCAGCACCAGGCCGATATGCTTGCGGTAGTCGGCGACGGCGACGCTGCGCAGGTCCACGCCCTCGACCTTGACCGCGCCCTCGCTGACGTCGTAGAAGCGGCAGATCAGGTTCACCAGCGTGCTCTTGCCCGAGCCGCTGTGGCCGACCAGGCCGATCATCTCGCCGGGCTGGATGTCGAGGTCGATGCCGCGCAGGATGGCGCGGTTGCCGTAGCGGAAATGCACGTTCTCGACCCGGATGCCGCCCTGCACCGGCGGCAGCACCAGGGGCTTGGCCGGGTCCGGCACGCTCGACACGTGGTCGAGGATGTCGAAGATGCGCTTGGCGCCGGCGGCGGCCTTCTGGGTGTGCGAAACGATGCGGCTCATGGAGTCGAGCCGCGTGTAGAAGCGCGTGATGTAGGCGAGGAAGGCGGTCAGCACGCCGACGGTGATGCTGCCCTCGGTGATCAGCCAGATGCCGAAGATCCACACCACCAGCACGCCGATTTCGGTGAGCATGCCGACCGTGGGGGCGAACAGGGACCAGACGCGGTTGAGGCGGTCGTTGACGTGGAGGTTGTGCTTGTTGGCCTCGCGGAAGCGCTGGGCCTCGCGCGCCTCCTGGGCGAAGGCCTTGACGACGCGGATGCCGGGAATGGTGTCGGCCAGCACGCTGGTGACCTCGGCCCAGACGCGGTCGATCTGCTCGAAGCCGGTGCGCAGGCGGTCGCGCACGGCATGGATCAGCCAGCCGATGACGGGCAGCGGCACCAGGGTGGCGAGCGCCAGCCAGGGGTTGATCGTGAACAGGATCACCGCCGTCATCGCGATCATCAGGATGTCGGTGGCGAAGTCGAGCAGGTGCAGGGAGAGGAAGACGTTGATGCGGTCGGTCTCGGTGCCGATGCGCGCCAGCAGGTCGCCGGTGCGCTTGCCGCCGAAGTATTCGAGACTGAGCTTTAGCAGGTGTTCGTAGGTGGTGGTGCGCAGGTCGGCGCCGATGCGCTCTGAGACCAGCGCCAGGATGTAGGTGCGCGCCCAGCCGAGTCCCCAGGCGAGCAGGGCCGCGCCGAGCAGGCCGCCGAGCAGCCAGCCGACCTTGGCGACGTCGAGCGGCTTGCCGTTCTGGTAGGGGATCAGCACGTCGTCCATCAGCGGCATGGTGAGGTAGGGGGGGACCAGCGTCGCCGCCGTCGAGGCCAGCGTCAGCAGGAAGCCGGCCAGCAGCATGCCCTTGTAGGGCCGGGCGAAGCGCCAGAGGCGCAGCAGCGTCCAGGTCGAGGGCGGGGTATGCAGTTCGCGCGCGCAGTTCGGGCAGTCGTCCTCGTCCGGCGCCAGCGGTCCGCGGCAGATCGGACAGATGCCGGCGAGCAGCGGCGGGGGCGGCAGGCCGCTGGCGAGGCTGTCGCGCTGGCGGTTGAACGCGCGCTCGAACTTGAGGGCGGCCGGGTTGCGGCCCATCGAATAGCGCCAGCAGGCGAGGCGCCGCTCGCCGTCGTCGAGCTCCAGGGTGCCGACGCCGGCATGGTCGTGGTGGGTCAGGGTCAGCCGCGGGGTCAGGGTCCAGGTCTGACGGCCGTCGGAAATTTGGGTGGCGGTCAGGCTCAGCAGGCCGGGGCGGAATTCGAGCAGGTCGTCGAGGTCGATTTCCAGCGTGGCGAGCGGGGAGGCTTCGGGTAAAGTGGCGGATGCAGTCACGGATTTTCGTCTTTGGTTTTACGCGTCGGGGATGATAAGGCTTGGCGTCCCTCCGGCAACGACTTTTGCGCGGGCCGGCGGGAAAGTGTCAGCGTTTTGTCCATTAACGCGTTAAAACCGCGACAAGCAGACAACCATCACGCCAACTCCATGAAACCCATTGAATTCTATAAGTTTGTGCATTTGCGCGGTCCCAACATGTGGACGTATTGTCCCGTGCTGGAGGTGTGGACCGATATCGGCGAGTTGGAGGACTACCCCTCGAACCTGCTGCCGGGCTTCCAAGAGCGCCTGTCGGCCTGGATGCCCTCCCTCGTCGAACACCGCTGCAGCTACGAGGAACGCGGCGGCTTCCTGCGCCGGGTGCAGGAGGGCACCTGGGTCGGCCACATCGTCGAGCATGTGGCGCTCGAACTGCAGACGCTGACGGGCATGCCCGGCGGCTTCGGCCGCACGCGCGAAATGGGCAAGCGCGGCCATTACAAGATCGTCCTGCAGGTCTGGCAGGAAGACGTGACGCGCAAGGCGGTCGAGCTGGCGCGCGACCTGGTGATGGCGGCGATCAACGACACTCCCTTCGATGTGGCGGCGGCGCGCGAAACCCTCGCCGACATGGCCGACTCCCTCTGCCTGGGGCCGAGCACCGCGGCCATCGTCAATGCGGCCGACGAGCGCCGCATTCCGGCGATCCGCCTCAACGACGGCAATCTGGTGCAGCTCGGCCACGGCGCCCGCCAGCGCCGCATCTGGACGGCCGAGACCGACCGGACCAGCGCGATCGCCGAGAGCGTCTCGCGCGACAAGGATCTGACCAAGGAACTGCTCGGCTATTGCGGCGTGCCGGTGCCCGAGGGCCGCCTGGTCGACAGCGCGGAGGACGCCTGGGAGGCGGCGCGGGAGATCGGCCTGCCGGTGTGCGTGAAGCCCTACGACGGCAATCACGGCCGCGGCGTCTTCATCGACCTCAAGACCCGCGAGGAAATCGCGACCGCCTATGGCGTCGCCCTGGACGAGGGCAGCGGCGTGATGGTCGAGCGTTCGATCTCCGGGGTGGAGCACCGCCTGCTGGTCGTCGGCGGCAAGATGGTGGCGGCGATGAAGGGCGATCTGGTGGCGGTGACCGGCGACGGCAAGCAGACGATCCGCGAACTCATCGCCAGCCAGGTGAACAGCGATCCACGCCGCGGCACGACCGAGGAGCATCCGCTCAACGTGATCCGCATCGACACGGCGGCCCGCATGGAGATCGCCCGCCACGGCTACACGGAGGATTCCGTGCCGGCGGCCGGCCGGACGATCGTGATCCAGCGTTCCGGCAACCACGCCTTCGAGGTCACCGACGAGGTGCATCCGGAGACGGCGCGCATCGCCTGCCTGGCGGCCAGGATCGTCGGCCTAGACATCGCCGGCATCGACCTCGTCGCCGAGGACATCGCCAGGCCGCTCGCCGAACAGAAGGGCGCCATTGTCGAGGTGAACGCCGGGCCGAGCCTGCTGATGCACCTCAAGCCCGCCATCGGCACGCCGCGCCCGGTGGGGCGCGCCATCGTCGACCACCTGTTCCCCGAGGGCGACCCGTTCCGCATCCCGGTGGTCGGGGTCACCGGCAGCCGCGACACGACGCCGGTCGCGCGGATCGTCGCCAGCCTGATTTCCTTCAGCAACCGCTTCACCGGCCTGGCCTGCGCACAGGGGCTCTTCCTGAACGGACGCCAGGTGGAGGCGGGCGACTGCACCCGCTGGGAGCATGGCCAGCGCCTGCTGATGAACCGTTCCGTCGAGGCGGCGGTCATCGAGAACCCGCCGGAGATGATGGCGGCCGAGGGCCTGGCCTACGACCGCTGCCAGGTGGGGGTGGTCACCGCCATCGATCCGGCCGCCCTGATGCCGCAGCACGGTATCGAGGACGGCGACTATCTCTACAAGGTGCTGCGCACCCAGGTCGATGTCGTGCTCAAGGGCGGCGCCGCCGTGCTGAACGCCGACGATCCGATGGTCGCCGAAATGGCCGAGCTTTCCGACGGCGAGGTGATCTTCTTCGGCGCGGATGCCGCCGCGCCGCTGATCGTCGAGCATCGCCGCCAGGGCGGGCGTGCCGTGGTCGTGCGCGACACCCAGATCGTGCTGGCCGCCGCCGCCCTGGAGGCGCCCCTGATCGAGCTCGCCGCCGTGCCCCTGTGGCAGGATTCCGTCGCGCACCTGCCCGGCATCCTCGCCGCGCTCGGCGCCGGCTGGGCGCTCGGCCTGTCTCCCGAGATGCTGCGCGCCGGCATCGAAACCTATCGTCCCGCCCCCGTCGCCGCCGTGGCCTGAAGCGTAACCAAGCATATACATCATGGAAATTTCCCGTATCCGGGCCCTGCGCGGCCCCAATCTCTGGTCCCGCCACACCTCGATCCAGGCGCTGGTGCAATGCGACGAAAAGGAGCGGGCGATCAGCCGTCTGCCCGGCTTCGAGGCGCGCATCCGCGCGCGCTTCCCGCTCATCGGCGCGATGCGCCCGATCGGCTACGAGGGCGAGATCGCGGTGGCGCATGCCCTCCAGTTCGCCGCCCTAAACCTCCAGGCCCAGGCCGGCTGCCCGGTCACCTTCAGCCGCAGCGCGCCGACCACCGAGCCGGGTCTTTACCAGGTCGTCGTCGAATACACCGAGGAGGCCGTCGGCCGGCGCGCCCTCGAACTGGCCGAGACCCTGTGCCGCGCCGCCCTCGACGACCAGCCCTTCGACCTCGACGCCGCCCTCAAGGAGTTGCGCGAGCTCGACGAGGACGAGCGCCTCGGGCCTTCCACCGGCTCGATCGTCAATGCCGCCGTGGCGCGCGGCATTCCCTACCGCCGGCTGACGCGCGGCAGCCTGGTCCAGTTCGGCTGGGGCAGCAAGCAGCGCCGCATCCAGGCCGCCGAGATCGACAGCACCTCGGCGATCGCCGAATCCATCGCCCAGGACAAGGAGCTGACCAAGCAGCTGCTGCATGCCGCCGGCGTCCCGGTGCCCGTCGGCCGCGTCGCGGACAACGCCGAGGACGGCTGGAAGGCGGCCAACGCGATCGGCCTGCCGGTGGTCACCAAGCCCTTCGACGGCAACCAGGGCAAGGGCGTCACGGTGAATATCGTCAGTCGCGACCATTTCGAGATCGCCTTCGCGGCGGCCAAGGAGCACAGCCGCCACGTCATGGTCGAACGCTTCATCACCGGCCACGATTTCCGCCTGCTGGTGGTCGGCGACAAGCTGGTCGCCGCGGCGCGGCGCGACCCGCCCCACGTCATCGGCGACGGCGAGCACACCGTGCGCGAGCTGGTGGAGATCGTCAATAGCGATCCGCGCCGCGGCGAGGGCCATGCCACCTCGCTGACCAAGATCCGGTTCGACGACATCGCCCACGCGCGTCTCGCCGTGCAGGGCTACATGGCCGATTCGGTGCTGCCCAAGGGCGCCCGCGCCGTGCTGCGCAACAACGCCAACCTGTCCACCGGCGGCACCGCCACCGACGTCACCGACGACGTGCATCCCGAGGTCGCCGCGCGCGCCATCGCGGCGGCGAAAATGGTCGGCATCGACATCTGCGGCGTGGACGTGGTCTGCGAGAACGTCGGCCGGCCCCTCGAATCCCAGGGCGGCGGCGTCGTCGAGGTGAACGCGGCGCCCGGCCTGCGCATGCACCTCGATCCCTCCTACGGCAAGGGCCGCGACGTCGGCACGGTCGCCATCGACACCATGTTCCCCGCCGGCGACAACGGCCGCATCCCGGTGGTGGCGGTGGCCGGCACCAACGGCAAGACCACCACGGTGCGCCTGATCGCCCACCTGATCGGCCAGACCGGCAAGCGCCTGGGCATGACCACCACCGACGGCGTCTATGTCCATGGCCTGCGCATCGACACCGGCGACTGTAGCGGCCCGAAGAGCGCGAAGAACGTGCTGATGCATCCCGAGGTGGATGCGGCGGTGTTCGAGACCGCGCGCGGCGGCGTGCTGCGCGAGGGCCTCGGCTTCGACCGCTGCGACGTCGCGGTGGTGACCAACATCGGCATGGGCGACCACCTCGGCCTCAACTACATCACCACCACCGATGAGCTCGCCGTCGTCAAGCGCGTCATCGTGCAGAACGTCGGTCCCGAGGGCTCGGCGGTGCTCAACGCCGCCGACCCGAGCGTGGTCAAGATGGCCGCCGCCTGTCCCGGCCAGGTGATTTTCTTCGCCGCCGATGCGCAGTTGCCGGCGATGATGACCCACCGTGCCCAGGGCCGGCGCGCCATCCATCGCGAGGGCGACGCGCTGGTCTGTTCCGAGGGGGCGCAGGCGGAGCGCATCGAGCTGTCCGGCATCCCGCTGACGCGCGGCGGCACGATCGGCTTCCAGGTCGAGAACGCCATGGCCGCCATCGCCGCCGCCTGGGCGCTCGGCATCGACTGGAACACGATCCGCATCGGTCTCGCCACCTTCGTCAGCGACGCCGGCACGGCGCCCGGCCGCTTCAACGTCTTCGATTACAAGGGGGCCACGCTGGTGGCCGACTACGGCCACAATCCGGACGCGATCCAGGCGCTGGTGCAGGCCGTCGAGGCGCTGCCGGCCAAGCGCCGCTGGGTGGTCATCAGCGGCGCCGGCGACCGGCGCGACGAGGACATCCGCCGCCAGACCGAGATCCTCGGCGAGGCTTTTGACGGCGCGATCCTCTACCAGGACGCCTGCCAGCGCGGCCGCGCCGACGGCGAGGTGATCGCCCTGCTGCGCGACGGCCTCGCCAACGCCTCGCGCGCCCGGGAGGTCGAGGATATCCGCGGCGAGTTCCTCGCCATCGACACGGCGCTGGCCAAGCTGCGGCCCGGCGACCTCTGCCTGATCCTAGTGGATCAGGTCGAGGAGGCTCTCGCCCATATCGCCAAGCGCATCGCGGAAACCGGAGAAACCAAATGAAAGTTCGCAACGCATGCGCCGGACTTGCCGTCCTGGCGAGCCTCTTGGTCCCCCTGACGGCCAGCGCCCAACTGAACGGCGCCTATCTCAGCCAGTTCGCTCCCGGCGACCCGCAGGCGGAGGCGGGCGGCACCGGCCAGGTCTTCGTCGTCGCCGTGGAGAAGGGCGGCACGACGCTGCTGACGGTCAATTCGAGCTACACGCATCCGACCATCGGCTGGACCTCCCAGGTCTGGAGCTACGTCGTGGTGGATAGCGCCGCCCTGCAGGCGGGACTGACGACGCAGATCGTCGACTCCTTCGGCGTCTGCGACAACACGGTGCGGCTGAGTCTCGCGCACGGCAACATCGTCATGGAATCCCTCGCCACCGCGCCCAAGCCGGACGTCGCCAACCCGCTGCAGCTCGACTGCGCCGACATCTATCCCGTGCCGCTGACGCGCACCTTCGTGCCGGTCTTCTAGCCCGAAAAAGTCGGCGCTGGCGGGACGGTGAATCGAAGTACAGTCCATGTAGCCTGGCCGAAGGGCAGCCCCAAGGCAGGGCGGCACGCGCCGAAGGCGCAATCCGCACCGCCCTCTAATCAAGCCTCCCCGTAACAGACGCGCGTAGCGCGCACAAAGTTTCCCCTCCTGCGAAGGGTTGAGGCGGGGTTTCGCAATGCACGGCTTTGCGCCGTCGAGACGGGCGCGCAGTGCAATGCGCGCCCCGGGCGGGGCTGGGGGAGGTCGGGCGATTGTGCGCCGCAGCTTTGCGCGCCGGCGCGAATGCCGCAGAATGCGCTGCATTCCAGGGGGTGTGCATCATGGCTGAAACCAGCAGCGCTAAAAGGAAGTCGGGCAGCAACGGCGAGAGTACCCGCACCGGCCTGTCCGAGGATTCGATCCGCCGCGCCTTTCTCGACAATCTGTTCTACGTGCAGGGGCGCTTC
>JANJVS010000038.1 GCA_024709955.1 Rhodocyclaceae bacterium
GATGCTCGACCTCATCGGCAAACTGGAAAAGAACGGCTACGCCTATGTCGCCGCCAACCGCGACGTCTGCTACTCGGTGCGCAAGTTCGCCGGCTACGGCAAGCTCTCCGGCAAGTCGATCGAGGATCTGCGCGCCGGCGAGCGCGTCGATGTCATGGAAGGCAAGCAGGACCCGCTCGACTTCGTGCTCTGGAAGCACGCCAAGGCCGAGGAGCCGGCCGAGGTGAAGTGGGACTCCGCCTGGGGCACGGGGCGGCCCGGCTGGCACATCGAGTGCTCGGCGATGAGCTCGCAGCTGCTCGGCCCACACTTCGACATCCACGGCGGCGGCCAGGACCTGCAGTTCCCGCA
This sequence comes from Rhodocyclaceae bacterium, assembly GCA_024709955.1. GTDB lineage: Bacteria > Pseudomonadota > Gammaproteobacteria > Burkholderiales > Rhodocyclaceae > Sulfuricystis. The sequence continues at coordinate 352 of JANJVS010000038.1, forward strand.
CCACGAGAACGAGATCGCCCAGTCCGAGGGCGCGCACGGCAAGACCTTCGTCAATTACTGGATGCACAACGGCTTCGTGCGCGTGGACGACGAGAAGATGTCGAAATCCCTCGGCAACTTCTTCACCATCCGTGACATCCTCAAGAAATACGATCCGGAGGTGGTGCGCTTCTTCATCCTGCGCGCCCACTACCGCAGCCCGCTCAACTATTCCGACGGCCACCTCGACGACGCGCGCGCCGCGCTGACGCGCCTCTACACCGCGCTCAAGGGCTTCGACGCGCCGGCGCAGGTGGATTGGGACGATGCCTACGCCTGCCACTTCCGCGAGGCGATGGACGATGACTTCGCGACGCCGGAAGCCGTTGCCGTGCTGTTCGACATCGCCAACGAGCTGAACCGGACCAAGGACGCGAAGCTCGCCGCCCAGCTCAAGGGGCTCGGCGCCATCCTCGGCTTGTTGCTGCGCGATCCGGTCGAGTTCCTGCAGTCCGGGCCGGGTGGCGCGGAGGGCATGGATCACGCCGAGATCGACGCTCTTGTCGCCGCGCGCAACGCGGCGAAGAAGGCGCGAAATTTCGCCGAGTCCGACCGCATCCGCGACGAGCTCAAGGCCGCCGGCATCGTGCTGGAGGACGGCCCCGGCGGCACCACCTGGCGCCGGGCCTGAGCGCCTGATCCCACCGTCCCGCCAGCGCCGAGTTTTTGGTTCGGCCGCTACCTAGCGGCTCAGGCCGCAAGGTGAAGGAGTTTTTCAGCTCAACCGCTGAAAATGTGGAACCTTGTGGCTGCGGCATAACGTTCGCTGCGCTCACGTCAGCCTGCGCCGCTAGGTGAAGAAATTCTCCACCTAGCCGCTGAAGAATTCCTTCACCTTGTCCATCCAGCTCTGGGCCTTGGGGTTGTGGGTGGCGGCGTTGCCCTGGCTGAGTTCCTCGAACTCGCGCAGCAGTTCCTTCTGGCGCTCGGTGAGGCTCACGGGGGTTTCGACGACGACGTGGCAGAGCAGGTCGCCCTGGCTGATCGAGCGCACGCCCTTGATGCCCTTGCCGCGCAGGCGGAAGATCTTCCCGGTCTGGGTCTCGGCGGGAATCTTGAGCTTGGCGACGCCGTCGAGGGTCGGGATCTCGATCTCGCCGCCGAGGGCGGCGACGGTGAAGCTGACCGGCATTTCGCAATGCAGGTCGTCGTGGTCGCGCTGGAACACCGGATGCGGCCGCAGGTGGATCTGCACGTAGAGATCGCCGGGCGGGCCGCCATTGACGCCGGGTTCGCCCTCGCCGGAGAGGCGGATGCGATCGCCCTCGTCGATGCCGGCGGGAATCTTGACCGAGAGGGTCTTGTGCTGCTTGACGCGGCCGGCGCCGTGGCAGCTCGGGCAGGGGTCGGCGATGAAGCGGCCGCTGCCGTGGCACTTCGGGCAGGTCTGTTGGATCGAGAAGAAGCCCTGCTGCATGCGCACCTGGCCGTGGCCGCCGCAGGTCGGACAGACCTTGGGCTCGCGGCCCTTCTTCGCGCCGGACCCATGGCAGCTGTCGCACTCGGCCATGGTCGGGATGCGGATGCGCGTCTCGGTGCCGCGCGCGGCCTCTTCGAGCGAGACCTCCAGGTTGTAGCGCAGGTCGGCGCCGCGATAGACGTTGGAACGGCCGCCGCCGCCGCCCCGGCCGCCGAAGATGTCGCCGAAGATGTCGGAGAAGGCGTCGGCGAAGCCGCCGCCCATGCCGGCCCCGCCGAAGCCGCCGCCGGCGCTGGGATCGACGCCGGCGTGGCCGAACTGGTCGTAGGCCTGGCGCTTCTTGGCGTCGGAAAGGATCTCGTAGGCTTCCTTGGCCTCCTTGAAGTGCTCCTCCGCCTTCGGGTTGTCCGGGTTGCGGTCGGGGTGGAACTTCATCGCCAGGCGGCGGTAGGCCTTCTTGATTTCGTCGTCGCCGGCATCCCGGTTTACACCGAGCACTTCGTAGTAGTCGCGTTTGGCCATGGCTGATTAGTGGGTGGATCGAGAGTGATGGGGCGCGGGCAAAAAACGGAAAAGCCGGGAGCCGGAGTCGCAGGCTCCCGGCTCCCGGCTTGCGGCCGGATTACTTCTTGTCGTTGACTTCCGTGAATTCGGCATCGACCACGTCGGCATCGGCCTTGCCGTCCTTCTTGGCGCCGCCGCCCGCCGCTTCGGCGCCCGTCTGGGCACCGCCGGCCTGCTGCTGCGCCTCGGCGTAGATCTTCTCGCCGAGCTTTTGCGAGGCCTGGCCGAGGGCCTGGGTCTTGGCCTCGATGGCATCCTTGTCGTTGCCCTTCATGGCTTCCTCGGCGTCCTTGATGGCGGCTTCGATCTTGGCCTTCTCGTCGGCGTCGATCTTGTCGCCGTGGTCGGCCAGGGCCTTCTTCACCGAATGCACCATCGCGTCGCACTGGTTGCGCGTATCCACCAGTTCGTGCGCCTTCTTGTCTTCCTCGGCGTGGGCCTCGGCGTCCTTCACCATGCGGTTGATTTCCTCGTCGGAGAGACCCGAGTTCGCCTTGATGGTGATCTTGTTTTCCTTGCCGGTGCCCTTGTCCTTGGCCGAGACGTGCAGGATGCCGTTGGCGTCGATGTCGAAGGTCACCTCGATCTGCGGCATGCCGCGCGGCGCCGGCGGGATGTCGGAGAGGTTGAACTGGCCGAGGCTCTTGTTGCCGGCGGCCATCTCGCGCTCGCCCTGCAGCACGTGGATGGTCACGGCCGACTGGTTGTCGTCGGCGGTGGAGAACACCTGGCTGGTCTTGGTCGGGATGGTGGTGTTCTTCTGGATCAGCTTGGTCATCACGCCGCCGAGGGTCTCGATGCCGAGGGACAGCGGGGTGACGTCGAGCAGCAGCACGTCCTTGACCTCGCCCTGCAGCACGCCACCCTGAATCGAGGCGCCGACCGCGACGGCCTCGTCGGGGTTCACGTCCTTGCGCGGATCCTTGCCGAAGACTTCCTTGACCTTCTCCTGCACCTTGGGCATGCGCGTCATGCCGCCGACCAGGATGACGTCGGAGATGTCGGAAACCTTCACGCCGGCGTCCTTGATGGCGATGCGGCAGGGCTCGACGCAGCGCTCGATCAGGTCTTCCACCAGCGATTCGAACTTGGCGCGGGTGATCTTCATCGCCAGGTGCTTCGGACCGGAGGCGTCCGCCGTGATGTAGGGCAGGTTGATCTCGGTCTGCTGGTTCGAGGACAGCTCGATCTTGGCCTTTTCGGCAGCCTCTTTCAGGCGCTGCAGCGCCAGCACGTCGTTCTTGAGGTCGACGCCCTGTTCCTTCTTGAACTCGGTGACGATGTAATCGATGATGCGCTGGTCGAAGTCCTCGCCGCCCAGGAAGGTGTCGCCGTTGGTGGAGAGCACCTCGAACTGGTGCTCGCCATCCACTTCGGCGATGTCGATGATGGAAATGTCGAAGGTGCCGCCGCCGAGGTCGAACACGGCGATCTTGCGGTCGCCTTCCTGCTTGTCGAGGCCGAAGGAGATCGCCGCCGCGGTCGGTTCGTTGATGATGCGCTTGACCTCGAGGCCGGCGATCTTGCCGGCGTCCTTGGTGGCCTGGCGCTGCGAGTCGTTGAAGTAGGCGGGCACGGTGATGACGGCCTCGGTGACTTCCTCGCCCAGGTAGTCCTCGGCGGTCTTCTTCATCTTGCGCAGCACTTCGGCGGAGACTTGCGGGGGCGCCATCTTCTTGTCGCGCACCTGCACCCAGGCGTCGCCGTTGTCGGCCTTGCAGATGCTGAAAGGCATCAGGTCGATGTCCTTCTGCACTTCCTTTTCCTCGAAGCGGCGGCCGATCAGGCGCTTCACCGCGAACAGGGTGTTCTTGGCGTTGGTGACGGCCTGGCGCTTGGCCGAGGCGCCGACCAGGATCTCGCCGTCCTCGGTGTAGGCGACGATGGAGGGGGTGGTGCGCGCGCCCTCGGAGTTCTCGATGACCTTGGGTTTGCCCCCTTCCATGATGGCGACGCAGCTATTGGTGGTGCCGAGGTCGATGCCGATGATCTTGCCCATGTTTCGTGTCCTTTATTGCTGAATTCGTGGAGAAATGCTTACCTGCGCTCGATATGGGGTTTTCGTCCCGGACTTCAAGCGGCCTTGGGTTTGGCGACGGTCACCAGCGCGGGCCGCAGGATGCGGTCGTGCAGGGCGTAGCCCTTCTGCAGCACGCTGACGACGGTGTTGGCCTCCTGCTCGGCATCGACCATGGCGATGGCCTGGTGGAAGTGGGGATCGAATTTCTCGCCAAGCGGGTTGAGTTCCTTGACCGACGATTTCTCGAAGGCGGCGACGAGCTGCTTCAAGGTCAGCTCGACGCCGGCCTTGAGGGCGTCGACGGTCTGGGTTTCGTTGGCCAGCGCGGCTTCGAGGCTGTCCTTGACGGCCAGCAGCTCGCCGGCGAACTTCTCGGCGGCGAACTTGTGGGCCTTGCTCACATCCTCCTGGGCGCGGCGGCGCAGGTTCTCGGTCTCGGCCTTGGCGCGCAGCCAGGCGTCATGATGCTCGGCGGCCTTGAGTTCGGCGGCCTTGAGCAGTTCTTCCAGGCTGGGCATGGTGTCGGTCGCGGTGGCCTCCGGGGGCGGCGCCACCGTCTCGCCGGCGCCGACTTTCGGGCCAGCTTCCGCCAGGGCGGGATTGTCCTGCTGTACTTCCTGCATGGGCGTAAGTCCTTGTGAAGACATTAAACCCTGCAGAGATTGGGGCCACCCCGCCCGGTTTCAAGGGCGGGGTGGAAAAATTCCGCGCGATCAGGTGCGGAAGCGGCCGACCGTGCCTTGCAGCTCGGTGGCGAGGTCTTCGAGGCGCTGGGCGGACTCGGCGGTCTGCTCGACGGCGTCGCTGTTGTCGTGCGCCATCGCGGCGATGGCCTCGATGTTGGTGAAGGCCTCGGTGCTGACGCGGCGCTGCTCCTCGGTGGCCTCGGCGATGGCGTCGAGGCCGACGCCGACCTGCTCGACCGACTGGTTCGACTCGTTGATGGCCGAGGCCACGGCGTCCAGCGATTTCTCGCTCGACGCGATGTCGGCGAGGCCGCCCTCGATGGACTGGCGCACGGCGTCCGACTTGCTGTTGAGGGTGCGCGTGATGCTGTCGATCTCGTTGGCCGAGGCGGCGGACTTCTCGGCGAGCTTGCGCACCTCGTCGGCGACCACGGCGAAGCCACGGCCCTGCTCGCCGGCACGCGCCGCCTCGATGGCGGCGTTCAAGGCCAGCAGATTGGTCTGGTCGGCGATGTCCTTGACCTCGCGGGTCATGTTGGTGATCGAGACCGTGCTGCTGACGAACTCGTTGACCGCGCCGGCCATCTCGTTCACCGCGGACTTCACCCGGCCGATCTCGGTGATCAGGCGGCCGAGGGTCTGCGTGCCCTCGCGCGAGCGGGTCTGGCTTTCGCGCGACTGCTGGTGCACGCGCTCGGTGCTCTCGGCGACCTCGACGATGCTCGACACCATGCGCTCGACGGCGGCGGTCACCGCGCGCGACTTCTCGTACTGCTGGTGGGAGCTGTTCGCCACCTGCTTGGCGCCGGTCACCAGTTCGTGGGCGGCACCGGAAACGTGGGAGGCGGAATCGCCGACCTGGCGCACCAGCTGGGCGAAGTTGACCATCATGTCGTTGAATACCTTGCTGGCCTGGCCGATCTCGTCCTGGCTCTTGACCTCGAGGCGGCGCGTCAGGTCGCCCTCGCCGCTGGCGATGGAGCGCAGGCCGGCCACCATTTCGTCGAGGGGGCGGGTGACCACCTTCGTGACGAACAGGTAGATGAAGGCGAGCAGGGGGATGCTGACGACGATGGCGGCGAGCAGGGACTTGATGCGCTGGGAGGAGACGGCCTCGTTCACGCTATCGAGGGATACCTTCATGCTGACCACGCCGAGCACGGTCTTCTCGGGCACCTGGTGGCACATCAGGCAGTCCTTGCCGAGGTAGTTCTTGAGCGCCAGGGCGGGCCGCACGACGCGCAGGAACTCCCCCTGGGCGTCGCTCTGAATCTCGATGTATTCCTTGCCGTCGGCCAGGACCTGCTTTTCGATGGCGTCGGACTCGTTTTCCTTGGCGTTGCCGGGGCCGAAGGTCTTGGTCACGCCCTCGCCGCGGATCACCTTGAGGTCGCGGATGATGGAGAGCTGCTTGATCTGGTCGAGGAAGACCTCGCGCTGGCCGACGGTGCCGGTGATCATCATGCCGGTCAGGCCGGCGAGGGTGGCCTCGTGCATCGACAGGGAGAACTGCTTGGCCTGTGCGATGGCGGTATCCCGATTGACCTTGCTTTCCCAGAGGATCATGCTGGTCCAGGCGATCACCAGCATCAGCCAGATCGCTCCGGTCAGTCTGACCCAGATTTTCATGTCGGCAACGCGCATACACCCACCCTCCCTTATTCCTTTGGGAAAAGTTTACCCGAAGATCGGTGGGGGAAACGCGCCAATTGGCTGTTTATTCCGGACTAAACCGTGAGATCGATTTCCTGCAGGCTGCCGGCCTGGCCGGATTCGCGGAGGAAGACGCCGCTCGACTTGACCACGCCGAGATCCGCGTTGCCGTCGCCGCGCAGGGCGAAGGGGCTGGCGACATGGGCCAGCCCGAGGGCGCCGATGCCGTAGTCGGCCAGGGGGCGCAGGCCGCCGTCGCCGCTCGCCGCCGGTGTCCAGACCGCGAGGCGCGGGAAGGCGGCGTCGCCCTCGTCTATCCAGCCGTTGCCGTCGTCGTCCAGCTTGGCCAGATCGGCGAAGCCGTCGCCGCCTTGCGGGCCGAAGAGCTCGCGGCCGGAGTCGATGCGGCCGTTGCCGTCGAGGTCGAGGGCCAGATAGCCGCTGCCCGAGGCGAACAGGGGCAGGTCTTCCAGACGACCGTCACCGTCGAGGTCGAAGCTGAAGCGCTGGCCGGCCAGGCCGGAGAGCTGGGCGGCGCTGCCGGCGAAGTTCACCACCAGCGGATCCTTGCGCACGGCGTCGCCGGCGCGCAGGCTGACGCTGGTTTCCTCGCGGTAATGGCGGCTCATCAGCAGGTCGAGGCTGAAGGTGATTTGCCGCCCGTCGGCGGTGCGCACCACGCCGGCGGCGGAAAAGCTGGTCGCTTCGATTTCCTCATGGACGGCGCGGTAGTCGTATTCGATGCCGTAGCCGGCGCGGCCCTGCACCGCGGCACTCGTGCGGCTGGCGTCGATTTCCACGCGGCTCGCCTTGGCGGAAAAGGCCTCGACATCGAAGACCTTCATCGGCTTGCCGGTCAGCATTTCCAGCATGCGCCGGATCAGGGCGATATAGGGATCGTTCTCCGCCGCGTCGATGGCGGAGTCGATGGCCGCGCTTGCGCCGGCGGACGCCGCAAAAGTCGGTTCCGGCGGGACGGTGGATGCGGCGCTGGCGGCGGTTCCGCCCGTGGCGTCGAGCAGGGCGCGCCAGCCCGCTTCCGAAATGCGCGCGACGGCGGCGGACAGGGCGGCCGCGCCATTGCTTTCCTCCGGCTCGAAGTTCGGTCGTTCGCCGCGCCAGGCGCGCAGGGTTTCGCGGTGGCTGTCGCGGTTCAGGGCGGTCTGGTCGGCTTGCAGGGCAAGGTCGGTGCTGACGATTCTCATGGGGCGCTCCTTCTGGCGTCGGCCGGGCTTTCGCGCGCCCGTGGGAGGCATTACGACGCCGCCCCCGGGGGCTTGAGCCTGCCCGGCGGGGCAAGCGTGAAGGATTGCCGAAATCGGCTTAGAGCCTGTCTCAAATATTCGCGTGGATCGCGTTGAGGCGCAATGGCGATGGACGCGAGGCGCGCGGCGCGGGCGATAGCCGAGCCTATCGGCAAGCCGCGCAACGCGGCGGACGCGCCTTGCGCTGCCTCCGCCAGCGGCCCGGCGCGACCGCGTGAATATTTGAGATAGGCGCTTAGTCGCCGACGACGATGGGATCGAGCTTGTGGCGCCGCGCCGCCGCCAGCAGCCGGCCGTCGCGCTTGACGTCGGCGACGAAGCGCTCCATGCGCGCGTGCCAGGCGTCGTCGCCGGGCTTCATCGCGTAGGCGTAGGGGGTGACGTGATAGGTCGCGGTGGGCTTGACGAGGCGCGCCCAGTCGGTGGTTTCCAGCATGCGCCGGCTGAAGGGGAAGTCGGTCATGAAGACGTCGGCACGGCCCGATTCAACTTCCTGTTCGCGGGCGTGGGGGGTGTCCACGACCAGCAGTTCCGCCGCCCTGAGGCGCTGCCGCATGACCGGCTCGTGCAGGGTGCCCTTGGCCACGGCGACCACGCTGCCCGGCTGGTCGATGTCATCCCAGGTCCTGATGCGGCGGTTGCCGCGGGAGGTGATGGCGTAGATGTCGCTGGCCAGGTGCGGCTGGGTGAAGCGCAGCTTTTCCTGGCGCTGCGGGTTGATGCCGATGGCGAACATGGCGACGTCGCAGCGCTCCTCGCTCAGGTCGGCGATCAGGCGGGCGAAGGAGCTGTCGACGAACTCGACCGCGACCCCGAGGTCCTTGCCGAGCGCCTCGGCCATGTCGACGTCGATGCCGGAGAGCTTGAGGGTCTTGGGGTTGCGGTAGGAGATGCCGTAGTAGTCGGGCCAGACGCAGACGCGCACTTTTTTCTCGGCGCGGATGCGGTCGAGCCGGCTCGGCTCGGCATGGGCGGCGAGCGGCAGGAGCAGCGCCGCGGCCAGGAGCAGGAGTTTCATGGAATCGGTGGCGAGCAGGAAACGAAGGCCGTGATCATAGCCTCGGGCGCAGGCGCGGCAAAGCGCCGTGCCCACCGTCTCGCCAGCGCGCCCCGCAGGAAGTACCCTTGGGGTGCCGACTTTTATAAATGGGCTTGCGCCCAGCGCACGATGTTCGCGGCATCCATCGCGCCGGCCTGGCGCGCGATCTCGCGACCATCGCGGAACAGGGCGAGGGTCGGGATGCTGCGGATGCCGAAGCGGGCGGCCAGAGCCTGGTGTTCCTCGGTGTTGAGCTTCGCCAGCCGCAGCCGGGGTTCGAGCTGGCGCGCGGCGGCGGCGAAGGCCGGGGCCACCATGCGGCAGGGGCCGCACCAGGGCGCCCAGAAATCCACGAGGACGGGCAGGTCGGAGCGGCCGACATGGCGCTCGAAGCTCTCCGCGTCGAGTTCGACGGGAGCGCCGGCGAACAGCGCTTGCTTGCACTTGCCGCAGGTGCCGCCGGCGCCGAGCTTCTCGGCGGGGACGCGGTTGGGGGCATGGCAGTGCGGGCAGACGACGATCAGGGGTTCGGACATGTGCGGCTCCTATATCAGTAATGACTGATATACGGCCGCCAGCCGGCAATTCAAGATGGGGCGCCGAGCGCCTTGGCGCGTTCCGCCGTTTGCGGGTCGGCGGCCTGGGGCGCGAGCCAGCCGCCCAGGTGGTCGGCGACGATGCCGGCCAGCATGGCGATGCCGTCAGGCCGGTCGTTGAGGCAGGGAATGTAATGGAACTCGCCGCCGCCCCGCGACAGGTAGGCGGCCTTGCATTCCATGGCGATCTCTTCGAGGGTTTCCAGGCAGTCGGCGGCGAAGCCCGGGCAGATCGCATCGACGCGCCGCACGCCCTCCCGGCCCAGCTGCTCCAGCGTCGGCTGGGTGTAGGGCTGCAGCCATTCGGCCTTGCCGAAGCGCGACTGGAAGCTGACGAGATATTGCCCTGCGTCGAGGCCGAGGGCCTCGGCGAGCAGGCGCCCGGTCTTCTGGCACTCGCAGAAATAGGGGTCGCCGAGGTCGAGGCTGCGCCGGGGCAGGCCGTGGAAGCTCATGACCAGCCGATAGTCCGCGCCGGCCGGTTGGCCGCCGGTCCGGGCCCAGTGTTCCCGCACGCTGGCGGCCAGCGCGGCGATGTAGCGCGCGTCGTCGTGGTAGTCGCGCACGAAGCGCAGGGCCGGCAGGTGGCGCGTGCGCTTGCCCCAGTCGGCCACGTCGTCGAAGACGCTGGCGGTGGTGCTGGCGGCGTATTGCGGATAGAGCGGCACGATCAGGATGCGCGTTGCCCCCTCGGCCTTGAGCCGGTCGAGGGTGGCGCCGATCGCCGGTTCGCCGTAGCGCATCGCGTAGTCGATGAGCAAGTGGCCGTGGCCGGCGGCGCCGAGCCGTCCCTTGAGCAGCTTGGCCTGGCGTTCGGTGTATACCCGCAGGGGCGAACCCTCGGGCAGCCAGACCGCGGCGTATTTCTCCGCCGACTGCTTCGGCCGCGTGTTGAGGATGACGCCCTTGAGGATCAGCCACCAGAGGGGGCGCGGGATCTCGACGACGCGCGGGTCCCAGAGGAACTGGCCGAGATAGCGGCGCAGCGCCGGGGCGGTCGGGGCGTCGGGGGTCCCGAGATTGACCAGCAGGACGGCGGTCCTGCCGGCCTGGCCATGGACATGGGGCGGTTCGGGCGCGTAGCGGGGCATGTCTGTTCCGGTCTCAGTTCGGGCTCAGGGCCGAGGAGAGCAGGCGGGCGGTGACGTCTACGATCGGAATCACCCGTTCGTAGGCCATGCGCGTCGGGCCGATGACGCCGATGGTGCCGAGCACCTGGCCGTCCACCTCGTAGGGCGCGGCGACCACGCTGCACTCGTCGAGGGGCGCGATGCCCGATTCGCCGCCGATGAAAACCTGCACGCCGTCGGCGCGGCTGGACAGGTCGAGCAGCTGCATCAGGCCGGTCTTCTGCTCGAACAGGTCGAAGAGCTGGCGCAGGCGACCCATGTTGGTGGAGAGGTCCTCGACGCCGAGCAGGTTCTTTTCGCCGGAGATCACGTACTGGGCGGCGGCGTCGCTGGCGGCCTCGGTGCCGGCGTCCACGGCGGCGCTCATCAGCTCGGTCATGTCGCTGGAGAGTTGCTTGAGTTCGTCCTGCAGGCGCTGGCGGATCTGCATGAAATCGAGGCCGGCGCAGTTCTGCGTCAGGTAGTTGGCCGCCTCCACCAGCTCCGTCGGCTTGTAGGGGCGCTGGGTGAGCAGGATGCGGTTCTGCACCTCGCCCTCGGCGGTGACGATGATCAGCAGGATGCGCGTCTCGGTGAGGGCGAGAAACTCGATCTGGCGGATCTTCGGCGCCTGGCGGCGCGGCGCGACGACGACGCCGGCGAAGTGGGTGAGTTCCGAGATCATCTGCGAGGCCTGGTTGAGCACCCGCCGCGGCACGTCCGGATGCAGGGCGCCCTTGAGCTCGGAGAGGCGCCGCGGATCGAGGGGCTGGACGGTGAGCAGGGTGTCCACGAACAGCCGGTAGCCGCGCGGCGTCGGCACGCGGCCGGCGGAGGTGTGCGGGCTGGCGATGAAGCCCATCTCCTCCAGGTCGGCCATCACGTTGCGGATCGTCGCCGGCGAAAGTTCGAGGCCGGAGTATTTGGACAGCGTGCGCGAGCCGACCGGCTGGCCTTCGACGATATAGCGTTCGATCAGGGTCTTGAGCAGGGTCTGGGCGCGCGGGTCGAGCATGGGGCGATTGTATTACCGGCGGCCTAGTCGATGGGGAAGTCGTTCCAGGTCTGGCGCAGGGCGGCGAAACACTGTTCCAGCCGGTCCGTCAGGGCGGGCCACTGCTCCTTCCGGTCGCCGGTTTCCAGCGCGATTTCGAGCGTGGCGGCGGTGCGCCGCAAGGGGCCGGCGCCCACCGTGGCGGCCAGGCCCTTGAGGGTATGCGCCGCGCGGCAGGCCTCGGCGACATGGCCCGTGGCCAAATGGCCGCGGATTTCCGCCGCAACATCCGCCTGGGCTTCGAGGAAACTATCCATCACGGCCGCGTGCATTTCCCGGTCGTCGCTCATGCGCTCCAGGGCGTCGGGGTATTCGTCGAGCGGATCGTCGTCGTCCGGGGCGGATTCGGCGCGGGGGGCGGGGCGCGGGCGGGCGGAGGCGCCGCGGCCGGTCCAGCGTTCGATCATGGCGTAGAGATCGTCGCGGTCGAAGGGTTTCGCCAGGAAGTCCTGCATGCCGGCCTCCAGGCAGCGCCGGCGGTCCTCGGCCATCGCGTTGGCCGTCATGGCGACGATGGGCAGGGCGGCGTGGACGGCGTCCTGGCGGATGCGGCGCGTCGCGGCGACGCCGTCCAGCAGCGGCATGTTCACGTCCATGAGCACGAGGTCGTGGCGGCCGGGCATGTGCGCGAGGATCTCGGTCGCCTCGACGCCGTTGCTGGCCACCGCGACGGCGATGCCGGCCTTTTCGAGGTAGCGGCGCGTCAGGTCCTGGTTGATCGGGTTGTCCTCGACCACCAGGACGTTCAGGCCGGCCAGATGGGGCGGGACGGCCGGCGCCGGCGCCGGGCCGGCGCCGGAATCGGCCAGCTCGAACCAAGCGTCGAAATGGAAGTTGCTGCCCTGGCCGGGCGTGCTGGCCACGCCGATGCCGCCGCCCATCATTTCCGTGAGGTGCTTGCAGATCGCCAAGCCCAGGCCGCTGCCGCCGAATTCGCGCGCGATCGAGGGGTCCGCCTGGTTGAAGGCCTGGAAGAGGCGGTCGATGCGTTCCGCCTCGATGCCGATGCCGCTGTCGATGACCTCGAAGCGCAGGCGCACGCGGCGTCTCGCGGCGTCCCTGTCCGCCAGGGCGGCGCGCACGACGATGCCGCCGTGCTGGGTGAACTTGACGGCGTTGCCGACCAGGTTGGTCAGCACCTGGGCGAAGCGCAGGGCGTCGCCGACCAGGGCGCGCGGCACGTCCTCCGCCGTTTCGAAGCGCAGCTCGATGCCTTTTTCCCGCACGCGCACCAGGAACAGGTCGTTGATGCGCTGCAGGATTTCCCCGAGATCGAAGGGCGCCGGGGAAAATTGCAGCTTGTCGGCTTCGATCTTCGACAGGTCGAGGATGTCGTTGAGCACTCCCAGCAGGAAGCGCGCCGAATCGTGCGCCTTTTGCACGTAGTCGCGCTCCTCGGCGCCGAGCCTGCCGTCGAGGGCGAGCCGGGTCATGCCGATGATGCCGTTCATCGGCGTGCGGATCTCGTGGCTCATGTTGGCGAGGAACTCGCTCTTGAGGCGGGAGGCGGCCTCGGCCGCGTCGCGGGCCAGCACGAGCTGGCGCTGCAGTTCCTTTTCCGCCGAGACGTCGCGCAGCAGCGCCAGGTACTGGCGGCGCGTTCCCGGGCTGGCGCTTTCGATGATGGAGAAGCGGGCGGCGAACGGCGTGCCGTCGCCGCGGCGCGTGTCGCATTCCCAGGGCAGGCCCTTGCGCTCGGGCGTGGCGAGGTGGCGCTGGATGAAGGCCGTGCCGCCGGTGCCGCTGGCGTCGGCCAGCAGTTCGGCGAGGGGGCGTCCGCGGAGCTGGTCGGCGGAGAGGCGGAACAGCGCCTCGGCTTCCGCATTGGCGGACTGGATGTCGCCTTCCGCGTCCAGCTGCAGGGTGGCGAGCGAGGCGGCGTCGAGCAGGGCGCGGTTGCGGTCGGCCGCCAGCTTGCGCGCGAGCATGCCCTGGATGCGCGCGCGCAGTTCCAGGGGCAGCACCGGCTTGCCGACGTAGTCGTCCACGCCGAGGTGGAACAGCTCGGTGCGGCGTGCGGCCGAGTCGAAGGCGGTGAGGGCGAGGATCGGCACGTCGCCCTGGACGCCGGGCTGGCGGCGGATGCGATTGACCAGGCGCGAGCCGGTCATGCGCCCGGACAGCACGACGTCGCAGATCACCAGATCGTAGGGCCGCTCCTGGTAAGCCTGCCAGGCATCCTCGGCGGTGGCGAAGGCGTCCACGTCCATGCCCCAGGCGCGCAGTTGTTCCTCCATCCGCAGGCGCTGATCGCGGGTGTCCTCGACGTAGAGGACGCGACCGCGCAGCGGCGCGAAGACGCCGAGAAAGCGGCCGAGGAAGCTCGCCAGCTCGATGATGTCCTGCTTGCGGAAGATTTCGGTGACGCCGGCCAGCTCGGCGTCGACGGCCAGCTCGGCGCTCGGGCTGCTCGTCAGCAGGATCAGCGGCTCGCAGGGATAGCGGCCCGAGTTGCGCAGTGCGCGCGCGAGATCGAGTCCGTCGCCGTCGGGCAGGTGACGCGCGATGGCGATGAACTGGTAGGCGCCGGCGTCCGCCATGGCGCGCGCCTCGGCGGCGCCGGCGGCGAATTCCAGTTCGAGCTCCCGGTGGTCCCGCAGGGCCTGCCGCAGGATGTCGCGGTAGATCGGCGTGTGATCGACGAGGAGGAGCTTCATGGCCGGCGCACCGTGCCGCCGGCGCCGAGTTTTCGCCGGCCGGGGACGCGCGGTGCGCGCCAGGGCGAGGGCGGTGGGGCGACGGCGAGGGCTGACGGCGAGATGGGCATCGATGCGAACGGCAAGTGCTTTGTTATCATGGCCGGCCATGCCGGGCCGCTCCGCGCCGGCCGCGGCCAAGGCGCCGCGGCGCCTCGGTCCCGAGCGGGCGGGCGGCCGATTCTAGCGCATGGGCCGGCGGGTTTCCCTCGCCGGGAATGGGGAGGCGGCGCGGCCGCCACGCAATGGTGAATGCGATGGTCATGAGAAGTGTTGTCGCGCTGCTGGTCTTCGCCCTCGGCCTGGGGGCCGGCGCCGCCGTCCGCGCCGAAAGCCTCGCGGTCGGCGGCACGGGGTCGGCGGGTCCCCTGATCCGCCTGCTGTTCGACGAGTTCCGCGGGGAGGCTCCCGGCGCCGGTCTCGACTTGGCCGAACCGCCCCTCGGCACGGGGGGCGCCCTGCGCGCCCTGGCCAACGGACGCATCGACCTGGCCCTGGCCGGCCGCGCGCCGAAGGCGGATGAACTGGCCCACGGCGGTCGCCACTTCGAGCTGGCCGCCACGCCCTTCGTGCTCGCCACGGCGGACGGACGGCGCCGCGCGGGGTTTTCCCGCGACGAGCTGGCGGCCGTCTATGCGGGCGACCTGCCGTATTGGGACGACGGCGCGCCGATCCGGCTCATCCTGCGCCCTGCCTTCGATACCGACACTCATGAGCTCAAGGCCATGGGGCCGGCGATGGCCATGGCGGTCGAGGCGGCGGCGCGCCGCCCCGGCATGGTGACGGGGCAGGACGACCTCGACACCCTCGCATGGCTGGCGAGGACGCGCGGCTCGCTCGGGCCGACCACCCTCGGCCTGCTCAGGACCACCGACACGCAGCTGGCGTCGCTACCCCTGGACGGCGTGCGGCCTTCCCTCGCGGCGCTGCGGGACGGCAGCTATCCCTGGCGCAAGGTCCTGACGGTGGTTTTGCCGCCCCGGCCCACGCCGCTGGCCCAGCGCTTCGCCGATTTCCTGCGCGGCGAGCGGGCGCGGAGAGTCATGCTGCGCCACGACTATCTGCCGCTCCCGCCATGAACCTCCAGGCCCACGAACAGGTCGTCCGACTGGTGACCCGGCTGGCCGCCGGCCTTGCCCTGTTCGTCGTCCTGACGCCGCTGCTGCTTTTCGGCCTGCACGCCTACGTCGAAGCCGGCGAGGAGACCGAGGCCGAATTGCACCTCCAGGCCCGGATCGTCGAGGATTTCATCGCCCGCCAGCCGGAGCGCTGGGAATACAACGCGGAGCGGCTGCAGTCCGTCCTCGAACCCTATCTGCGCCCGGACACCCATTTCCGCGTCGCCGGCCGGGACGGCCGGACGCTCTTCGCCGTCGGACCGCGGCCCGGCTGGCATGTCGTGGTGCGCGGCCTGCCCCTGCATGCCTTCGGCCATCCGGTCGGCCGCGTCGAGGCCGGCGTCTCCCTGCGGCCTTTCCTGCTGCCCGGCCTGCTGCTGTTCGCCGTGAGCGGCGCCGTCGCCTGGGCGATCTGGGGGCCGGCGCGCCGCCTGCCGCTGCAGGCCCTGCGCGAGGCGGAACTGACGCTGCTGCGGCGCAACCTCTACCAGCGCGCCTTGCTCGACAACTTCCCCTTCGCCGCCTGGCTCGCCGACGGGGAGGGGCGCGTGCTGACCGGGAACCTGCGCCTGGCGGAAATGCTCGGCACCGGCGTGGATGCCCTGGAGGGCCGGCGGCTGGCGGAACTGCTGCCCGCCGCCCTGGCCGAACTTTATGCCGACAGCGAAAAGACGGTGCTGGCGAACCGCCTGCCGCTGCAGACCGAGATCCGGCAGGAGGATGCCGACGGCGTACGCTGGTTCGAGGTCGGTCTGGCGCCGGTCTATCCGGCCTCCGGCCAGTTGGTCGGCACCGTCGGCTATCTGCGCGACGTCAGCGACGCCAAGGCGGCGGCCGCGGCACTGGCGCGCTACCGCGACCATCTCCAGGAAATGGTGCGGGAGCGCACCGCCGAGCTCGCGGCGGCCCTCGATGCCGCCGAACTGGCGAGCCGGGCGAAGAGCGAGTTCCTGGCGAGCATGAGCCACGAGCTGCGCACGCCGCTCAACGCGATCCTCGGCTTCGCCCAGCTGCTCGCCATCGACGCGCGGCTCGCGCCGGATGCACGGAACATGGTCAAGGAGGTCGAGCAGGCCGGCCGCCAGCTGCTGATGCTGGTGAATGACCTGATCGACATCGCCCAGATCGAGTCGGGCAGCCTGGAACTCTCCAGCGGACCGGTGGCCGTCGCCGCCGTTGCCGCCGACAGTCTCGAACAGGTCGCCGCGCTGGCCCGCGCTCACGCCGTCGAGCTGGCCGCGCTGGCATGCCCGTGCCAAGGCGACGCGCTCACGATCTGGGCCGACGGGCGGCGCCTGCGCCAGGTGCTGGCCGGCCTGCTCGCCAACGGCATCAAGTTCAACCGCCCCGGCGGCAGGGTGGCGCTGAACTGCCTGCGCCGCGACGGCCGCGTGCGCATCCAGGTCGAGGATGACGGCCCGGGCATCCCGGCGGACAAGCTCGGCCGCCTGTTCACCGCCTTCGACCGGCTCGGCGCCGAGTGCGGCCCGGTGCAGGGCGCCGGGGTGGGCCTGGCGATCGCCAAGCGCATCGTCGCCGCCATGGGCGGGGAGATCGGCGCCGAGAGCGTCGCCGGCGCGGGCAGCGTGTTCTGGGTCGAGTTCCCCATCCACGGGGCCGTCGCCCCGCTGCCGGAGGATGCGGACAGCGGACTGCCGGGCGCCGAGACCGCGCCGCGCCGCGTCGTGCTTTACATCGAGGACAACCAGACCAGCCAGGAACTGATCCAGCGCTTTTTCGCGAGCCGGCGCCCGGATCTGGAGCTGCGCGTCGCGGTGTCCGCCGAGGCCGGTGTCGCGGCGGCGCGCGCCGCACCGCCGGCGCTGATCATGATGGACGTCAGCCTGCCCGGCATGAGCGGCTACGAGGCGCTGCGCCTGCTCGCGGCGGACTCCCGCACCGCGCCGGTGCCGGTGATCGCCGTGAGCGCGCATTCCCTCAAGGAGGACAGCGAGCGCGGCCTGCGGGCCGGTTTCGCCGATTACGTTCCCAAGCCCGTCGATCTGCGCCGGCTGCTGGCGACGCTCGACCGGCTGCTGCCGGCCTGAACGGCGCGGGGCGGGCCGGGTTTTGCGGTTAAAATTCCCGCGTCCCGCCGCCGGCGCACCGTCCCGCCTGCGCCGACTTTTCCGCGCCCGCCGGCGCGGCGCGCCGACCCAACCAGACCAGCTTCCGCGTCCCGATCCGAGCCCATGTCCCGCCAACTCAACGTTCATGCCCTCGGCCAGGTGTTCACCCCCGACGCGGTGGTCGAACGCATGCTCGCCCTGCGCAAGCGGCGCGGGCGCAGCCTCGACCCTTCCGCCGGCGACGGCGCTTTCAGCCGGCGCATCAACGGCTGCGAGGCGATCGAGATCGACCCGACGGTGGCGCCGGCGGGCGCGCGCGTGATGGACTTCTTCGCCCTGCCGCTGGCCGAGAAGTTCGACACCATCATCGGCAACCCGCCCTACGTGCGCCAGCAGGACATTCCCGCCGAGACCCTGGCGCGGCTCGACAGCGTGCTGTTCGACGGCCGCAGCAACCTCTACCTCTACTTCATCGAGAAGGCGGTGCGTCACCTGCGCCGCGGCGGCGAGCTGATCTTCATCGTGCCGCGCGAATTCGCCAAGCTCACCGCGGCCAGGAAGCTCAACGCCTTTCTTTACGAGGAAGGCGACATCACCGAGTTCATCGAGACCGGCGACGCGCGCATCTTCGGTGCGCACAACCCCAACTGCGCGATCTTCCGCTTCGAGCGCGGCCGCCACGAGCGCCGCCTCGACGACGGCCGTCATTTCGCGTTGGTGGACGGCCAGCTGATGTTCCTGCGCGGCGACTACCGCCTGCCGCTCTCGGAGCTGTTCGACGTCAAGGTCGGCGCGGTCTCCGGCGCCGACGAGATCTTCGAGCATCCCGAGGGCAACGCCGAGTTCGTCTGCTCCAAGACCGTGGACGACGGCCGCACGCGGCGCATGATCTTCGGCCTGCCGCATCCGCACCTGGAAGCGCACAAGGAGCGGCTGCTGGCGCGCCGCGTGCGTCCCTTCGACGAGTCGAACTGGTGGCACTGGGGGCGGCTGCACCATGTCTCCGCCGCGCCGCGCATCTACGTGAATGCCAAGACGCGCCGCGCGCGTCCCTTCTTCCAGCACGATTGCCCCAACTACGACGGCGCGATCCTCGCGCTGTTCCCCAGGGTGCCCGGCATGGACCTGGACCGTGCCACCGCGATGCTCAACGACCAGGTGAACTGGGAGGAACTCGGCTTCGTCTGCGACGGCCGCCACCTGTTCACCCAGCGCAGCCTGCAGAGCTGCCTGCTGCCGCCGGCCTTCGAGACCCTGCTGCGTCCGGACGGAGGCCGCCCGTGAATCCGGCCGGCATCCGCAGCGTCGCCCTGTTCGGCAAGAGCGGCAGCGCCGAGGTGGTCGAATCCCTCGTCTCGCTGCTCGAACACCTGCACGGCCGCGGTCTCGACGTGCTGGTCGAGGGGGAGATCGCCGCTGCGCTCGGCATGGTCGCCGACGCGGCGAGCATCGAGTCGATCTGCGCCAACGCCGACGTCGCCATCGTGCTCGGCGGCGACGGCACGTTGCTCAACGCCGCGCGCCGCCTCGCCGCCCATGAGGTGCCGCTGGTCGGCATCAACCAGGGCCGCCTCGGCTTCATGACCGACATCGCGCGCGCCGACATGCTCGCCGCCATCGACCGCCTGCTCGCCGGCGAGTTCGCCGCCGACCGGCGCATGCTGCTCGACGCGCGCGTCTGGCGCGGCGGCGAGTGCGCGTTCTCCACCCTGGCGCTCAACGACGTGGTGGTGAACAAGGGCGACCTCGGCCGCATGATCGAGATCGAGGTGCGCGTCGATGGCGACTTCCTCTACGTGCTGCGCGCCGACGGCATGATCGTCGCCACGCCCACCGGCTCGACCGCCTACGCGCTCTCCGCCAACGGCCCGATCCTGCAGCCGGCGGTGCCGGGCATCGCCCTCGTGCCGCTCTGCCCGCACGGCCTGACCCACCGGCCGATCACGATTTCCGACGCCTGCCGCATCGAAATGACCCTCGTCCACGACGCCCGCGTGCACTTCGACGGCCAGGGCCATTACGACGCCCGCGCCGGCGACACCGTGCGCGTCGCGCGCTCGGCCCACGACGTCATCCTCCTGCATCCGCCCGGCTACAGCTATTTCGCCATGCTGCGCGAAAAGCTGCACTGGAGCGCGACCCCGCGCCGTACCTGACCGCCATGCTGCTGCGCCTCGCCATCCGCGACTTCGTCATCGTCGACCGCCTCGAACTGGAGTTCGCCACCGGCTTCGGCGCGCTCACCGGCGAGACCGGCGCCGGCAAGTCCATCCTCGTCGATGCCCTCTCCCTCGCCCTCGGCGAGCGCGCCGAGGCGAGCGTCGTGCGCGTCGGCGCCGAGAAGGCCGAGGTCTCCGCCGAGTTCG
>JANJVS010000043.1 GCA_024709955.1 Rhodocyclaceae bacterium
ACGCCGTAGTTCGACTGGGTGAAGATGCCGTCGAGGGTCGGCCCGTAGCCCCACTTGAACACCTGCCAGGTGTTGGAATTGGGCATCGAGCCCATGCCGGTGCGCAGCACCTCGCCGTCGGCGAGCACCACCTCCATGCCGGACGAGAACAGGAAGTGCTCGCCGTAGGGGGTGTAGCCGACACCGCGGTCGACCATGTTGCCGAGTGGGCCGGCGATCACCGAGGGCGCGGGGCAGGAGAACCACAGCGGCAGCTTCTTTTCCTGCAGGTAGTCGTAGAGCTGCTGGTAGGTGACGCCGGGTTCGACCAGCGCGGTGCACAGCTCGGCGTCCACGTCGAGGATGCGGTTCATGCGGCGCAGGTCGAGGACGAGCTGGCCGCGCTCGACCGGCGCCGCCGAGCCGTAGCCGAGGTTCTTGCCGGTGGAGATCGGGTACACCGGGATCCGGCGCTTGTTCAGGATGCGCATGATCGCCTGCACCTGCTCGACGCTGTCGGGCATCACCGCCGCCGAGGGCGCGTGCTGCGCGTCGGGTACCGGCATCATGATCTTGTTGTAGGGGGCGAGCTGCGGGGACTCGGCCAGGACGTGGGCGTCGCCGACGATGGCGCGGATCTCGGTGAGCGCCTTGTCGAAATCGCTCGCGCTGACGCCCTTGGGCAGGAGGGTGCGCTTGGGTGTGCTCATTTCTTCTCCAGGATGCGGATGAGGTTGCGGGGGCGTGGGCAGCGCTTCAGAGCCGGATCAGGAAGGACGCCAGCGCGCCCTCTGCGGCAGTGATGGCGGCTGCGGGCCGGATCGAGGCGGGGGGGGCGGTGCGCTCGCCGAGGGCGGCAAGGTAGAACTGCCCGACGTGCTGCGCCTGGTCATCCCCGGCTCCGTTCCAGGTGATCGGCTGCGGGTATCCGGCGGCGCTGCAGCAGTGACGTGTGGCGCTGCTACTGCCGCGGTGATGGGCGCTCGCCAGCGAGTGCGCACCACGGCTGCCGGCGACGGCCTGGAAGATGACCGCGGCGGCATCGTCCATGATGCCGAGCAAGGGGGTTCCGGGCGGATGGTCGAGCAGGGCGTCGAGGCTGTCGATGCGGCGCAGTTCGCTGCGACCGGGCAGCAGCACCGCCGTGCGCAGGCCGGCACCGTGAAATGCTTCTTCCACCCGGCGTGCCAGCGCCACTGCGGCAGGCAGGTCACCCTGGCCGAGGAGGATCAGCTGCGTGCGCCCGGCGGCGAAATTCACATTCTGGAAGGACAGCGCCGAAGTCGACAACGCGGCGAGTGATGCGCCGCCGCCGGCACGGCGGAAAAATTCACGTCGGTCCATGGCGGCCACCTATTTCGGGCCGCCGGCAGGCGAGGCCGACACCCACTGGATGACGCCGGCGAGGGCCTTGTCGTCGATTTCCGCGGGGCGGAAGCTGGGCATCGCGCGAAAACCGTAGCGCACCACGTGCTCGATGTAGGCGGGCTGCAGCTGTCGTCCGAGGATCGCCGGGCCGATGCCCTGGTCGTGGCAGTAGCTGCACACCTTGGCGTAGACCGGATCGACCGGTTGTGCGGGGCCGTCCTGTGCGGCCGCGACGTGCATCGCGCTTGCCGCGAGACAGGCCAGGGCCAGTTTCGATACTGAATGCATTCGTCTCCTCCTGTACTGGGATTACGGTGTTCCCTTGGAGAAAGACAAAGCAAGGCTCGGGCCAGGTTTGTTAAAAATACAAATACACAGATAAAACAAATATTTATTTTATCTCGTGGCGGGAAATGGAATTCCGATGATGTCGCAATGCGCTACAGGGCATTGCGTGAAAGCGGCGCCGGCGGTGGAAATCCCTGGCTGTCAGTGGGTTCTGGGCAAGCGTTGCAGCCTGCAACGGTGTTGCAAAATACGACAGCACTTCAGTGCGCGGGCCTGTCCACCTTCGGCTTCAGGTTGCGGTAGATCGTCGATCGGGCGACGCCCAGGCGGGCGGCGGCGGCGCTGACGTTGCCTTCGAGGGCGTCGACGACCCAGCGGATGTAGGCCTGTTCGACTTCGGCGAGCGGTGCGATGCGGCTGAAGCCGGCGGGCGAAGTCGCGGCCGGAGCCTCGCCGGGTGTCGACAGGATCGAGTTCGTGATGGCGGCATCGATGACCTCGCCGTCGCCGAACACCAGCAGGCGCTCGATGACGTTGCGCAGTTCGCGCACGTTGCCGGGCCAGGGGTAGTCGATCAGGCGGGCCATTGCGCAGGGACTCAGGCGCGGCACCGGGCCGCTTGCATTGCGGCGCAGGGCGCGGCGCATCAGATGTTCGACCAGCAGCGGAATGTCCTCGCGGCGTTCGCGCAGTGGCGGCACCTGGATGTGTACGACGTTGAGCCGGTACAGCAGATCGTGGCGGAAACGGCCTTGCTCGACCAGGGCTTCGAGGTCGCGGTGGGTGGCGGCGATCACCCGTGCCTCGGTGTGGCGCAGCGCCGAGGCGCCGAGCTGGCGGAATTCACCGCTGTCGAGCACGCGCAGCAGCTTGGCCTGGCACGAAGCCGGCAGTTCGCCGATCTCGTCGAGGAACAGGGTGCCGGCGCTGGCGACCTCGAACAGGCCCTCGCGATCGCCGGTGGCGCCGGTGAAGGCGCCGCGCTTGTGGCCGAACAGCTCGCTTTCGACCAGTTCGCCTTCGAGCAGCCCGCAATTGAGCGGGACGTAGGCTTCGCCGGCACGTTTGCTCCAGCGGTGCAGCGCGGCGGCGACGACTTCCTTGCCGGCACCGCTCTCGCCGGGGATGGTGGCCGGCGTCGGCGCGCGCCGACAGGTTGCCGGCCACCGCCGCCTGGCTCAGGGTCTGCGCATCGACGCGCATCGCCTGCAGGCTTTTCTGCACGTGCTGGGTGGCGACGAGGATCGCGCCCATCTCGTTCTTGAGGACCACGTCGGCGGCGTGGTCGAAATCACCCTGGGCCAGCTTGTCGGTCGCCGCGACGACGGAGCGGATCGAGCGGCCGAGGTCGCGCACCACCGATATCGAGAAGGGAACCATGACGAGGAAGATGCCGAGGGCGATCAGCAGCTGCTTGCGCGCCTGGCGCGCCAGCTCCTGATCCACGTCCTCGATGTAGATGCCGGTCCCGACGATCCAGCCCCAGGGAGCGAAGCCCTTGACGTAGGAGAGCTTCTCGACCGGCTTGTCCGAGCCGGGCTTTGGCCAGTAGTAGTCGAGGAAGCCCGCGCCGCTCTTGTTTACGATTTCGATGAATTCGTTGAAGAACAGCTTGCCGTTCGCGTCCTTGAAGCCCGACAGGTCCTTGCCGTCGAGCTCCGGCCGGATCGGATGCATGAGCATCTTGTTCCGGTAATCGTTGACCCAGAAATATTCGGATTCGTCGTAGCGCAGCGCCTTGACCGCGGCCAGCGCGGCCGCCTGCGCCTCGGCCGGGCCCAGCCGTCCGGCCTCCTGCTCGGCATGGTAGTGGCCGAGCAGGGTATGCACGGTTTCGACGACGTTGCGGGTCTTGAACTTGCGGTCCTCAAGCAGGTTGTCGCGCAGGGAAACGAGGCCGGTGACGATGCCGATGGCCGTGCCGACGAGGGCGACGAGCACCAGCAGCTTGGTTTTGGTCTGGATTTTCATGGATGGCGGACGGGAACGGATCGATGGATTGCACTGGCGAGCATCAAAAATGCTGCATGGCAGCATAATCATAACTGATAACCACGCCACGGGCTCCCGGAAATCCTTTTCGCATCCGCCGGGAATCCGGACCGGCGGCGACGGGCGGCGACACATTCCGGCGCCGGCCGCATAATGCCGCCCCACGCGCCCCGCCGGGCGCGCGCCCGTTCATTCACGAGGATCGTCTTTCATGAAAATCGCCAACAACGTCGCCGAACTCATCGGCAACACGCCGCTGGTGCGCCTGAACCGGGTGAATGCGGGCTGCGCCGCCGCCATCGCCCTCAAGCTGGAGTTCTTCAATCCGGCCCACAGCGTCAAGGACCGCATCGCCGCCGCCATGCTCGATGCCGCCGAGCGGGACGGCAAGCTGCGGCCCGACAGCGTGATCCTCGAAGCCACCTCGGGCACTACCGGCATCGGCCTGGCGATGGTGGCCGCCGCGCGCGGCTACCAGTGCGCCTTCGTCATGCCCGAGACCATGAGCCGCGAGCGCAAGCTGCTGCTCAAGGCCTACGGCGCCGAGTTGATCCTGACGCCCGGCGCGGAGGGCATGGCGGGGGCGGTGAAGAAGGCCGAGGACATGGCCGCCGCCGATCCGCGCTATTTCATCCCCGGCCAGTTCGAGAACCCGGCCAACCCGGAGATCCACCGCCGCACGACCGCCGTGGAGATCTGGCGCGACACCGACGGCCAGGTGGATATCTTCGTCGCCGGCGTCGGCACCGGCGGCACGATCACCGGCGCCGGCGCGGAGCTCAAGCGCCGCAAGCCCGGCCTGCGCGTGGTCGCCGTCGAGCCGGCGGCGAGCCCGGTGCTCTCCGGCGGCGAACGCGGCCCGCACCCGCTCCAGGGCATCGGCGCCGGCTTCGTGCCGGCGGTGCTCGACACGCGGGTCTACGACGAGATCGTCAAGGTGGGCAACGACGACGCGCTGAACATGGCGCGCCGGCTGGCGACCGACGAGGGGCTGCTGGTGGGCATCTCCTCGGGGGCGGCGGTGACGGCGGCGCTGGAGGTCGCGCGCCGGCCCGAGAACGCTGGCAAGCTGATCGTCGTCATCGTGCCGTCCTTCGGCGAGCGCTATCTCTCGACGGTGCTCTACCAGCACCTGGAGGTCTAAGCGGCCGGGGTCTGGGCGGCGCGCCGGCCCCAGTGGTCGGCCAGCTCCAGCATGCGGTTGGCGAAACCCCATTCGTTGTCGAACCAGATCAGCAGGTTCGCCAGCCGGTCGCCGCTCATGCGCGTCTGCGTCGTGTCGACGATCGCCGACTGCGGGCTGTGGTTGAAGTCGATGGAGGCGTGCGGGTCGTCGCTGCAGGCGAGCTGGCCCGAAAAGTCGGCGCTCGCGGCACGGTGCAACAACGCGTTGATCGCCACGGCGCTCGCGGGGCGGCGCAGGGTCGCCACCAGGTCGATGGCCGAGACGTTGGGCACCGGCGCGCGGATCGACTTGGCGACGACGCGGCCGGCCAGTTCCGGCAGCAAACGCTCGACGCCGCGCGCCAGGCCGGTGGCGACGGGGATCAGCGACTGCATCGCCGAGCGGTTGCGGCGCAGGTCGGCATGGTGGTAGGCGTCGATCAGCGGCTGGTCGTTCATCACCGAATGCAGGGTCGTCAGCAGCACGTGGTCGAGGCCGAAGGCCCGGTCGAGCAGGGCGAGCGTCGGCACCGAGGCGTTGGTGGTGCAGGAGGCCGCCGAGACGATGCGTTCGGCGCCGTCGAGCGTCGCGTGGTTGAAGCCGAAGACGACGGTGCGATCCACGTCGCCGGCGGCGTGGCCGGGATGGGAGAGCAGCAGGCGCGGGCAGCCGGCATCGAGGAAGGCTTCAAGCTCGTGGCGCCGGGCGTAGCGGCCCGAGCACTCGACCAGCATGTCAATGCCGAGCGCCCCCCAGTCGACGCCGTCCGGCGCGCATTCGTGGGAGACGCGGATGGGTTCGCCGTCGATGCGCAGCGCGCCGGCGGCCGTCTCGACCTGGCCGGGAAAGCGGCCGTGGGTCGAGTCGAAGCGCGTCAGGTAGGCGATGCTGTCGAGGTCGGCCGGCTCGTTGATGGCGACGACCTTGACCCGTTCGCGCAGCGGCGATTCGCGCAGGGCGCGCAGGAAGCAGCGGCCGATGCGGCCGTAGCCGTTGATGGCGAGACGCAGGCTCATGACGGACGGGAATGGAAACGCAGGGGACGGGATTCTAGTCCCGGCGCGCGCGCGCCACGCGCAGCGCGAGCAGCGTCATGGCGGAAAACAGCGCCAGCGACCACTCGGCGATCGACAGGCCGAGGAACTTCCAGCCGGCCTCGGAGCACAGGCCGGTGGCCTCGAACAGCAGGGGCGACTGGACACCGGCCCAATTCACGAACTGTTCCCACCAGGGCTGGTTGGCGCCGCAGTTGGTGTCCGTGGCGAAACGCTGCAGCCAGGTCTGGTAGGCGGCGATGCCGGCGCCGGTCGCCGCCGTGGCGGCCATCAGGCCGGCCAGCGGCCGCGCGGCGCGCACGACGAACAGGGCGAACAGGCCCTCGACGCCGAGCAGCAGGTAGAGCATGCGCTGCAGGATGCACAGCGGACAGGCGGCGAGGTTCATGGTACGCGCCAGCAGGATGCCGCCGCCGACCAGCGCGCAGCCCACGAGGCCGATGCCGAGCAGCTGCAGGCGCGCGTCGCGGCCGAGCCAGGCCAGGAGTTCGCGCATCCTACTTGCGCTTTTCCTTGCGCGCCTTCTCGATCAGCGCGTCGGCCACCGCCAGCATGCGCGGGAAATTGCCGTTGTTCACGACCAGCCAGCGACCCTCGACGATCAGGGTCGGCACGCCCTCGATCTTGTAGGCGGCGGCCTCCTGGTCGCCGCGCGGCACCATGCTCTGCACGCCGAAGCTGGCGAGCGCCTCGGCGAACTTCTTGCCGTCGATGCCCCTGGCCGTCGCCCAGGCGACGATGGTGTCGTCGTTGCTGAAATTGACACGCTCGTCGTGCAGGGCCTTGAAGACCGCGCCGTCGTGCTTCTCGACGTTGCCGGTGACTTCGAGGGCATAGTAGATGCGCGCCAGCCGCGCCCAGGGCGCGCGGTTGAAGGAAACGGGCACGCGCCGCAACTGGACGTCCGCCGGCAGCCCGGCCGCCCAGGCGGCGAGCGCGGGTTGCAGGGCCTTGCAGTGGTTGCAGCCGTAGGAGAAGAATTCGAGCACCTCGATCTTGCCCGGCGTCCGGGTCGGCTGCGACGGATTGAGCGCGATATAGTCGCGGCCGGCCTGCGGTTCGGCGGCGACGGCCAGCGAGGCGGAAACGGCGGCGACGGCCAGCCAGCCCAGCAATTGCTTGAGGATGCGGTGCATGTGACGATTCTCCGGAAAACGCGATTGGACGGGGAACCCGGAGCCGGGTTCCCTGGATTCAGAGCCTGTCTCAAATATTCGCGTGGATCGCGTTGCGGCGCAATGGCGATGGACGCGAGGCGCGCGGCGCGGGCGATAACCGGGTCTATCGGCAAGCCGCGCAACGCGGCGGACGCGCCATTGCGCCTCAACCCGGAGGGCCGGGGGGGGGGGGGGCGGGGGCGGGGGGGGGGGGGGGGGGAGCGCGGGGCGGCGCCATTTCGCCCGCGGCCGGGGGTGGGGCTCCCCCCCCCCGCGCCCCCCCGCGACCGCGTGAATATTTGAGACAGGCTCTCAGCCGGGATCGTAACAGGATGTGCCGCATCCCGCCTTGCGCCCGGAGGCTCAGGCCAGCTGCGCGCTGTCCCAGGCGCGCGCGGCGGCGGCCACGCGCCGGCCCAGCTCGCGCGCCGTGGCGAGGTCGGACTCGCGCATCGCGTCGGCGCCCTGATCGACGTTCGACTGGGCCATCGCGCCGAGGTAACTGCCGACGCGGTTGAGGTCGTCCGGCGAACCCTGGCTCGAATTGTTGCCAGGCATGATGCCGAGGCTGACCCACAGCATGCCCTGCTGGGCGGCGAAGACCGCGAGCTGGACCAGCGAATTGAGCTTGTCGCCCGATTGCGAGCCCGAGTTGGTGAAGCCGGCGGCGAGCTTGTTTTTCCAGCCCTGGGTAAACCAGACCTTGGAACTCGCGTCCATGAAGGCCTTGAAGGGCGCCGAGACGCTGCCCATGTAGGTCGGCGCGCCGAAGACGATGGCGTCGGCTGCGGCCAGCTCGGCCCAGTGGGCGTCGGTCAGGGCATCGGCGGCATAGAGCTTCGCGTCGGCGGCGCCGTCCGCCGCGCCGGCGCGCACGGCCTCGGCCTGGCGCGCGGTATGGCCGTAGCCGCTGTGATAGACGATGGCGATCTTTTTCATGCTGGTTTCTCCTGTGCGGGTGGGGGTGTGGTGGGTCAGCCCAGGCGGCCGTCGCGTTCGTCGGCGAGCGCCTGGTAGATTTCCTGCTGGGTGTTCATGACGAAGGGGCCGAACTGGGCGATCGGCTCGCCGAGGGGCCGACCGGCGATCAGCAGCAGGCGGGCATCCTCCGCCGCCTCGATGAGCACGCCGTCGGCGGCCGGGTCGTTGGCGAGGATCGCCATGCGCCCTGCCGGCACCGTTTCGTCGCCGATGCGCGCCGCTCCGCCATGGACGTAGACAAAGGCGTTGTGCTCCGCCGGCAGCGACTGGGCGAAAGCTGTCCCGGCGGGCAGGCGCAGGTCGAGATAGAGGGGCGCGGTCGCCGTCCGCGTCACCGCGCCCGTCACGCCATGGCTTGCGCCGGCGATCACGGTCGCCGCGACGCCGTTCGCGGTGGCGAAGCGTGGCAGTTCGGCGGCGGCGAAGTCGCGGTACCAGGGATCGCTCATCTTGTCCCGCGCCGGCAGGTTGAGCCAGAGCTGGAAGCCTTCCATGCGGCCCTCCTCCTGCTCGGGAATCTCGGAATGCACCACGCCGCGCCCGACGGTCATCCACTGCATGCCGCCGTTTTCCAGCAGGCCCTCGTGGCCGGCGCTGTCGCGGTGGCGCAGGCGGCCGGCGAGCATGTAGGTCACGGTTTCGAAGCCGCGGTGCGGGTGGTCGGGAAAGCCGGCAAGGTAGTCGTCAGGATCGTCGCTCGCGAAGACATCGAGCATGAGGAAAGGGTCGAGACGGCGCTGCAGGTCCTGGGTCAGCACGCGGGTGAGCCGCACGCCGGCGCCGTCGGCGGTCGCGCGGCCGGCGACCGCGCGCTCGACGCCACGGGACTTGCGGACGGTTTCGGCGGGGACGGTTCTGGCGTTCATCGCATTCTCCTTGATCGATGACGCCACTCTATTGATATCCATGAACGCTTTGAAGCCCTTGGATCGGATAAGATTGTTCCACTCATGGAACAATACGAAGCCAACGACCTGCTGCTGTTCGCCCGCGTCGCCGAGGCCGGCAGCTTCAGCCGCGCCGCCGAGCGCGTCGGCCTGCCCAAATCCACGGTCTCGCGCCGTATCGCCGCGCTGGAGGACAGGCTCGGCGAGCGGCTGATGATCCGCACCACGCGCCGCCTCGCGCTCACCGACTTCGGTCTGCAGCTGCTGGAGCATGCGCGCCAGGTGGCCGCCGAGGTGGATGCCGTCAAGGCCCTGTCCGAGCACCGCCGCGCGCGCCCCTCGGGGCGGCTGCGCGTCTCGATGCCGAGCGACTTCGCCACCCTGCTGCTGACCGAGATGCTGGCCGCCTTCGTCGCCCTGCATCCCGAGGTGTCGCTGGAACTCGACCTTTCGCCGCGGCGCGTGGATCTGCTCGGCGAGGGCTTCGACCTCGCGGTGCGCATGGGCGATCTGCCCGATGACGGCCTGCTCGCGGCGCGCCGCCTCGCGGTGTTCCCCGCCGGGCTTTATGCCGCGCCGGCCTATCTCGCCGAACGGGGCGATCCGGCGACGCCGGACGATCTCGTCCGCCACGATGCCCTCTGCCTGCTTTCCCGCGGCGGCGAGCGCGGCGGCTGGACGCTGCGGCGCGGCGCCGACCGCTGGGAGGGCATTCCCCCGGGTCGGGTCGGCGCCAACTCCCCCGAGCTGCTGATCGGCCTGGCCCGGGCGGGTGCCGGCATCGCCGCGGTGCCGGACACCTTCGCCGCCCCGGCCGTGCGCGCCGGCCTGCTGCGGCGCGTGCTGTCCGACTGGCGCCTGCCCGCCCACCCGGCCTGGGCCGTCTTCCCCGGCCGCCGCCTGATGCCCGCCAAGACGCGTGCCTTCATCGAAATGCTGGACACGGCCCTCGGCAATAGCGCCGGTCTCGCGGCGGAAGCGCCGGGGGCATTACCGGAAAACATGTAAATCCGACAGAAAAGATAGTAATCCCCAGTAATGGGTATATATCCAAATACAGGCGCACTGCTATGATTGGCTGGTGTCCATGGCCATTACCTTCGTACAAGATTGAATATGCGTCAGGCGGTTTGTGCGTCTGCCCAGCGGTGCGTCCGCCGGCCGGTTCGGCCGGTCGTTCCCGCCCTTGCCCACGGGCGGAAACGCTGAACCACGATGACGCCGCGGCTCAAGGCTGTTCTGATCGTCGCCGTCGTCGGCGCGCTGCTCGGCATCGCGCTCCTTTTCCTTGACCGGACGGGCGCGCCCGAGCCGACCGAAACCCTGCGCATTGGCGCCTTCGAGGGCGACGTGGGCGCGCTGGCCTGGATCGCCGCCGAGCAAGGCTTTTTCCGGCAGGTGGGCCTGAACGCGGAGCTGAAGGGCTTCGATACGGGCAAGGCCAGCGTCGACGCGCTGCGCAAGGGCGAGGTGGATGCGGCCATGGCATCGGAGTTCGTCCTCGCCGACCTCAGCTTCGGCGAACCCGACCTGCGGGTGCTCGCCAGCGTCAGCCAATACTGGAACAAGGGGCTGATCGCCCGCCGCGACCGCGGCATCGCGCGGCCCGCCGACCTCAAGGGCAAGCGCATCGGCGTGGCCCTGACCTCGACCTCCGAGCACACCCTGGTGGTGTTCCTCGCGCTGCAGGGGCTCACCGCGAACGACGTGCAACTGGTGAATCTGCCGCCCAGGCAGCTGGTCGAGCAGATGGAGAGCGGCACCATCGATGCCGCCATCACCTGGCAGCCTCATGTGGACAGCATCGAGCGGCGGCTCGGCGAGAATGCCATCCACCTCCTGCCCAGGGGCGCCGACGCCTACCTGCTCGCGCTGACGCGGGAGGAGACCGCCAGCGCCAAGCCCCGGGCGTTCGAGCGCCACCTGCAAGCCCTGCTGCTGGCGGAGGAGTGGATCCAGGCCGATCCCGAGCGCGCCAAGGCCTGGCTGGCGCGGCGCTTCGCCCTCGACCCCGCCTATGTGGCCAGGCTGTGGCCGGACATGCGGCTCGCCGTCACGCTGCCACAGGAAATCCTCGAAATCATGGATGGCGAGGCGCGCTGGCTCGCGAAAAAGAAGGCCACGCCGACGCTCCCCGATTTCAGCCGCACCCTGCACGCCGCCCCGCTGGCGGCGGTACGCCCGGCGGCGGTCACCGTGTTCGCGCGCTGAGGCGATGAGCGGCATCCGCGGGGGCTTCCGCCTTACCCTGGTAGCGGCGGCGGCGCTCGTGATCGGCATGATCGCGGCCTACACCGTCAGCCATTCGCGCCTGGAAATCGACACGGGCCACGGCAAGGCGATGGACCGCATCGCCGACGAAGGCATGGAACTCGTGCAGCTCACCCACGCCATCCTCCAGTATCCGGGCCCGCGCAGCGTCGGACAGTGGCGGCGGCAGCACGAGGAATTCGGCAAGCTGCTGGCGGCTCCGGACGTGGCGCCCGGGTCGGCGGAAGCGGCTCTCGTCCGCCACGCCACGCAGCGGCTGGAAGCGATGCGGACGCTCCAGGACAAGCTGCGGGAAGCACGCGGACGGAACGGGAGCAACGAAATCGTGGTGCTGCTGGCCGCCCAGCTGTTCCAGGAGGCGACGCAGCTGCAAGCCAGCCTGAGGGAATTCCGCGGCGCGGCGAACGCCGCGCTGGCGCAGGCGCACGAACAGGCGCGCCGGCGCCAGCTGCTGATCTTCCTGCTGTTCCTTTTGCTGGGCGCGGCCTTCGGCGCGGGCATATCCCTGCGCTTCCGCAGCCATATCCTCGCGCCGCTGGGCGAACTCGAGAGCACGATCGCCGCGCTGCGGGACGGCAAGCCCGGACGCGTCGCGGTGCGGCGCGCCGACGAGATCGGTGCCGTCGGCGCCGCCTTCAACAAGCTGCTCGACGAGCAGGAAGCCACCCAGCAGGAGCTCGACGGCTACCGCCATCATCTTGAGGAACTGCTCGCCGAGCGCACCGGCGACCTGCAGCATGCCAACATCGAGCTGGCCCGGGCAAAGAACGCGGCCGAGGCGGCCAATATCGCCAAGAGCGTCTTCCTGGCCAACATGAGTCACGAGATCCGCACGCCGCTCAACGGCATCGTCGGTCTCACGCATCTGCTGCGCCGCGGCGAGGCGACGCCGCTGCAGCGCGACCGCCTGGACAAGATCGACGGCGCCGCCGCCCACCTGCTGGCGATCATCAACGACATCCTCGACCTGTCGAAGATCGAGGCCAACAAGCTGTCCCTGGAACAAACCGAGGTGCATCTCGGGGCGATCATGGCCAATGTCGTCTCGATCCTGCACGAACAGGCGGAAGCCAAGGGACTGCGGCTGCTCGTGGACATCGACGCGAACCTGCATCATCTGGTGGGCGATCCGACACGCCTGCAGCAGGGACTGCTCAACTTCGCCGCGAACGCGATCAAGTTCACCGAACGGGGCGGCGTGACCCTGCGTGCCCGCAAGATCGAGGAAACCGCGGAGCAACTCCTGCTGCGCATCGAGGTCGAGGACAGCGGCATCGGCATCGCGCCGGAGGTGCTGCCGAAGCTGTTCACCGCCTTCGAACAGGCCGACGGCTCGACCACGCGCAAGTACGGCGGCACCGGGCTCGGCCTGGCGATCACGCGCAGGATGGCACAGCTGATGGGCGGCGACGCCGGCGCCAGCAGCACCCCCGGCGCGGGCAGCACCTTCTGGTTCACGGCCTGGCTCGGCAAGGGCACGCCCAGGGACGTCCCGGCGGAAACACCGCTGCGGGAAATGGCCGAAACCATCCTGCGGCGCGACTGCGCCGACTGCCGGCTGCTGCTCGTCGAAGACGAGCCGATCAACCGCGAGGTCACGCTCGGGCTGCTGCAGGACGTCTTCCGGGATGTCGACAGCGCGGCGGACGGCGTCGAAGCGGTGCGGCTGGCGACCGACAACCGCTATGCCCTGATCCTCATGGACATGCAGATGCCCAACATGGATGGCCTGGAGGCCACCCGGCGGATCCGCCAGCTGCCCGGCGGCGACATGCCGATCCTGGCCATGACGGCGAACGTTTTTTCCGAGGACAAGGAAAGATGCTTCGAGGCCGGCATGAACGGCTTCATCGGCAAGCCGGCCAGCCCCGAAGTCCTCTATGCGACGATCCTGGAGTGGCTCGGGCC
>JANJVS010000052.1 GCA_024709955.1 Rhodocyclaceae bacterium
ATACCCCTAAACGGGCTATCATTACCTCTAACTCATGGGAGGTAAGCCCAATGCCCAAAGCCAAGAAACCGCCTCGCACCCCCCCGCCTGTCGACGTAAATGAAGCGCACGCGCTAGTCACGGATATCGACCATATCACCGCCGCCTTCAAAGGCGATGTGCGTGACCTAGAAGCTGCCATCGGCATGTATATGGTCGGTCGTATCGTCGGCTGGAAAGTCCTGGTGCTGATCCACAACAAGCGCACTATCCGCAAATACGAAGAAATACTCGGCATCAATATCCGTGAAGCCTTCCAGCCAGAAACCGAGCTATCCGACAAGTCCATCGCGTATGCCGTGGTGCAAAAGCTTGGCAACTTCTGGAAAGCCGTCAGTGGCGAACTCAAGGATGATGAGCTGAAAGAACGCCGCAGCGAGCTAGCGTTGTAAAAAGGGTACATGCCACCCCTGCATGACAACAGGGGTGCACGGGACCCTTGCAAAGGGGTGCGTACAACCCCTATAGTTCCGGGTAATGAATACCCGTACCCACTCCACTCCCGAAGACCAGGCATCGCGGCCAGTTTGTCCGGCTGAATCTGTACCATCATTACAGGCAGAGAACGGCTGCGTCGACCGGACGCGTATTGCACCGGAGGGTGCAACCGCACCCGGCGGCGCAGCCGCCCCTTTACTTGATATAGGGTGCGGAAATGTGCCGCACAAAGAACCCCGCAAGCCCTGGACGCGGAAACAGTGGCTGACCCGTCGGACGGTTCTTGACCGCCTCAATCATTGGCAGGCCCACGGCTATCAATGCCTGTGGGTCACTTTGACTTCCTCGCCTTTAAGCCCTTTGGCCCAGCTACGCCGGGACTTCCAGACCTTGCGGAAGCGCATGGCCCGTCTGTTGGACTATGAAGGCGTGGAATACGTCTGTGTCGATACCCGCGAAGGTCATGGCGTCCTGCACATGATCCTTGCCTGGAAGGAGCCCCTTGAATGAAAGGCCGCTCCTTCTACATCCCCTTCGACTGGCTGCAAGAGAACTGGAAGGACATACACGGGGCCTTCCACGTCAATGTGAAACGGATCGGTGGCAGCTCCAAGGATGCCCGCCGTCTGTCCCGCTATCTGGTGTCCCAATACTGCGGCGATCAGGACGGGCTGGTGCGTCTATCGCAGTCCAGGCCAGGCGTCCCCATGGGCAAGATGCGCGAAGCCCTCAGAAGGGCGTTTAAGAGCATGCCCGAGCGCCATGAATACGCGCACACCCTCTCCGATCTGCCGCCCGACGAGTTCGCCAAGGAACTGAAGCGCAACCTCTGGCAGAAGTTCAAGGCCGCCTGGGATCAGCTCGTGATGACCGGCTCCTGCGAACTGTTCGGGGTCAAGCTCGTCTGGCTTGGGGAGCAGCTTATCCGGGTCTAGCCATTTCCTCCCTCGGCGGTTCGGGATGGCTGCCGGTTCAGGGATATCTCCATCCCAGTTCTGAAAGGAAATAGCCATGCATAAATCTGTTGAGCGCGTCACCGGCATGAAGAAGTTCAAGGGCGACATTGATGGGCGGGCCTTCGATTCCACCACGGTGTTTATCGAAACCAAGATGGACGACCGTAACGGCAACCGGCGCGGGATGTGCACCAATGACTTCAACGCCGGGAAGTCGGAGGTCTATGACCGCCTGAGCACCATTGCCCTGCCAGCCGAATTTGAGGTCGAGTGGGACACGGTGAGCAACGGCAGCAAGACACGGCAGATCATCGTGGACATTCGCCCGCACAAGGCAGCGGCGAAGTCTGCGACGGCCTGATGGCTAGGAGCGCCTAGTCATGCAGACCTTCACCCTGCAACAAGCTGCCGAGTATTTGAAGCTACATCCGGTCACGTTGGGCGAGAAAGCGCGCACGGGGGAAATCCCTGGGGCCAAGCCTGGCAAGTGCTGGGTGTTCTTGGAGATTGACCTAATCGAGTATCTACGGTCACAATATCCGCGGCGGGCGTTGCAGGGTGAACATGAAAGGAGCATCACATGTCACTCTTCAAACGCAAGGATTCACCCAATTGGTGGATCAAGCTCACGGCTCGCAATGGACGACGCATACAGCAAAGCGCTGGGACTGCCGACAAGGTAAAAGCCCAGGAGCTGCACGACAAGCTGAAGGCGTCCTTGTGGGATCAGGAGCGGTTGGGCATCAAGCCTGCCCGTTCCTGGCGTGAGGCGGTTGTACGCTGGCTGGAAGAGACTTCGGAGAAGGCATCACATAGCGACGACAAGTCCAAACTTGTCTGGCTACATGCCTATCTCGGGGATTTGACGCTTGACGAGATTACACGGGATGTAATCGATACCGTCAGGCAGGCAAAACTCAAAGAGGTCAAACCCAGCACAGTCAATCGCTATTTGGCATTAATTCGGTCCATTTTGATTCGCGCAAGAGACGAATGGGAGTGGATCGATAAGGTACCGAAGGTCAAGCTCTTTAAAGAAACTGTGGAAAGGGAGCGTGCACTGACAACCGAGGAAGCAAAACGGTTGTTAGATGAACTGCCTGAACACCAGCGAGCCGTTGTTATGTTCGCATTGGCGACCGGCCTACGGCAGGGAAATATCCTTCGCCTTGAATGGTCGCAAATCGACATGCCACAGCGGCATGCATGGATTCGCGCAGGGCAGTCTAAGAGCCGCCGTCCTATAGCCGTACCGCTTAACGATGCGGCAATGCGGGTTTTACGGGCACAAGTCGGGAAACACCCCGAGCGGGTTTTTACTGTTCGGGGCAAACCACTACAGAAAGCCCATAACGCAATCTGGACGGAAGCGCTCAAGCGCGCGGGAATATCTGATTTTCGTTGGCATGACCTGAGGCACACCTGGGCCACATGGCAACGGAAAGCAGGAACCCCGACCCATGAGCTACAGCGGTTGGGAGGATGGCTTACGGGAGCGATGGTGGAACGGTATGCCCACCTAGCCCCAGACCATCTTGCAAGTGCTGCAGGGAATATTGATGGGATGCTCGCAGGCTACGATTTGGCTACGCGCAAATCCAGCCTAAACAGCTCAACCATCAGGAAAACCGCCTGATTACAGGTGGTGCCGAGACCGGGACTCGAACCCGGACACCTTGCGGCGGCGGATTTTGAATCCGCTGCGTCTACCGATTCCGCCATCTCGGCCATGAGTGGGGCGCGTAGAATGCCGGCCCCGGCTGGAAGGGGCGCATTATCCGCAAAAGCCCCCCCTCCTGCAACCGAACCCGCCACGAATCCCCATGAAGCTGACGCTCGACCACTTCGACTACCACCTGCCGCCCGAATGCATCGCCCAGGCGCCGCTCGCCGAGCGCAGCGCGAGCCGTCTGTTGGTCATGCGGGGCGGGGCGCTGGAGGACCGGGCCTTCGTCGATCTGCCCGCGCTGCTCGCTCCCGGCGACCTGCTGGTGATGAACGACACGCGCGTGCTGCACGCCCGCCTGTTCGGCAGGAAGGATAGCGGCGGCCAGATCGAGGTGCTGGTGGAGCGGGTCACCGGCGACGACGAGGTGCTCGCCCAGGTGCGCGCGAGCAAGTCGCCCAAGCCGGGTAGCCGGCTCCTGCTGGAGGATGCCTTCGAGGCCGAGGTGCTCGGCCGCGAGGGAGAGTTCTACCGGCTGCGCTTCCATGCGCCCCAGCCGGCCGACGCCGTCGAACTGCTCGAACGCCACGGCCGCCTGCCGCTGCCGCCCTATATCGAGCGCGCCGCCGCCAGCGCCGACGAGGAGCGCTACCAGACCGTGTTCGCGCGCGAGCGCGGTTCCGTGGCCGCCCCCACCGCCGGCCTGCATTTCGACGCGCCGCTGCTCGAACGCCTGCGCGCGGCGGGTGTCGCCATCGCCCACGTCACCCTGCACGTCGGCGCCGGCACCTTCCAGCCGGTGCGCGTGCATGACCTCTCCGCGCACCGCATGCACCGCGAGCATTACCACGTGCCCCAGGCGACGGCCGAGGCCATCGCCGCCACGAAGGCGCGCGGCGGCCGCGTCGTCGCCGTCGGCACCACCACGCTGCGCACCCTCGAATCGGCGGCCAACCCGGACGGCTCGGTAAAAGTCGGCGCCGGCGAGACGGTGCTGTTCGTCACGCCGGGCTACGACTTCAAGGTCATCGACCTGCTGGTCACCAACTTCCACCTGCCGAAATCCACGCTGCTAATGCTGGTCTCCGCCTTCGGCGGCCTGGAGCCCATCCGCGCCGCCTACCGCCACGCCATCGCCTCCGGCTACCGCTTCTTCAGCTACGGCGACGCCATGCTGATCCACCGCCAGACATGAAATACACCCTGCACACCACCGACGGCGCCGCCCGGCGCGGCACGCTCACCCTCGCCCACGGCACGGTCGAAACCCCCGTCTTCATGCCGGTCGGCACCTACGGCACGGTCAAGGCGATGGCGCCGAACGAGCTTCTCGACATTGGCGCCCGGATCGTGCTCGGCAACACCTTCCATCTCTGGCTGCGGCCTGGACTCGACGTGATCCGCGCCCATGGCGGCCTGCACCGCTTCATGGGCTGGGACAAGCCGATCCTCACCGATTCGGGCGGCTTCCAGGTGTTTTCCCTCGGCGAACTGCGCAAGATCAGCGAGGAAGGCGTGAAGTTCGCCTCGCCGATCAATGGCGACAAGCTCTTTCTCACGCCCGAGGAGTCGATGCGCATCCAGCACGCCCTGAACTCCGACATCGTCATGATCTTCGACGAATGCACGCCCTACCCGGCCGACCTCAAGCAGGCGGCCGACTCGATGCGCCTCAGCCTGCGCTGGGCACGCCGCTCGCGCGACGAGCACGACCAGCTCGGCAACGCCAATGCCCTGTTCGGCATCGTCCAGGGCGGCATGCACGAGAGATTGCGCGACGAGTCGCTGGCCGGCCTGCTGGACATCGGCTTCGACGGCATGGCCATCGGCGGCCTCTCGGTGGGCGAACCGAAGGAGGACTTCGCGCGCATCCTCGCCCACACGGCGCCGCAACTGCCCACCGACAAGCCGCGCTACCTGATGGGTGTCGGCACGCCGGAGGACATCGTCTATGCGGTGGGCCAGGGCATCGACATGTTCGACTGCGTGATGCCGACGCGCAACGCCCGCAACGGCCACCTGTTCACGCGCTGGGGCGACATCCGCATCAAGAACGCCGTCCATAAGAGCGACCCGCGGCCGCTGGACGAGACCTGCGGCTGCTATTGCTGCCGCAACTTCAGCCGCGCCTACCTGCACCACCTGCACCGCTGCGGCGAGATCCTCGGCGCGCGGCTCAACACCATCCACAACCTGTTTTACTACCAGACGCTGATGCGCGAACTGCGCGAAGCCATCGCCAGCGGCGGCTTCGCGGATTACGTCGCCCGCTTCGCCCGGGAGCGCAACAGCGCGCGGGTATAATGCGCCGCTTCATTTAATCCACACGGAGCCATCCGAACATGCTGATTTCCAATGCCTACGCCCAGGCGGCCGGTGCCGCCGCCCAGGACCCGACCGGCGGCCTGATGGGCCTGATGCCCATCATCCTGATGTTCATCGTGCTGTGGTTCCTGATGATCCGCCCGCAGATGAAGAAGGCCAAGGAGCACCAGAAGATGGTGGGCGAACTGCAGAAGGGCGACGAGGTCGTTACCCAGGGCGGCATGGCCGGCAAGATCGTCAAGGTCGGCGAGAACTACATCACCCTCGAAATCTCCGAGCGCAAGGACGGCCCGATCGAGATCCTGATCCAGAAGCAGGCCGTCACCGCGCTGCTGCCCAAGGGCACGCTGAAGAACCTGTGAAAGGCGGTGAGGAATCAGGAGTAAGGGGAAAGGCGTGGCGCAGCCCACTGCCCTGCGCCTCGATCGCCCCATGACCGCCTGACGCCTCCCCTCCTCGCTCCTCGCACCCATCACTCCCGACCGCCTTATGAACCGCTACCCTCTCTGGAAGAACGCCACGGTGATCATCGCCCTGGTGTTCGGTCTGCTCTACACCCTGCCGAACTTCTTCGGCGAGGTGCCCGCCGTGCAAATCTCCAGCGTCAAGGCGACGATCAAGGTGGACACCGCCCTGCAGTCCCGGGTCGAGGAAGCGCTGACGGTCGCGGGCATCAAGCCGACCGGCCTGTTCTTCGATCCGAAGAGCATCCGCGTCCGCCTCGCCGACACCGACACCCAGCTCAAGGCCAAGGACGCCATCGAAAAGGCGCTCAATCCCGATCCGGCCAACGCCTCCTACAGCGTCGCCCTCAACCTGCTGTCCGCCTCGCCCGACTGGCTGACCGGCATGAACGCGCTGCCGATGTACCTCGGCCTCGACCTGCGCGGCGGCGTGCATTTCCTGCTGCAGGTGGACATGAAGGGCGCGCTGACCAAGCGCCTCGATTCCACCGGCGCCGACCTGCGCAGCCTGCTGCGCGACAAGAACATCCGCCACGGCGGCATCCAGCGCGAAGGCAACATGCTGGTGATGCGCTTCCGCGAGGCGGCGCTGCGCGACAAGGCGCGCGCCGCCCTGCTCGACAGCCAGCCCGACCTCGACCTGGTGGAGGCCCAGGACGGCGCGGACTTCAAGCTGGTGGCGACGCTCAAGCCCACCGCCCAGCAGCGCATCCAGGAGTTCGCCCTCAAGCAGAACATCACCACGCTGCACAACCGCATCAACGAGCTCGGCGTCGCCGAGCCGGTGATCCAGCAGCAGGGCGCCGACCGCATCGTCGTGCAGCTGCCCGGCGTGCAGGACACCGCGAAGGCCAAGGACATTCTCGGCCGCACCGCCACCCTGGAAATCCGCATGGTGGACGACGAGGCCAGCGCCGACCCGACCCGCCTGCAGGCCGCCGCCGCCGGCCAGCCGCCCCTCGGCACCGAGTACTACGTCGAGCGCGGCGGCCGCGGCCTGCTGGTCAAGAAGCAGGTGGTGCTGACCGGCGAGCGGCTCACCGACGCCCAGGCAGGCTTCGACGGCCAGACCCAGGAGCCGGCGGTGCACCTGTCCCTCGACTCCGCCGGCGCGCGCATCTTCAAGGACGTGACGCGCGAGAACGTCGGCAAGCGCATGGCCATCCTGCTGATCGAGAAGGGCAAGGGCGAGGTGGTCACCGCGCCGGTGATCCGCACCGAGATCGGCGGCGGCCGCGTGCAGATCTCCGGCCGCATGACCACCGCCGAGGCCAACGACGTCGCGCTGCTGCTGCGCGCCGGCTCGCTGGCCGCGCCGATGGAGATCATCGAGGAACGCACCATCGGCCCGAGCCTCGGCGCCGACAACATCGAGAAGGGCTTCAACTCGACGCTGTGGGGCTTCGCCGCGATCGCCGCCTTCATGAGCGCCTACTACCTGCTGTTCGGCCTGGTCTCGGTGACCGCGCTGGCCGCCAACCTGCTGCTGCTGGTCGCCCTGCTCTCGCTGCTGCAGGCGACCCTGACGCTGCCCGGCATCGCCGCGGTGGCGCTGACGCTCGGCATGGCCATCGACGCCAACGTGCTGATCAACGAGCGCATTCGCGAGGAACTGAGGAACGGCGCCACGCCGCACGCGGCGATCACCGCCGGCTACGAACGCGCCTGGGGCACGATTCTCGACTCCAACATCACCACGCTGATCGCCGGCGTCGCGCTGCTGATCTTCGGCTCCGGCCCGGTGCGCGGCTTCGCCGTGGTCCACTGCCTCGGCATCCTGACCTCGATCTTCAGCTCGGTCGTGGTGTCGCGCGCCTTCGTCAACTGGCTCTACGGCGGCCGCCGCAAGCTCGACGCCCTGAGCATCGGCCAGGTGTGGAAGCCGGGTGTCGCGGCCGGCACGACCAAGTAAGGGGTACAGAAATGGAATTCTTCCGCATCCGAAAAGACATCCCCTTCATGCGCCATGCGCTGGTGTTCAACGTCATCTCGTTGGTCACCTTCGTCCTGGCGGTGTTCTTCCTCGCCACCAAGGGCCTGCACCTGTCGATCGAATTCACCGGCGGCACGCTGCTCGAAGTCAGCTACGCCCAGGCGCCCGACCTCGACAAGATCCGCAAGCGGATGGAAGCCGACGGCTTCACCGACACCCAGGTGCTCAACTTCGGTTCCTCGCGCGACGTGCTGATCCGCGTGCCGCTCGGCAAGGACGGCGAGACCGCCAAGGTCAGCGAACGGGTGAGCGCCAGCCTGCAGGCGGTCGGCGGCGAACCGCAGATCAAGCGCGTCGAGTTCGTCGGCCCGCAAGTCGGCAAGGAACTCGCCGAGGACGGCGCCCTGGCGCTGCTGCTGGTGATCATCGGCATCGTCGTCTATCTGGCCTTCCGCTTCGAGTGGCGCTTCGCGGTGTCGGCGATCATCGCCAACCTGCACGACGTCATCATCATCCTCGGCTTCTTCGCCTTCTTCCAATGGGAATTCTCGCTGCCGGTGCTGGCGGCGGTGCTCGCGGTGCTCGGCTACTCGGTGAACGAATCGGTGGTGGTCTTCGACCGCGTGCGCGAGACCTTCAAGAAGCAGCGCGGCATGACCACGCCCGAGGTCATCAACCACGCCATCACCAGCACCATCTCGCGCACCATCATCACCCACGGCTCGACGCAGATGATGGTCACCTCGATGCTGATCTTCGGCGGCGCCGCGCTGCACTACTTCGCCCTGGCGCTGACCATCGGCATCCTGTTCGGCATCTACTCCTCGGTGCTGGTCGCCAGCCCGCTGGTGATGTGGCTCGGCGTCTCGCGCGAGCAGTTCGTCAAGCCGAAGAAGGAGAAAGCCGAGGGCGTCACCGAGGACGGCGCATGTGTGTAGGCGCTCCCGGCGTGGCCACGCCGCCCGACCGGGCGCGCGTCTGGGACCTGCCGACGCGCATCTTCCACTGGGCGCTGGTCGTCCTCGTCCTCGGGGCCTTCGTCAGCGCCAAGATCGGCGGCAACGCGATGGTCTGGCACGGCCGCCTCGGCCTGGCGATCCTCGGCCTGCTGGCGTTCCGCGTCGCCTGGGGCTTCGTCGGCTCCACCTACGCGCGTTTCGGCCAGTTCGTGCGCGGCCCCGCCGCGATCCGCGCCTACCTCAAGGGCGAATGGCGCGGCCTGGGCCATAATCCCCTCGGCGCGCTTTCCGTGCTGGCGCTGCTCGGCGTGCTCGCCGCCATGGCCGCCACCGGGCTGTTCGCCAACGACGACATCGCCTTCGAAGGTTACCTCGTGCCGCTGGTCGGCGGCGACCTCAGCGGCCGGATCACCGGCATCCATCACCTGCTCGAAAAGCTGCTCATGCTGGTCGTGGCCCTGCACGTCGGCGCCATCGTCTTCTACGCCCGCGTCAAGAAGCATAACCTGGTGAAGCCCATGCTCACCGGCTGGGCCGACGGCAAGCCCTGCGAATCCGCCCGCGGCGGCGGCGCGCGCGCCTTCGCGGCCGCCGTGCTGATCGCGCTCGCGGCGGTCTGGGCGGCATCCGGCGCCC
This sequence comes from Rhodocyclaceae bacterium, assembly GCA_024709955.1. Lineage (GTDB taxonomy): Bacteria > Pseudomonadota > Gammaproteobacteria > Burkholderiales > Rhodocyclaceae > Sulfuricystis. The sequence goes on from JANJVS010000052.1 coordinate 9,417, forward strand.
TGCTGCCGCCCCCGCCGCCGCCGCCCGCGACCGAGGCGCCGGCCTTCTAAACTCGGCGCTGACAGGACGGTGAAAACGCAACGGCCACCTTGCGGTGGCCGTTTGCTTTGGTGCGTGCGGACGATGAAACCTGTAGCCACGGCCGCGCCTGCGGCGCTTAACGTTCGCTCTCGCTCACGTTAGCCTGCGCCGCAAATTCCGCGCAGAGGAATCACTCGACGGAACTTGTGGCTACGGCCGCGCCTGCGGCGCTTAACGTTCGCTCTCGCTCACGTTAGCCTGCGCCGCAAATTCCGCGCAGAGGAATCACTCCTCTTCGCGGAATTTGTCATGACAGCCCTTGCAGGCTTCGCCGAGCTTGCCGAACTGGGCCTTGACGGCGGCGGCGTCGCCGCCGGCGGCGACCTTGGCCATGTCGTTGGCCTGCTGGCCGAAGTTGCCGGCGACCTTGCCGAGGGTTTCCTTGTCGGTGAAGAACGCGGACTTGAGACGGGTTTCCTTCCAGCCCTTGCCCTTGTCGGAACCCGGCTGGTAGAGATAGCCCATCTTCGAATTGGCGATCGCCTGGATCACGTTGGCCGCCTCGACCACCTGATCCTTGTTGTAAGTACCCTCGACGTTCGCCTTGATGCGGCCCATGCTCCAGGCCATCGTGTGGTAGGCCGACTGGCGCCAGCGGATCTGGTCCTCGGTCTTGCCGATGACCTGGGCCAGCGCGGTGCCGGCGATGGCGGTCAGGGTCAGACCGGCGACGAGGGACTTGGCGATCTTGTTCATGGGTTCTTCTCCTTGTGTGTTGGGTTGGTCTCTTGCCGCCGGCATGCGGCCGGCGACGCGACTCATTCTATGTCACGTCGTCGCCGGCAAATACCTGCTTGACCCGGAAGCGCCCGCCCGCGGTGACCAAAGTCACCAAGCGGTCGATGTTCGGATGCTTGCCCGGGTTGGCCTGGGCATCGACCGCGTGCTCGGCGTAAAGTTCCAGGCCCTTCTTCGCCGCCTCGGGCGTGATCGCGCCGTGGAGCTGGGCGAGATGGTTGTACACCGCCAGCGAGCCGGCCTGGCCGGGCTTGTTCTCGATGGTCGCGATCACCGCGCCGTCGGCGTCGAGCAGCTGCAGCGCGGCGAGATGCGAGACCTTGGGCAGCTGCTTGAGATTGTCCGCGAAGGCCATCAGATCGCCCTCGCCAGCGCCACCGCCTTGCCGATGTAGTTGGCCGGCGTCATTTCCTTGAGGCGGGCCTTCTCGGCCGCCGGGATCGCCAGGCCCTCGATGAAGGCGCGCAGCGCGTCCGGCTCGATACCCTTGCCGCGCGTCAGCTCCTTCAATTGTTCGTAGGGATTGGGCACGCCGTAGCGGCGCATCACGGTCTGCACCGGCTCGGCCAGCACTTCCCAGCAGGCGTCGAGGTCCTCGGCCAGGCGCGCGGGATTGGCCTCCAGCTTGTTCAGGCCGCGCATGGTCGAGTCGTGGGCCAGCACCACGTAACCAAAAGCGATGCCCATGTTGCGCAGCACGGTGGAATCGGTGAGGTCGCGCTGCAGGCGCGAGATCGGCAGCTTCTCCGAGAGATGGCGCAGGATCGAGTTGGCGATGCCGAGGTTGCCTTCCGAGTTCTCGAAGTCGATCGGGTTCACCTTGTGCGGCATCGTCGAGGAGCCGATCTCGCCGGCCTTGGTCTTCTGCTTGAAGTAGCCCATCGAGATGTATTGCCAGATGTCGCGGTCGGCGTCGATGAGGATGGTGTTGCAGCGGGCGATGGCGTCGAACAGCTCGGCCATCGCGTCGTGCGGCTCGATCTGGATGGTGTAGGGGTTGAACTCCAGGCCGAGCGATTCGATGAAGCTCCTGGCGATGCCCTCCCAGTCGAGCTCGGGATAGGCGGACAGGTGGGCGTTGTAGTTGCCGACCGCGCCGTTGAACTTGGCGCTCATGTTCACGGCGGCGATGCGCGCGCGGGCGCGGATCAGGCGCGCGGCGATGTTGGCCATCTCCTTGCCGAGCGTGGAAGGCGTGGCCGGCTGGCCGTGGGTGCGCGACAGGAGCGGCAGCTCGGCCAGGTCGTGGGCCAGCGCGCGGAACTTCTCGATCACCTTGTCGAGCCCCGGCAGCAGGATGGCGTCGCGCGCTTCTTTCAGCATCAGCGCGTGGGAGGTGTTGTTGATGTCCTCGGAGGTGCAACCGAAGTGGATGAACTCGGAGACCTTCATCACCTCGGGATTGTCCTTGAAGCGCTCCTTGAGCCAGTATTCGACGGCCTTGACGTCGTGGTTGGTGACGGACTCGATCTTCTTGACCGCGTCGGCGTCGGCGACGGCGAAGCCGGCGATCACGGCGTCGAGCGCGGCGACGGTCTCCCTGGAGAAGGCCGGCACCTCGGCGATGGCGGGATTGGCGGCGAGGGCCTTGAGCCACTCGATCTCGACGCGGATGCGGTTCTTGATCAGGCCGTATTCGGAGAAATGGGCACGCAGGGGCTCGACCTTGGCGGCATAGCGGCCGTCGAGCGGGGAAAGCGCCGTCAGGGCGCCGAGGTTGGCTGTAGTCATCGGGGCGGAGGAGCGTGGTGAAAAACGGAAAGGGAATTTTAACAGGGCGCGTCGACGCGCCCTCCGTCAGATTCCCGCAAGACGCCCGATGCTAGAATCCGCGCCGTCTCAACGGCAGCGATGCGAACCCATGAAGCTTCTCGGCACCCTCACCAGCCCCTATGCGCGCAAGGCGCGCATCGTCCTCGCGGAAAAGAAGATCGATTACGACTGGGTGATCGACAGTCCGAACGGGGCCGACAGCCAGGTGCCGGGCCACAATCCGCTCGCCCGCATTCCCGTGCTGGTGCTCGACGACGGCAGCGCCATCTTCGATTCGCCGGTGATCGTCGAGTATCTCGACAACATCTCCCCCAACAACAAGCTGTTTCCCCAGCCGAACCGCGAACGCGTCGAGGTCAAGCGCTGGGAGGCGCTGGCCGACGGCGTGCTCGACGCCGCCGTGGCGATCCGCCTCGAAAGCCTGCGCCCGGCGGGCGAACGCAGCGCGAAATGGATGGCCGACAACCGCAAGGTGATCGACGCCGCCCTCGCCTTCATGGCCCGCGAGTACGACGACAAGACCTGGTGCATGGGCACGCACTTCACCTTCGCCGACGCCGCCGTCGGCTGCGCCCTCGGCTACCTGCTGTTCCGCTTCCCCGAGATCGCCTGGCAGGAGCAATACCCGAACCTGGCGCGGCTCCACGACAAGCTGATGCAGCGGCCGTCCTTCGCCGACACCGTTCCCCGCGACTAAAGAATTATTCCGCCGCCCAGGCAGACGTGACTCTCATAGAGCACGACCGACTGCCCGGGCGTCACCGCCCATTGCGGCGCGGCGAAGGCCACCTCGCAAGTTTCTCCGTCCAGTCGCTCGATGTCGCAGGCCGCGTCCGGCATGCGGTAGCGCGTCTTCGCCGCATAGACCCAGTGGGTGTGCGGCGCCTTGCCCGCGATCCAGGAGAGCTGGCCGGCCGTGAGGCGCTCGCGCAGCAGGGCCGGATGGTCGTGGCCCTGCACGGCGTATAGCACGTTCTTCTCCATGTCCTTGGCGGCGACGAACCAGGGTTCCTCGGGCGCGTCCTTGACGCCGCCGATGCCCAGGCCCTCGCGCTGGCCCAGCGTGTAGTAGGCCAGCCCCTCGTGGCGGCCGATCGGGCGGTCGTCGTCGAGGCGGCGGATCTCGCCCGGCTGCTTGGGCAGGTAGCGCGACAGGAACTCGCGGAACTTGCGCTCGCCGATGAAGCAGATGCCGGTCGAATCCTTCTTCGCGGCGTTGGCGAGGCCGGCCTCGGCGGCGATCTTGCGCACCTCGCGCTTGTAGAGGCTGCCGAGCGGGAACAGCGTCTTGGCGAGCTGCGCCTGGTTGAGCCGGTAGAGGAAATAACTCTGGTCCTTGGTGCCGTCCTCCGCCTTCATGAGCTGGTATTCGCCGAGGAACTCGCGCACGCGGGCGTAGTGGCCGGTGGCGATCTTGCTGGCGCCGAGGCGCATGGCGTGGTCGAGGAAAGCCTTGAACTTGATCTCCGAATTGCACAGCACGTCGGGGTTCGGGGTGCGGCCGGCCCGGTATTCGGCGAGGAAATTGGCGAACACCCGCTCGCGGTACTCGGCGGCGAAGTTCACCGCCTCCAGCTCGATGCCGATCTTGTCGGCCGCGGCCGCCGCGTCGATCAGATCCTGCCGCGAGGAGCAGTACTCCTCGTTGTCGTCGTCCTCCCAGTTCTTCATGAACAGGCCGACCACCTCGTAGCCCTGCCGCTTCAGCAGCAAGGCGGCGACCGACGAATCGACGCCGCCGGACATGCCGACGATGACGCGCTCAGACATCCGGACCTCCTCCATTCCGCCAATCCTCGATCGGCATCACGACCGCCGGCGCGCCGTTGTCGCCGAACCAGCTGTCCACAACATAAAGCCGCGCCGCGCCGTCTTCCTCGCGCGGCCGGTCGGACGCGACTTCCTCGATGGCCGCCGCGTAGTGCTCGAAAATCCGCCCGCGCTTCACCGGCTCCAGCACGCGGTGGTGGCAGAGCATGCCCATGCCCTCCAGCAGCCGCAGGAAGCGCGTGGTGGTGGTCGCATGGTCGATGCAGTCCATCGCCCCCGGCAGGCCGTCGTCGCGCGCGTTGCCGCCGCGATCCTGCCAGACCGGCGACTGCTCGCCGGCCCAGGCGTACATCTGGCCGAGCGCCAGCGACAGCCGCAGGCGCTCGTCCGCGGCGGAAGGCGCATCGGCCAGCATGCCGTCGAGCTCGCGCAGCTGGTAGCGGCCGAAGCTCACCTCGGTCTCGCGGGCGCAGCCGTAGCCGTGGCAGACCATGACGTCCTCCCCGGCGCGGGCGAGGCCCAGCGCGCAAGCGAGCAGCAGGCCGGCCGCGAGGAATTTCATGGATAGTGGCGGATCAGGTCGAGCGGGAAGCGCCGCCCGGCGAGATAATCGCGCACGCACTGCAGGATCAGCGGGCTGCGGTGGCGGTCGGCGCAGGCCTCGATCTCGGCGGGCGTCAGCCAGACGGCGCGCAGGATACCGGTATCGAGCCGGCGCAGCGTGTCGCGAGCGCCGAGTTTTCCGGCGAAGGCGAAGCGCAGATAGGTGATGTCGCGTTGCGGCCGCGGCCATTGATAGACGCCCACCAGTTCGGTCGGGGTGAATTCGTAGGCAGTCTCTTCGAGGGCCTCGCGGGCGCAGGCTTCGACCAGCGACTCGCCCTCGTCGAGGTGGCCGGCGGGCTGGTTGAAGCGCGGGCCGTCGTCGGTTTCCTCCTCGACCAGCAGGAAGCGGCCGTCCTGTTCGACGACGGCGGCCACCGTCACGTTGGGTTTCCAGATGTCCATGGGCGGATTTTAGCGGCGCAATTCCGATAAAATCGACTTTTGCCCTTAAACGAAGTTTCGTAACTGGAGGCGCGCCGCAGGCCGCGCCGCAACCGCTGGAGAATTCAAGATGTCCATGTCCGACCGCGACGGTTTCATTTGGCAGGATGGCAAGCTCGTGCCCTGGCGCGAAGCGACCACCCACGTGCTCACCCACTCGCTGCACTACGGCCTCGCCGTGTTCGAGGGTGTCCGCGCCTACAAGACCGTCAATGGCACGGCCATCTTCAAGCTCAAGGAGCACACCGACCGGCTGTTCGACTCGGCGCACATCTACCGCATGCCGATGCCCTACGACAAGGAAACCCTGATGGAGGCGCAGAAGGAAGTCGTGCGCGCCAACAAGCTCGAATCCGCCTACATCCGCCCGCTCGCCTTCTACGGCTCCGAGAAGATGGGGGTCTCGCCCAAGGGCGCCAAGACCCACGTCGCCATCGCCGCCTGGCCCTGGGGCGCCTACCTCGGCGAGGAAGGC
>JANJVS010000081.1 GCA_024709955.1 Rhodocyclaceae bacterium
CGTTCTGCGGCTCGAAATGCGGCAGGGGGCGCGGCGCCGGACGCGGGTAGTCCGGCTCCCAGCGGCCGCCATGGGGGCGCCAATGGTCGCCGTGCTGTCCCCAGCCATGGGGAACCCAGTGATAGCCCGGACGCGGCGGCACCCAGCGGCCGGGAACCCACACGTAGCTCGCGCCGCCCCAGCTCCAGTAGCCGCCGATCCAGACGTAGCCGGCGACCGGCGGGAAGCCGTAGTACTCGTAGATCGGCGGCGGCGGCGCGACCGCGACCACCGGCCCGGGGTCGTAATAGGGGTCGTCATACACGGGATAGCTGGCGCATCCCCCCGCCAGCACCGCCGCCCCCAGGAGCAGCCGGGCAATACCGTTGCGCATCAATCGATCCTCCGAACCGTCGCCATGCGCCTTCGCCGGATATGGCAAGGCGCCTTCATGCAAAGAACGCAGCTCAGGGTAACAGGATGACGGCGGGGCGGTGGGATCAGCGGGGGGCGGTTATTCTGGCCTGACCAGTATCAGTTCATCGGCCAAATCCGACGTTGGCCGAAAAACAGCTGCCACGACAGCCCCACCGTCCCGCCAGCGCCGACTTTTCCTCCGGCCCGCGTCTCAGCCCCGCCTGATCGCGGCGAGGATGCCCCGCATGAGGGCGACGGGGGTTGGCGGGCAGCCGGGGACGCGCACATCGACGGGAATGACGTTTTCCACCGCGCCGCAGGTGGCGTAGTTGGGGCCGAACAGCGCGCCGACCTCGCCGCAACCGCAGCCGCAATCGCCGACGGCGACGACGAGCTTGGGATCGGGGGTGCAGTCGTGGGCGATCCTGAGCGCGTTCTCCATGTTCTTCGTCACCGGGCCGGTGACGAGCAGCATGTCGGCGTGGCGCGGGCTGGCGACGAACTTGATGCCGCGGCCTTCGAGGTTGTAGTAGGGATTGTTGAGGGCGTGGATTTCCAGCTCGCAGCCGTTGCAGGAGCCGGCGTCCACCTCGCGGATGGTCAGCGCGCGGCCGAGGATGGCGAGGATGTCGTCGTGCAGGCGCTCCAGCTCGGGCTCGGGCTGGGCGCCCTGCTCCGCCGGCGCGGGCAGCGGCTCGGTGAGGATGCCGGTGCGCAGGATGCGTTTGAGGAGCGAAATCATAAATCAGCTCCGCTGTAGCTCAGGTTGAACGACTTGTTGATGAGCGGGAAGTCGGGGACGATGTCCTTGAGCACCGCGTGTTCCAGCGCCGGCCAGGCCTGCCACGAGGGGTCGTGGGGATGCACGCGGGCGAGCCGGCCGGCGGCGTCGAAATTCAGGCCGACGATGACCTCGCCGCGCCAGCCCTCGACGACACCGAGGCCCATGCCGCCCGGCACGGGAGCGAGCTCGGCGCGCAGCGGGCCGGCGGGCAGGCCGACGGCGAGTTCGCGCAAGAGGCGCAGGGATTCGAAGATTTCGTCGAAGCGCACGGCGACGCGGGCGGCGACGTCGCCGCGCTCGTCGGTGGCGGGGCGCACGCCGAGGGCCGCCCAGGGCGGCGGCGGCGTGTAGTCCTGGCGGTAGGCGCGGCCGTCGAGGACGATGCCGCAGGCGCGCGCCGCCATGCCGGAGAGCGAGAGCTCGCGCGCCAGGTCGGCGCCGATGATGCCGGTGGTGAGGAAGCGGTCCTGCAGGCCGGCGTGTTCGTCGTAGATGCGGCGCAGCGCCTTCACCTCGCGGCCGAAGCGCTCGCACTGCCCGACCAGGCGGGACAGCGCCGGGGCGTCGAGATCGTGCGTCACGCCGCCGGGCACGATGCGGTCCATCAGGTAGCGGTGGCCGAACAGCTCGGCGTTCGCGCGCAGCCAGTCCTCCTTGAGACGCATGAACTGGGTGAGGCCGAAGGCGAGCGCGGCGTCGTTGCCGAGGGCGCCGAGGTCGCCGAGGTGGTTGGCGATGCGCTCGCGTTCGAGCAGCAGGGCGCGCAGGGCCAGGGCGCGCGGCGGCGGCTCCGCGCCGCAGGCCGCCTCGGCGGCGCTCGCATAAGCCCAGGCGTAGGCGCAGGTCGAATCGCCGGAGATGCGGCCGACGAGCCTGGCGCCGGTGGCCAGGTCGGCGCCCATGAAGCGGCGCTCGACGCCCTTGTGCTGGTAGCCGAGGCGCTGCTCCAGGCGCAGCACGCGCTCGCCGATCACGGAGAAGCGGAAGTGGCCGGGCTCGATGATGCCGGCGTGGATCGGGCCGACGGGAATCTCGTGGGCGCCCTCGCCGCCGACCTGGACGAAGTCGTAGTCGCTGGGGGCGTTTTCGTGGGTGGGCGCCGGGCCGGCGTCGTGGCGCAGCGGATACCAGTCGGCGGGCCAGGCGCCGTGGCGCAGCCAGGGGCGCTGGTCGCCGCCGTCGAAGCCGATGCCGACCATGTCGCGCGCGGCGCGCTGCATGCGGTTGGCGGCGGGAAAGATGCCGGCGAGGTCGGGATAGACGGGGTTCTCGGCCGGCAGGTCGAGGACCAGCCAGGGATGGCCCTCGTCGAGGGCGAACACGCAGTGCAGGCGGAAGCCCGCGCCCTGCGGACGACGGTCCTCGCCCCAGAGCGCGGCGAGGCGGCCGCCGTGGCGATGCACGGAAATCGCGAAGCGCTGCAGGTCCTCGCCGTCCGCCGCGCGCCCCGTCCACACGGGCGCGCCTCGGCCGGGCTGGGGGGTGAAGTCGATGGGTTCGGCGTGGAAGCGCATATGGATCAGAACTCCTGGCACAGTCCGGGCGCCGGGCCGCCCCAAGCCCGGACGGCACGCGCCGCAGGCGCAATCCGCGCCAAGGCGTGAATCGGAGCGCCCCGAGACAATCGAGCGGAGCGACAACAAGCGGCATCGCCGCGCAGTTGCGGCGTAGGCTCATATCGGCGCAGCCGATGTGAAGCTGCGAAGCAGCGGCCGAAGTCAACCGCAAGTCTCCCCCTCTGCGAAGAGGGGGCTGGGGGAAGTCGGGTCAGCGAGGCCATCAGCCGAGCATCCTTGCGGCCTCGTGGAACCAGCGCGTGAGATAGGGGGGAATGTAGAGGCCGAGCATCAGCACCAGGCCGAGGTGCAGGAACACCGGCGTGATGGCGGGGGCGTGGGGCAGGCGCTTGGCCTGGGTCTCGCCGAACACCATCGGCTGTACCTTGCCGAAGATCGCCGCGAAGGCGACGCCAAGGGCGAGCAGCAGCACGGGCGTCGCCCAGGGGTGGTACTTCATGGCGTGGGTGAGGATCATGAACTCGCTGGCGAACACGCCGAAGGGCGGCATGCCGAGGATCGCCAGGGTGCCGAGCATCAGGCCCCAGCCGATCAGCGGGTTGATCTTCATGAGGCCGCGGATGTCGGCCATCAGCTGCGTGCCGGCCTTCTGCGTGGCGTGGCCGACGGCGAAGAAGATCGCCGACTTGGTGAGCGAGTGCATGGTCATGTGCAGCAGGCCGGCGAAGTTGGCGACCGCGCCGCCCATGCCGAAGGCGAAGGTGATCAGGCCCATGTGCTCGATGGACGAGTAGGCGAACATGCGCTTGATGTCGCGCTGGCGCGAGAGGAAGAAGGCGGCGACCAGCAGGGTGAACAGGCCGAAGCCCATCATCAGGTTGCCGGCGAAATCGCTGTGCAGCGCGCCGTCGGCGAGCACCTTGCAGCGCAGGATGGCGTAGAGCGCGACGTTGAGCAGCAGGCCGGAGAGCACGGCGGAAACCGGCGTCGGGCCCTCGGCGTGGGCGTCGGGCAGCCAGTTGTGCAGCGGCGCCAGGCCGACCTTGGTGCCGTAGCCGACCAGCAGGAAGATGAAGGACAGCGCCATGATGGTCGGTTCGAGCTGGCCCTTGACCTCGACGAGGTGGGTCCACAGCAGCGCGGTGCCGGTATGGCCGAGCACGCGCTCGGCGGCGAAGTAGAGCAGGATGGTGCCGAACAGCGCCTGGGCGATGCCGACGCCGCAGAGGATGAAGTATTTCCAGGCCGCCTCCAGCGAGGCCGGCGTGCGGTAGAGCGAGACCAGCAGCACGGTGGTGAGCGTGGCCGCCTCCATCATCACCCAGAGCAGGCCGAGGTTGTTGGTGGTGAGCGCCGCCAGCATGGTGAACATGAACAGCTGGTACATGCCCTTGTAGAGCCGCAGGCGCCCCACGGTGAGGCGGCCGTGCTCGCGCTCGTTCTTCATGTAGGGACCGGAGAAGATGCTGGTGGTCAGGCCGACGAAGGCGGTCAGCGTGACGAAGAAGACGTTGAGCGAATCGATGAAGAACAGCTCGCCGAAGGCGAAGCGCGGCCCGCCGGCGACGATCTCGACGGTCAGCAGCGCGGCGGCGAGGAAGGTGCCGCCGCTCGCCAGCACGTTGAGGTTGGGCGCCCAGGCGCGCTCGCCCGCCACCGTCAGCAGCGCGCCGCTGACGAGGGGTATGAGGAGCATCAGCAGGAAAAGATCCATCAGCCCCCCGCCGATCCGAGCCTTGCCGCCGGGCCGCCCTGACCGAAGGAAATCCCCGTGGGACAAGGCAAGGCGGCACGCGCCGAAGGCGCAAACCGCTCGACAGCCCGAGACGAAGCCGCCAGTGACCCATGAGCGCAGCGAACCGCAAGTCTCCCCCTCTGCGAAGAGGGGGTTGGGGGGAGTCGGGTCATCATTCCTTCAGTTTTTCCATGTGATGGATGTCGAGGCTGTCGAACTGGTCGCGGATCTGGAAGAAGAACACGCCGAGGATGATCATGCCGACCAGCACGTCGAGGGCGATGCCGAGCTCGACCACCATCGGCATGCCGTAGGTGGCGCTGGTGGCGGCGAGGAACAGGCCGTTCTCCATGGCCAGGAAACCGACCACCTGGGTGATCGCCTTGCGCCGCGTGATCATCATCAGGAAGGCGAGCATCACCACCGCCAGCGCGATGCCGAGGGTGCCGCGCGTGATGGTGTGGGAGAGCTGGGCGATCGGCAGCGCGACGTTGAAGGCGATGATTACCAGGACCAGACCCACCAGCATGGTGGTCGGGATGTTGATGAGCGGCTCGACCTCGCCCTTGATGGCGAGCTTGCGCACCAGCCGGTGCAGGATCCAGGGCAGCGCCAGCACCTTGAGCACCAGGGTAAGCGCGGCGGAATAGTAGAGGTGCGCCTGGCCGGTCTTGAAGGCCACCACCAGCGTCGCCAGGAACAGCGTCGCGCCCTGCAGGGCGAACAGGTCGATCAGCTGCAGCACGCGGCGCTGGGCGAGCATCGCGAAGGCGAGCAGCAGGATGATCGCGGCGAACAGATTGAT
>JANJVS010000083.1 GCA_024709955.1 Rhodocyclaceae bacterium
TCGCATCGGCGTGAACATCGGTTCCGGCATCGGCGGCCTGCCGATGATCGAAGAGACGCACAACGACTACCTCGCCGGCGGTCCGCGCAAGATCTCGCCCTTCTTCATCCCGGGCACGATCATCAACATGATCTCGGGCAATCTCTCGATCCTGCTCGGTCTCAAGGGACCGAACCTCGCCGTGGTGACAGCCTGCACGACGGGTCTGCACGCCATCGGCACCAGCTTCCGCATGATCCAGTACGGCGACGCCGACGCGATGGTCTGCGGCGGTGCCGAATCGACGGTCACGCCGCTGGCGGTCGGCGGCTTCGCCTCGGCCCAGGCGCTGTCCACGCGCAACGACGATCCGGCGACGGCGAGCCGTCCCTGGGACAAGGGCCGCGACGGTTTCGTCCTCGGCGAGGGCGCCGGCGTGCTGGTGCTCGAAGAGTATGAGCACGCCAAGAAGCGCGGCGCGCACATCTACTGCGAGCTGGCCGGTTTCGGCATGAGCGGCGACGCCTACCACATGACGGCGCCCGACACCGACGGCCCGCGCCGCAGCATGGTGAATGCGCTCGCCGACGCCGGGATCAATCCGGATCAGGTGCAGTACGTCAATGCTCACGGCACCTCGACGCCGCTCGGCGACAAGAACGAGACCGAGGCGATCAAGCTCGCCTTCGGCGATGCCGCCAGGAAGCTGGTGGTCAATTCGACCAAGTCGATGACCGGCCACCTGCTCGGCGGGGCCGGCGGCCTCGAATCGGTGCTGACCGCCCTGGCGGTGCATCACCAGGTCTCGCCGCCGACCATCAACATCTTCGAGCAGGATCCGGAGTGCGATCTCGACTACTGCGCCAATGCGGCGCGCGACCTCGAGATCGGCGTCGCCATCAAGAACAACTTCGGCTTCGGCGGCACCAACGGCACGCTGGCTTTCCGGCGCGTCTGACCGGCGGGGAGGGGCGGTGCATCTGCCCCTCGTCCTTGCGCTGCGCCGCTCGCGGCGGCTCGACATCCTGCTGTCCGCACTCCACCTGCTGGCTATCCTGGCGCTGCTGCCCCTGGCATTGCCGGGGGCGGCGCGCGCGGCGTTGGCGGCGCTCGTGCTGGCTTCCCTTGTTTCCACTCTGGCCGCGCTGCGGCGCCAGGCAGGCGCTGTTCTGCAGCTGGGCAGGCGCGGGGCGCTGGAGTTCACTCCAAGAGTCGGCGTTTGCGGGACGGTGCTGCTCGATGCGCACACCTTGCTGCTGCCGGGCCTGATCGTGCTGGTGCTGCGGCAGGAGGAGCGCCGCATCGTCCTGCCCCTGCTCGCCGACAGCGTCGGTGGCGAGGAGTTCCGCCGCCTGCGGCTCTGGCTGCGCACGCGTGGCGGCGGCGCGCTCAGTTCCGCGGCTTGAGGACGGTGTTGCGCGCCTTCGGCAGCATGTCCGGATAATCCCGGCTGTAGTGCAGGCCGCGGCTCTCCTTGCGCCGGAGAGCGCAGGCGACGATCAGGTGGGCGGTGAGCACGAGGTTGCGCAGCTCGATGAGGTCGTTGCTGACGCGGAAGTTGGCGTAGAACTCGTCGATTTCCTGTTCCAGCAGGCGAATGCGGTGGCGCGCGCGCTCCAGGCGCTTGCTGGTGCGCACGATGCCGACATAGTCCCACATGAAGCGGCGCAACTCGTCCCAGTTGTGGGAAATGACGATTTCCTCGTCGGCGTCGGTGACGCGGCTTTCGTCCCAGGGTGGCAGCTTCGGCGGCTTGGGAATCTTCTGGGCACGGATATCGGCGGCGGCGGCCTCGCTGAAAACCACGCATTCGAGCAGGGAGTTGCTCGCCAGCCGGTTGGCGCCGTGCAGGCCGGTGCAGGCGGCCTCGCCCAAGGCATAGAGGCCGGGCACGTCGGTGCGCGCGTCGAGGTCGACGACGATGCCGCCGCAGGTGTAGTGCGCCGCCGGCACCACCGGGATCGGTTGCTGGGCGATGTCGATGCCGAGTTCGCGGCAGCGCGCGAAGATGTTCGGGAAATGGGTGCGCAGGAAGTCTTCGCCCTTGTGCGTCATGTCGAGATAGACGCAATCGAGGCCGTGCTTCTTCATTTCGTAGTCGATGGCGCGGGCGACGATGTCGCGCGGCGCCAGTTCGGCGCGTTCGTCGTGGGCGGGCATGAAACGCGCGCCCCCGAGTTCGGGGGGCAGGCGCAGGATGCCGCCCTCGCCGCGCATCGCCTCGGTGATCAGGAAGGACTTGGCCTGCGGATGGTAAAGGCAGGTCGGGTGGAACTGGATGAACTCGAGGTTGGCGACGCGGCAGCCGGCGCGCCAGGCCATGGCGATGCCGTCGCCGGTGGCGGTGTCGGGGTTGGTCGTGTAGAGATAGGACTTGCCGGCGCCGCCGCTGGCGATCACGGTATTGGGCGCGCCGAGGGTGACGACGCGGTCGTTCTCGATGTCGAGCACGTAGGCGCCCCAGCAGCGCTGGGTCTTGAGGCCGAGCTTGGCGCCGGTGATCAGGTCCACCACGATGTGGCGCTCCAGCACAGCGATGTTCGGATGCCGACGCACTTTCTCGCTCAGGGTCTGCTGCACGGCCGCGCCGGTGGCATCGGCGACGTGGATGACGCGCCGGGTGCTGTGGCCGCCCTCGCGCGTCAGGTGGTAGCCGGTCTCGTCGCGGGTGAAGGGCACGCCCTGGTCGATCAGCCAGTCGATGGCCCGCCGGCCATGCTCGACGACGAAGCGCGTGGCGGCCGGATCGCACAGGCCGCCGCCGGCGGTGAAGGTATCCTGGATGTGGGACTCGACCGAGTCGGCGTCGTCGAGCACGGCGGCGATGCCGCCCTGAGCGTAATTGGTCGCCGCATCGTCGATCAGCCGCTTGGTGACCAGGGCGACCCGATGGGTGTCGGCGAGGCGCAAGGCGAGCGACTGGCCGGCCAGGCCGCTGCCGATGACGAGGACGTCGCAGGTATGCAGAAAGTCCGCTGGGCCAGCTTTTCTCATGATGGTCCGACTATAACATGTGGTCCCGGGAACTAAACGCGGGCGCGCCGGTCACTTGCAGCAACGCAAGACGAGGTGGGCGGACAAGGAAAAATGGCGACGACGACTGGCAACCTGGGCGCGCGGCGCGGTCGGCTATACTTGCCGGCCTTCAATAACAAGACAGACGGGCCTCGATTCCATGGGAGAGCGCGAAGCCGATCTTGCCTTGGTCGAACGGGTACAAGCCGGCGACCAGCAAGCCTTCGGCCTGTTGGTCACCAAGTACCAGCGCAAGCTGCTGCGCTTGGTCATGCGCCTGGTGCGCGACCCGGCCGAGGCGGAGGACGTGACGCAGGAGGCCTTCATCAAGGCCTATCGGGCTCTGCCGGGTTTTCGCGGCGAGAGCGCCTTCTACACCTGGCTCTACCGGATCGGCGTGAATACCGCGAAGAACTGGCTGGTGGCCAACGGACGGCGCATGCCGACGGTGACCGATATCGCCGGGGACGATGCGGAGGGCATCGATGACGGCGGCCTGCTGCGCGACGATGAAACGCCGGACCGGGTGATGATGTCGAAGCAGATAGCGGCGACGGTGAATGCCGCGATGGCCGCCTTGCCCGAGGATTTGCGCACGGCGATCACCTTGCGCGAGATCGAGGGCTTGTCCTACGAGGAGATTGCGCAGGTGATGGATTGTCCGATCGGCACGGTGCGCTCGCGCATTTTTCGCGCGCGCGACGCGATTGCCGCCAGGCTGCGTCCGTTGATCGACGCGTCCCCCGATCGGAGATGGTGATTCTGGAGATGTCGAATATGAAATCCCAATTATCGGAATTGTCCGCCCTTTACGACGGCGAGCTGGAGCCCCACGAGTTGGCGTCCATCGCCAATGCCGCCGTGCGCGACGAGGAACTGCGCGCCGCCTGGCTGGCCTATGGCGTCATCGGCGACGGGTTGCGCGGCGAGGATATCGCCGTCGTCGATCTTTCCGCCGGCGTGATGGCGAAGCTGCGCGCCGAGCCGGTGGTGCTGGCGCCCAACAACCTGCGGGTCTCCCGCAGCCATCCGCTGCTGGCACTGGCCGCCTCCGTGGCCGGCGTGGCGGTCGTCGCCTGGCTGTCCCTGGCCGGCGATCCGGCGGCCGCGCCGGAGGCGAGTCGCCTCGCCACCGTCGCCCCAGCGCCGACTTTTGTCCGTCTACCCGAGCGGACCCTGGCCGCCGCCGGCGCGGAAGCCGCGAGTCCGGCGCAGCAGGCCGCGGCGCGCGGCGACATGAGCGAATACCTGCTGGCGCATCACATCCAGGCTTCCACCTTCCGCCTGCACGACAGCACCGAGCATGTGCGCAGCGTGAGCATGACCCCCGCTTCCGCCCGCCCATGAGATTCCTGCTACCCGTATGTCTCGGGCTGGCGATCGGCCTGGGCGGCCAAACGGCCAGCGCCCAGACCGCCGCCGGCCAGCAACAGGACGCCCTGCAATGGCTGCAGCGCCTCGCCGGCGCAGCGCAGAAGCTCAGTTACAGCGGGACATTCGTCTATCGCAACGGCGACCAGAGCGAAACCTCGCGCATCGTCCATGTCGCCAGCAACGGCAGCCAGACGGAAAAGCTCGAGGTGCTCGACGGCAGTCCACGCGAGATCGTCACGCAGAACGACGAGGTGCGCTGCTACCTGCCCGAAAGCAAGCTGCTGATCGTCGAGCAGCGCGGCACGCGGCGGCCGTTTCCCGCGCTGTTGCCGGCCAGCCTGGCCGGGCTGGGCGATTACTACGGCATGCGCAAGGGCGGCCGCGCGCGGATCGCGGGTTTCGACAGCCAGATCATCCGCCTCGATCCGCGCGACGCCTGGCGCTACGGCCGGCAGCTCTGGGTCGATCCCGCCAGCGGTCTGCTGCTCAAGGCCGATATGCTCAACGAACGCGGGGAATTGCTGGAGAGCTTCGCCTTCACCGAACTCCAGATCGGCGAACCGGCCAGCCCCGACGCCGTCAAGTCCAGCTACGCGGGACAGAAGGATGCCTGGCAGGTGCGGCAGGCGCGCTCGCGCGACATCCGCGACGATGCCCGCTGGACTTTCCGCGTCGAACCGCCCGGCTTCCGGCGGCAGGCGGCGATGCTGCGCAACATCGCCCAGGACGCGGGCAAGGACGCGCACGAGGTCCTGCACTGGGTGTATTCGGACGGATTGGCGGCCGTTTCCATCTTCATCCATCCCCTGCGTCCCCAGGATGAGGCGATCGAGGTCGGCGCCCATGCCCTCGGCGCCTTCAGCATGGTCAAGCGCATCGTCGATGGCCATCAGGTCGTGGTGATGGGCGATGTGCCGCCCGCGACCGTCAAGCGCTTCGCCGAGGGCATCGAGGCGCGCGGCAAATGAACGAGACTTCCGGCGTCGTCGTGCGCCTGGAGGGGGATTATGCCTGGGTGCGCGCCGCCGCGGCGGGCAAGGCGTGCGGCGCCTGTTCTCAGCGGGAAGGCTGCGCGAGCGCCAATCTCGGCGCGGCGCTCGACGGCACGGGCGGGGGCGGGGAGCGGCTATTGCGTCTGTCCAACACCATCGCGGCCCGTCCCGGCGATGTCGTGGTGATCCGCGCGGCCGAGGGGGCGGTGCTGCGCGCGGTCTGGCTCGCCTATGGCATGCCGCTGCTGCTCGGCCTGCTGGGAGCCCTTGCCGGCCAGGCCTGGTTTGGCGGCGAGCTGGCCGCCCTGCTTGGGATGCTGGCCGGCCTCGCCGCCGGTTTCCTGCTGATGCGCCGCAAGGGCCTTGTTTCCGCCCGCGCGGAACCTATCTTGTCGATCGGTTTCAAACGCCTACCCTGACATTTTCACGAGGTTCCCTGTCATGTTGAAACGATTGTTGCTGTCGGCCTGGCTTCTGCTGGCCGCCAACCTGGCTTTCGCCCAGGCCCGCGAGCTTCCGGATTTCGCCGATCTTGCCGAGCGGCAGGGTGCGGCGGTGGTGAATATCAGCACGACGCAGGTGGTGCGCGGGCAGCGCTTCGGCCATCAGTTGCCCTTCGACGAGGACGATCCGGCCTTTGAGTTCTTCCGCCGCTTCGCGCCCAAGCAGTTTCCGGGCATCCCGCGGGACTACGAGAACAAGTCGCTCGGTTCCGGCTTCATCGTCAGCCAGGACGGCTACATCCTGACCAACGCCCATGTCGTCGATGGCGCCGACGAGGTCGTCGTCAAGCTGACCGACAAGCGCGAATTCAAGGCCAAGGTCATCGGCGCGGACAAGCGCACCGATGTCGCCCTCATCAAGATCGATGCGGGCGGCCTGCCGGTGGTGCGCATGGGCGATCCCGCCAGGCTGCGCGTCGGCGAGTGGGTGGTGGCGATCGGCTCGCCCTTCGGCTTCGAGAATTCCGTGACCGCAGGCATCGTCAGCGCCAAGGGTCGCTCGCTGCCCCAGGAGAATTTCGTACCTTTCATCCAGACCGACGTGGCGATCAACCCGGGCAATTCCGGCGGGCCGCTGTTCAACATGAAGGGCGAGGTGGTCGGCATCAATTCGCAGATCTACAGCCGCTCCGGCGGCTACCAGGGCATCGCCTTCGCGATCCCGATCGACGTGGCGATGGAGGTGCAGGCCCAACTGCGTGCCTCCGGCAAGGTCAGCCGCGGTCGCATCGGCGTGATGATCCAGGAGGTGACCAAGGAGCTGGCGGAATCCTTCGGACTGAGCAAACCGCAGGGCGCCCTTGTTGCCTCGGTGGAGAAGGACAGTCCGGCGGAGAAGGCCGGACTGGAAGCCGGCGACGTCATCCTGCGCTTCAACGACAAGAGCGTCGCCCAGTCCGCCGACCTGCCGCGCCTGGTGGGCGGCGCCAAGCCGGGCAGCCAGGCGCTGCTGCAGATTTGGCGTTCCGGCGCGAGCAAGGAGATCGCCCTGACGGTCGGCGAGATGCCCGACGAGCCGGTGAACGGCCGTGCCGCGCGGCGCGCCAAGCCCGCCGAGCCCGCCCAGGTGGGCCGCCTCGGCCTGGTGTTGGTCGAGCCCAGCACCGAGCAGAAGCGCCAGCTGGGCATCCGCCATGGCCTGATCGTCGAGGAGGTGCGCGAGGGGGCCCGCGGCGACCTGCGCCAGGGGGACGTGATCCTGGCGCTGATCCAGCGCGGCGTGCAGACCGAGGTGCGCAGCATCGAACAGCTCAACGGACTGCTGGCGAAGGTCGGCAAGGGCGGCAGCGTCACCCTGCTGGTGCGGCGCGGCGACAGCCAGACCTTCGTCACGATCAGACTCGGTGACGACAAGTAAGCCGCGTTTCGTGCTGTATGGCAGATCCTACTGCCATCTGTGCGACGACATGCTCGCCGCGCTGAACGCGCTGCGCGGCGAGCATGCATTCGAGGTCGAGGTGCGCGACGTCGATACCGATCCCGCCTGGGTGGAGCGCTACGACGAACTGGTGCCGGTCCTGCTGCTGGACGGCGTGGAACTCTGCCACTATTTCCTCGACACGGCGAAAGTGCGTGAGGTTTTGGGCCGCTTTCGCTAAAATCCCGCCTCCTCATTTTTGCCCATCGCCGCCGCGTCACGCCGCGGCCAGCCCGGGCGCCGGACATCTTGGAACACATTCGCAACTTCTCCATCATCGCGCACATCGATCACGGCAAGTCCACCTTGGCCGACCGGATCATCCAGCGCTGCGGCGGTCTCTCCGACCGGGAAATGTCCGAGCAGGTGCTCGACTCGATGGACATCGAACGCGAGCGCGGCATCACCATCAAGGCCCAGACCGCGGCCCTGCAATACAAGGCGCGCGACGGCAAGGTCTATAACCTCAACCTGATCGACACCCCGGGGCACGTGGACTTCTCCTACGAGGTCTCGCGCAGCCTGTCGGCTTGCGAAGGCGCGCTGCTGGTGGTCGATGCCTCGCAGGGCGTCGAGGCCCAGACCGTCGCCAACTGCTATACCGCCATCGAACTCGGCGTCGAGGTGGTGCCGGTGCTGAACAAGATGGATCTGCCGCAGGCCGATCCGGACAGCGCCAAGCAGGAGATCGAGGACGTCATCGGCATCGACGCCACCGACGCGATTCCTTGCTCGGCCAAGACCGGCATGGGCATCGACGACATCATCGAGGCGGTGATCGCGCGCGTGCCGCCGCCCAAGGGTGACGCGGCATTGCCGCTCAAGGCGCTGATCGTGGACTCCTGGTTCGACAACTATGTCGGCGTGGTGATGCTGGTGCGCGTCGTCGATGGCGTGCTCAAGGCGAAGGACAAGATCCGCCTGATGTCCACCGGCGCCGTGCATCTGTGCGAACAGGTGGGCGTGTTCACTCCGAAGTCGCTGAGCCGCCCCGAGCTGCGCGCCGGCGAGGTGGGTTTCATCATCTCCGGCATCAAGGAACTCAAGGCGGCGAAGGTCGGCGACACGGTGACGCTGGCGGACAAGCCGGCCGGCGAGCCCTTGCCCGGCTTCAAGGAAATCAAGTCGCAGGTCTTCGCCGGCCTCTATCCGGTCGAGGCCAACCAGTACGACAGCCTGCGCGACGCGCTGGAGAAACTGCATCTGAATGACGCCTCGCTGCAGTTCGAGCCCGAGGTGTCGCAGGCCCTCGGCTTCGGTTTCCGTTGCGGCTTCCTCGGCCTGCTGCACATGGAGATCGTGCAGGAACGGCTGGAGCGCGAGTTCGACCAGGACCTGATCACCACGGCGCCGACGGTGGTGTATGAAGTGCTGCTGCGCGACGGCACGCTGGTACAGGTCGAAAATCCGGCAAAGCTGCCGGAAATCCAGAAAACCGAGGAAATCCGCGAGCCGATCATCACCACCAAGATCTTCGTGCCGCAGGACTATTTGGGAGCGGTCATCACGCTGTGCGAAAGCAAGCGTGGTTCGCAGGTCAACATGGCCTATCACGGTCGCCAGGTGCAACTGACCTACGACATGCCGATGGCCGAGGTGGTGATGGATTTCTTCGACAAGCTGAAGTCGGTGTCGCGCGGCTACGCCTCGCTGGACTACGAGTTCAAGGAATATCGCGCCGCCGACGTGGTCAAGCTCGACGTGCTGATCAACGGCGACAAGGTCGATGCCCTGTCGCTGATCGTCCATCGCGCCAATGCCCCCTACCGTGGCCGCGAACTTGCGGCCAAGATGCGCGAGTTGATCCCGCGCCAGATGTACGACGTGGCGATCCAGGCGGCGATCGGCTCGAACATCGTGGCGCGCGAGAACGTCAAGGCGATGCGCAAGGACGTGCTGGCCAAGTGCTACGGCGGCGACATCACGCGCAAGAAGAAGCTGCTGGAGAAGCAGAAGGCCGGCAAGAAGCGCATGAAGCAGGTCGGCAGTGTCGAGATTCCGCAGGAGGCCTTCCTGGCCGTGCTGCGCGTGGGGGACAAATGAACTTCGCGCTGATTCTGTTCCTGCTGCTGCTGGCAAGCGGCGTACTCTGGGTGGCTGATCATTTCGTCTTCCGCAAGAAACGCGCCCCGGACGCCAAGGAGCCGCTCTGGGTCGAATACGGCGCCAGCTTCTTTCCGGTGATCCTGATCGTCTTCGTGCTGCGCTCCTTTCTCGTCGAACCGTTCAAGATTCCCTCCGGCTCGATGATTCCTACCCTGCTGGTCGGCGATTTCATCGCTGTGAACAAGTTCACCTACGGCATCCGCCTGCCGGTGATCAACAAGAAGGTGATCGAGCTTGGCGCGCCGCAGCGCGGCGACGTCATCGTGTTCCGTTTTCCGCCCGATCCCTCGCTCGACTACATCAAGCGCGTGGTCGGCGTGCCCGGCGACCGCATCGCCTACCTCAACAAGCGTCTGAGCATCAACGGCCAGCCGGTCGCCGTGGCAAGGGACGGCGAGCATTTCGATGCGGAACGGATGTTCTACACCCCACGTTATGTCGAAAAGCTCGATGGCGTCGAGCACCAGATCCTGATCGAGGAGGCGGCGCCGGCCTTCATCCAGCAGTTCATGCAGTTCCCCCACCGCGACAAATGTAACTACAATAGCGAAGGGGTTGTTTGCGAGGTTCCCGCCGGGCATTATTTCGTCATGGGCGACAATCGCGACAACTCCCAGGACAGTCGGGTCTGGGGCTTCGTGCCCGACGAGAACATCGTGGGCAAGGCTTTCTTTGTCTGGTTCAATTTTGGCGATCTGAAGCGCATCGGCGGTTTCCGCTGAGAGTTCGCCGCGACACGGGGACGCTATGAAAAGAAAACAGGCGGGCGTGAGTCTTTCCGGATTGCTGGTGGCGGCCTTCATCCTGGCCGTGGTTGCGTTGCTGGGAATGAAGGTCGTCCCCGAGGTGATCGAGTATTTCCAGATCGTCAAGGCCGTCAAATCCATCACCAGCGACCCCGGCCCGAAGAACAGCGTCGCCGACGTGCGCAAGGCCTTTGATCGGCATGCCACCATCGACAACATCAGCTCGATCGGCGCACAGGACCTCGATATCACCAAGGAAGGCGGCGAGGTGGTGGTTTCCTTCGCCTACGAGAAGCGCGTGCCCCTGTTCGGCAACGTCAGCCTGCTGCTCTACTTCGAAGGTTCGTCGAAAGAGTGAGCCTGACGGGGCGGCTGGAAAAGGCGCTTGGATACAGCTTCCGCCAGCCGGAGTTGCTGCGCCAGGCGCTGACGCACCGCAGCCATTCCTCTCCGCACAACGAGCGTCTCGAATTCCTTGGCGACAGCGTGTTGAACTGCGTCGTCGCCACTTTGCTCTATCAGCGCTTCCAGTCCCTCAAGGAGGGAGAACTGTCGCGGCTGCGGGCCAGCCTGGTGCGTCAGGAGTCGCTCGCCGAGATCGCCGCCGGCCTCGCCCTGGGCGATGTGCTGCGCCTCGGCGAGGGTGAGTTGAAGAGCGGCGGCTTCCGCCGGCCGTCGATCCTCGCCGATGCGCTGGAGGCCATCTTCGGCGCCATCTACCTCGATGCGGGATTTGCCGCCGTACAGCAGACCATCGAGCACCTGTATCGTGCGCGCATCGAGCAGATCGATCCGCGTGCCGCCGGCAAGGACGCCAAGACCGCGCTGCAGGAGCTGCTGCAGGCGCGGCGCCTGCCCGTGCCGCATTACACCTTGCTCGCCACGCGCGGCGATGCCCATGCCCAGGAGTTCGACGTCGCCTGCGCGGTGCCAGCGATCGGCTTGACGGTGACCGGCTCCGGCAGCAGTCGGCGCGGGGCGGAGCAACAGGCGGCCCAGGCCGCCCTGAATCAATTGAGGACCGCATGAACGACACGACTGCGCAGGCAGATAACTTCCGGGCCGGCTATGTGGCGATCGTCGGTTGTCCCAACGTCGGCAAGTCGACGCTGATGAATCGCCTGGTCGGCGCCAAGGTCAGCATCACCTCGAAGAAAGCGCAGACCACGCGCCACCGCATCCACGGCATCCTGACGACGGATGCCTGCCAGTACGTCTTCGTCGATACCCCCGGCTTCCAGCTGCGCCACCGCAACGCGCTCAACCGGGCCATGAACCGCACGGTGACCACCGCTCTCGCGGATATCGACGTGGTGCTGTTCGTCATCGAGGCGAACCGCTGGCGCGCCGAGGACAAGGAGGTGCTTGCGCGCCTGCCGGCCGGCACGCCGGTGGTCCTGGTCATCAGCAAGGTGGACCGGCTGAGCGACAAGGGCAGCCTGCTGCCCTTCATGGCGAAAATGGCCGCGGAGCATGCCTTCAGCGAGATCGTCCCGATCAGTTCCGAGCGCAACGAGAACCTCGACACCCTGATGCAGGTGGTGGCGCGTCATCTGCCCGAGTCGGCGCCGATCTTCGACCCCGACGACCTGACCGACCGTTCCGAGCGTTTCCTCGCGGCGGAACTGCTGCGCGAGAAGCTGTTCCGCAATCTTGGCGAGGAGCTGCCTTATGGCATCGCCGTCGAGATCGAGCGCTTCGAGCTGGATGGCGAGGTGCGCCGCATCCACGCGGCGGTGATCGTCGACAAGGATGCCCACAAGGCCATCGTCATCGGCAAGGGCGGCGAGCGTCTTAAGCGCGTGTCGAGCGACGCGCGCAAGGATATGGAGCGCCTGTTCGGCGGCAAGGTCTGGCTGGAAACCTGGGTCAAGGTGAAAAGCGGCTGGGCCGACGACGAGCGTGCCCTGAAGAGCCTCGGCTACGAATGAACGCCGTGCGCCAGCGCATCGACGGTGCGCTCGCCTATCTGCTGCATGCCTATCCCTTCAGCGAAAGCAGCCTGATCGTCGAGGCCTTCACCCGCGACCACGGCCGCATGTCGCTGCTGGCGCGCGGCGCGCGTCGGCCCCGTTCCTCGCTGCGCGGCACCTTGCTGGCATTTCAGCCGCTCGAACTCGGCTGGTTCGGCGGCGGCGAGGTCAAGACGCTGGCCAAGGCGGAATGGCTCGGCGGCACGCCGCTGCTGCATGGCAACGGCCTGCTGCTGGGGTATTACCTCAACGAATTGCTGCTCAAGCTGCTGCCGCGCGAGGATGCCCACGCGGTGCTGTTCGACGCCTATGCGGCGGCCCTGCAGGCCCTCGCCGGCGGCGCCAGCGACGCGGCCGAACTGCGGCGCTTCGAGAAGTCCCTGCTCAAGGAGCTCGGCTACGCGCTGTCGCTGGAGCACGACGTCGCCGGGCGCGTAGTCGATGCCGCGCGGCGTTACCATTACCGCATCGAGCAGGGCGCGGTGCCCGTCGAGGAGGGGAGCGGCGAAACGGCGTTCGCCGGCAAGACGCTGCTCGATCTCGCCCGCGACGACTACGCCGATCCGCGCACGGCGACGGAGAGCAAGCTCCTGATGCGCCATCTGCTCACGCATTACCTCAATGGCCAGCCGTTGCAGACGCGGCGCGTGTTCATCGAATTGCAGGATGTCTGAAAAGGAAACGAAAAATGATTGATCTGGGTGTGAATATCGACCACGTGGCGACGCTGCGCCAGGCGCGCCGGACCTACGAACCGGATCCGGTCTGGGCAGCGGCCGAAGCCGAGCTCGGCGGGGCGGACTGCATCACCGTGCACCTGCGCGAGGATCGCCGCCACATCGTCGATCGCGACGTCGAACTGCTGCGCGCCAGCGTGCAGGCCAAGCTCAATCTGGAAATGGCCGCCACCGACGAGATGGTGGGGATCGCCTGCCGCCTCAAGCCGGAAATGGCGACGCTGGTGCCCGAGGGCCGTCACGAGGTGACCACGGAAGGCGGCCTCGACGTCGTCGCCCAGGAGGCCCGCCTCAAGGAGGTGCTGCGGCGCATGAGCGACGCCGGCATTTACGTGAGCCTGTTCATCGACGCCGACCCCAGGCAGGTCGAGGCCGCCGCCCGCGTTGGCGCGCGCGCCTGCGAGATCCACACCGGCCCCTATGCCCATGCCTTCCATGCCGCCGGGCGCGACATCGAGAGCGGCCCGGCCCAGGCCGAACTGACGCGCATCGCCAATGCCGGCGCGGCGATCCAGTCCCTCGGCATGCGCTTCAACGCCGGCCATGCGCTCAACTACCACAACGTCCAGCCGATCGCCGCGCTGCCCGGCGTGCGCGAGCTGCACATCGGCCACGCCATCGTCAGCCGCGCGGTCTTCGTCGGCCTGCGCGCGGCGGTGCGCGAAATGAAGCGGCTGATCCGCAACGCCGCCTGATGATCCACGGCGTCGGCACCGACCTGGTCGCCATCGGGCGCATGCGCGCGCTCTGGCAGCGTCACGGCGAGCGGGCGCTGGAAAAACTGCTGGCGCCTGAAGAGCGTGATGGTTGCCGCGCCAGCGCCGATCCGGCGCGCTTCCTCGCCAAGCGCTTCGCGGCGAAGGAGGCCCTCGGCAAGGCGCTCGGCACGGGCATCCGCGCGCCCGTGCTGCTGCCCGCGATCGCCGTGACCCACGACGAGCTCGGCAAGCCGGGCTTCGGCTACGCCGCAGAGCTGGCCGACTGGATCGCCGCCCGCGGCCTCGTCGCCCATCTGTCCCTCAGCGACGAAGCCGAGCAGGCGCTGGCCTTCGTCGTCATTGAAAAAATTCCGGAGTTGAAACCGTGAGCCATGGTCCCCTGATGATCGACATCGCCGGCAAGGCGCTGACCGATCTCGACCGCGCACGCCTGACCCATCCGCTGGTCGGCGGCGTCATCCTGTTCACCCGCAACTACGAATTGCCGGAGCAGTTGGCGGCACTGTGCGCGGAAATCCACGCCTTGCGCACGCCGGCGCTGCCGATCGCCGTCGATCACGAGGGGGGGCGCGTGCAGCGCTTCCGTCCCGGATTCTCCCTGCTGCCGGCGATGCGCCGGCTCGGCGAGTGGTGGGACGGTAGTCCGCGGGCGGCCGTCGAGTCGGCGCGCATGCTCGGCTATGTGCTCGCGGGCGAGCTGCGTGCCTGCGGCGTCGACCTGTCCTTCGCTCCGGTGCTCGACCTCGACTGGGGGCGCAGCGGCGTCATCGGCGACCGGGCCTTCCATGGTGATCCCCAGGCGGTGATCCAGCTCGCCGGCGGACTGATCGCCGGCATGCGCGATGCCGGCATGGCCTGTTGCGGCAAGCATTTCCCCGGCCACGGCTGGGTTTCGGCCGATTCGCACGTGGCGATTCCAGTGGACGAGCGTCCGCTCGCCGAAATCGAGGCCGATCTCCTGCCGTTCCGGACCCTGAAGCTCGATGCGGTGATGCCGGCCCATGTCATCTACCCGCAGGTGGACAACAGGTCCGCGGGTTTTTCTCCCGTCTGGATCGGCAAGCTGCGCGACGAGTTCGGCTTCGACGGCGTGATCTTCAGCGACGACTTGTCGATGGAGGGCGCGAGCGTCGCCGGCGGCATCGTCGAGCGCGTGCGGGCTGCCTGGGATGCGGGCTGTGACATGCTGCTGGTCTGCAACGCACCCGATGCGGTCGGCGAGGTGCTGATGAGCTGGCAGCCGCGGCCCGATCCCGGGCGCGCCGCCAGGATCGCGCGCCTGCTGCCTCGTCAGCCGGCCCGCGCGCGCGCCGAACTGGAGAACGACGTGGCATGGCAGGCCGGCCAGTCGGTGATTCGCCGCCTCGCCGGCAAGCTACCGGCGCCGGGCAATCCCTGAGCCTGCAAAGTCGGCTGTGACGGGACGGTGGGTTGAGGTAGATCAACAAGCCGCCGCGCGTTCCCGTTCAGAATATTAGCGTTTGATGAAATTCTGTGAGGCGGATATGAACGCGGAAGAGAAAGATGTCCTGCTGCAACAGGCCTATGAAAAGGCGGCCAAATATGAGTTCGATTACGGGGCCTGCCCGCAATGCGTCCTCGCCACGGTCCAGGAGCTGGTCGGCGGCATCGACGACGCGACGATCAAGGCCGTGCATGGCCTGGCCGGCGGCGGCGGCCTGATGGCCGACGGCACCTGCGGCGCGTTGACCGGCGGACTGGTCGCGCTGTCGGCGAAATATGGCCGCGACCGCGACAAGCTCGACAAGGGCCGCTGCATCAACAACTTCAAGAAGTGCAAGGCGCTGGTCGAGCGCTTCCGCGCCGAGTTCGGCGGCGTGACCTGCACGGAACTGCAGAAACAGTTCACCGGGCAGACCTACGACATGTGGCAGACCGACCAGTACCAGGCCTTCAACGAGGCGCGCGGCCACAAGTGCGCCGACGCCACCGGCAAGGTCACCCGGTGGGTGATCGAGATGATGACCTGAAGGCTTGGACGGAACGGCAGACAACAAAAAAGGACAGCCGCAGCTGTCCTTTTTTACGTGAGAACAGCAGCTTACTTGACGCGGTTCTTGTACTCGCCGGTGCGGGTGTCGATTTCGATCTTGTCGCCGGTGACGACGAAGATCGGCACCATGACTTCCAGGCCGGAGGGCTTGATCTTGGCGGGCTTGAGGACCTTGCCGGAGGTGTCGCCCTTGACGGCGGGCTCGGTGTATTCGACCTCGCGCACCACGCTGTTGGGCATTTCCACGGAAATCGCCTTGCCTTCGTAGAAGACCACCTCGACCTGCATGCCGTCCTCGATGTAGGGGATGGCGTCTTCCATGTTCTCGGCCTCGACTTCGTACTGGTTGTAGTCGGCGTCCATGAAGACGTACATCGGGTCGGCGAAGTAGGAGTAGGTGCATTCCTTGCGGTCGGGAATCACCTGTTCGAACTTGTCGTCGGCCTTGTAGACGGCCTCGGAGGGGGTGCCGGTCAGCAGGTTCTTGAACTTGAACTTGACGACGGCGGCGTTGCGGCCGGACTTGTTGTACTCGTTCTTGGTGACGACGAGGGGGGCGCCGTCAACCATGATGACGTTGCCGGAGCGGAGTTCTTGGGCGGTTTTCATGAGGGGCTTGCCTGGCGGGAAAAATAAAAGCCGAGAATTATAGCCGCGAAGTGCAGAACTTGGCCAGATTCGTCGCCAAGTCGCCGTGGGCGGCGATACGCGCCGCCCAGGCCGGCGCCGCGGCGGCGATGGCGGGCAGGGCGGCACGCAGGTCCGGCCAGGCGGCGGCGACATCGCCGCCCATGTTCCACGCCTGCCAGAAGGTGCGCAGCGGCGCGAATTCGGGCCGACCGGCGCAGTAGAGGTCGAGCAGGGCGGCCAGCTTGGCGTGGTGGCTGTCTTCGGTCTGCGGATAGGCCTGCCAGACGAAGGGCCGCTCGGCCCACTGGGCGCGCACCAGCGAATCCTCGCCGCGCACGAAGTTGAGCTGGCAGCCGGCCAGGATGGCGTCGTAGTCGCTTTGGGGCACGAAGGGTAGGGCCTCCAGCGTCAACCGGCCCCGGCGGACCCGGCTGCCGGGCGCGAAATCCGCGCCGAGCCAGGCGGCGATCTGCGTCTGGGGCAGGCCGGCGGCGATGCGGCAGACGATCTCCTCTCCGCCGTCGCGCCAGCAGGCGAGCAGGTCGGGCAGGGCGGGATTTGCGTAGCAGAACAGCGAAACGGTCAGCGCTTCCTCAAATCTCGGCGCTGGCGGCACGGTGAAATCGCGTTCGCGCAGCAGACCGCCGGTGCTGGGCGTGAAGCCGGGGAAGAAGAAGTGCTTGGTCAGCGGCAGGCGCGGGTGGGGCGAGGGCAGGCCATGGCAGTCGGCGACCCAGTCTTCCGCCGAGAGATATTCGAGGTTGAGCCAGACCGGCGGCTTGGGGAGGAGGGCCATGGCGGCGAGATAGTCGGGCGGCAGCTCGCAGGCGAAGGCCTCGACGACCACCTGCGCCGGCACGACACCGGCGAAGTCGCCTGCCCAGTGGCAGAGCTCGACCGGTACATCCGCCCGGTCTGGCGCCAGCAGGCCCAGGGGCGCGGGATCGTCGATCCACAGCCGCACCTGCCAGCCGTGTTCGAGGGCGAGCTGGCGGGCGAGGCGCCAGCAGACGCCGGCGTCGCCGAGGTTGTCGATGACGGCGCAGAAAATGTCACAGCGGAGTTGGTCGGTTTTCATGGAGCCGGTATCCTAGCCGAATGACCACGCTTCTCGACTGCACCGCCTGTCCCCGCCTCGCCGGATTCCTCGCCGACGTGCGGGAAAAACACCCCGACTACCACGCCCGTCCGGTCGCGCCCTTCGGCGACCCCAAGGCCCGCCTGCTGATCGTCGGTCTCGCGCCGGGCATGCATGGCGCCAATCGTTCCGGCCGGCCCTTCACCGGCGACTACGCCGGCATCCTGCTCTACGAGACCCTGCACGCCTTCGGCTTTGGCTCGCGGCCCGTGTCGATGGCGGCGGACGACGGGCTGGAATTGACCGACTGCCGCATCACCAACGCCGTCAAATGCCTGCCGCCGGAGAATAAGCCGGAAACCGGCGAGATCCGGACCTGCAACCGCTTCCTCGCCGCCGAGCTGGCGTCCTCCCCGGAGGCGCGCGTGATCCTCGCCCTCGGCCTCGTGGCCCACAAGGCGGTGCTGATGGCCCTCGGCCTCAAGCAGTCGGCGCTGGCCTTCGCCCACGGCGCGCGGCATGCGCTGCCCGACGGGCGGGTGCTGATCGACAGCTACCATTGCAGCCGCTACAACACCCAGACGCACCGTCTCACCAGCGCCGGTTTTCACGATGTCTTCCGCAGCATCCGCGCCGAACTCGACTGACACAGGCTTCGACAGCCAGGGCTTTCTCGCCACGCTCACCGAGGCGCCGGGCGTCTATCGCATGCTCGGTGCCGACGGCGCGGTGCTCTACGTCGGCAAGGCGAAGAACCTCAAGAAGCGAGTTTCCTCCTATTTCCAGAAGACCGGCCACAGCCCGCGCATCGCGCTGATGCTGCGGCAGGTGGCGGCCATGGAGACGACGGCGACGCGTTCCGAGGCCGAGGCGCTGATCCTCGAAAACACGCTGATCAAGAAGCTCGCGCCGAAGTACAACATCCTGTTCCGCGACGACAAGTCCTATCCCTATATCGCGCTGTCGGGCGGCAAGTTTCCGCGCCTCTTCTTCCACCGTGGTGCAACCAGTCCCCCCCCGAAAGCGCCGCAACGCGGCGCTCTCCCCCCGGGGGGCGGAGAAACTCTTGGGGCGGCCCGGCGAGTTTCTCCCGACAAAAAGACCCGCTACTTCGGCCCCTTCCCGAGCGGCCTGGCCGTGCGCGAGGGCATCCAGCTGATCCAGAAGACTTTCCTGCTGCGCACCTGCGAGGACGCGGTGTTCGCCCACCGCTCGCGGCCCTGCCTGATGCACCAGATCAAGCGCTGCAAGGCGCCCTGCGTCGGCCTGGTCTCGGCGGAGGAATACGCGGCCGACGTGCGCATGGCCGAGCTCTTCCTGCGCGGCCGCCATTCCGAGGTGATCGACGATCTTTCGGCGCGCATGGAGCGGGAGGCGGCCGCCCTGCGCTTCGAGCAGGCGGCGGCGCTGCGCGACCAGATCCGCGCCCTGCAGGGGGTGCTGCACCGCCAGTACGTCAGTTCGACGCGGGAGGCCGATGTGGATATCGTCGTCGCGGTGGTCGAGCATGGCGAGCTCTGCGTCAATCTCGCCATGGTGCGCGGCGGTCTGCATCTCGGCGACCGCGCCTACTTTCCCCAGGCCGGCGTCGCGGCGGAAGAGGCGGCCGAAGGCTTGGCCGCCTTCCTCGACCAGCACTACGCCGACCAGGAACCGCCGCCGCGCCTGATCCTCGATCCTTGGCCCCTCGACGAGCTGCCGGAGTTGCTCCATGGCGGCCAGGCGCGCAACGAGATGGAGCGCGCCTGGCTGGAGATGGCGCTCAACAACGCGCGCCTCGCCGTCGCCGCGCGGCGCCAGGCCAAGGGGCGCGCCAGCGGCCGGCTGGAGGCGCTGCGCGCGGCCCTCGATCTGGCCGAGGCGCCGCGCCGCATCGAGTGCTTCGACATCAGCCACACCATGGGCGAGGGCACGGTGGCCTCCTGCGTGGTCTGCGTCGATGGCGCGATGAAGAAGGGCGACTACCGTCGCTTCAACATCGAGAGCATTACGCCCGGCGACGACTATGCGGCGATGCGCCAGGCGCTGACGCGCCGCTACGAGAAGGTGGCGACCGGCGAAACCGCCGCGCCGGATCTCGTGCTGATCGACGGCGGCAAGGGCCAGCACGGCGTCGCCCGCGAGGTGTTCGCCGAGCTTGGCCTCGATCATCTGGCGAGCATCGGCGTGGCCAAGGGCGAGGAACGCAAGCCCGGCCTGGAAACTCTCTTCGTCCACGGCCGCGCCCAGCCGCTAGAATTGGCCATGGACAATGCCGGCTTCCACCTCATTCAGGAAATCCGCGACGAGGCGCACCGCTTCGCCATCGTCGGCCATCGCGCGCGGCGCGCCAAGGCGCGCGGCCGCTCGGCTCTGGAGGATGTCGCCGGCGTCGGACCGACGCGGCGCCGCAAGCTGCTTGCCCAGTTCGGCGGCCTCGACGGCGTGAAGGCGGCGACCGTCGAGGATCTCTGCCGCGTGGACGGCATCAGCCGTACCCTCGCCGAAGCCATCTACAAGCAGCTGCACTGATGTTCTTCAATCTTCCCAACACCCTCACCTGGGCGCGCATCGTCCTCATTCCGCTGTTCGTCGGCGTGTTCTACCTGCCGTCCAGCTGGTTGTCGCCGCACTGGCACAACGTCGTCGCCACCGCCATCTTCCTCGTCGCCGCCGTCACCGACTGGTTCGACGGCTGGCTGGCCAGGAAGCTCGGTCAGACCTCGTCCTTCGGCGCCTTCCTCGATCCGGTGGCCGACAAGCTCATGGTCGCCGCCGCCCTGGTCGTGCTGGTACAGCTCGGCCGCGCCGACGCGGTGCTCGCCTTCATCATCATCGGCCGCGAGATCGCCATCTCCGCGCTGCGCGAATGGATGGCCAAGATCGGCGCGGCGAAGAGCGTCGCGGTTTCATTCATCGGCAAGCTCAAGACCACGGCACAGATGATCGCCATTCCGCTGCTGCTCTATCACGACCCACTCGGCGTCTTGCCGGTGGCCGGACTTGGCGAGGGGCTGCTCTGGCTCGCGGCGCTGCTGACCCTCTGGTCGATGGGCTATTACCTCAACAAGGCTTGGCCGGAGATTCGGGCACGGGCGCATTAGCTATCCCCGTTCATGGGCCGTGGGTAGCTTCAGCCCAATGGCCGGCGCATGAATTTTCCCGCGGTTGAAGAAGCTAGGCGGGGTAGCCGGGATGTCGGCGGTTGCGATGGGGCTCGCTCTTTCTGTCCGCGCCAGTTCTGCTTCTATTCGTTGCGCGGATAGCTTATTGGGGCCGTAGGCGGCATGCAGCGGTGCTGCACAAGAAAATATGCTCGCTGGCAACTGGTTGATTCTGCTGTGGAATCGGCTGGATGACAGTGGCTTCCGCTATTTGTAGTGATGGGGCTGCGCATTGTTCTGCTCAATAATCCCGGCATGGCTACACACCAGCAACGTGCATCGTGCAAGACGCCGACCTTCAGGAAGATGGGAGGGCGGGGATTTACCGCGATCGAACTGATCACGGTGATCGTGCTGATCGGTATCGTTTCCGTCGTGGCGATCCCGCGCATTCAGAATACGAAGGAATTCAGCGAGCGCGCCTTTCACGACTCCCTGCGCTCGGCAATCGATTACGCAAGAAAGTCGGCGGTGGCGGGACGGCGCTACGTTTGCGCGGTTCTGACGCCTGGGGCGCTGGGGAGCGGCAAGATCGAACTGTTCATCGACGCCAACTTGCTGCCGGAAACGCCGGGCGGCAATGTCGATTGCGCGAGCACGCACCTGCGCCTGCCCACGGGCGACTCCCTGGTGGCACCCCGCGATGTCGATCTGACAACCGGCGTCGGTATCCTGACGATCGTCTTCAGCCCGCTCGGCGAGCCGCAGTCGATGGCGCGCATCCCGCTGACCAGCCGCCAGCGGATATCGATCGGCACTCAGTCTCTCGTGGTGGAGCCTTGGACGGGGCTGGTGCACTGATGCGGCGCGCGCGCGGTTTCACCCTGATCGAGCTCGAGGTGGTCATCGTCATCATCTCGGTCGGCCTGGTCGGCGCGTTGCTGGCGATGAACATGGCGGTGCAAAGCAGCGCCGATCCAATGGTGCGCAAGCAAATGCTGTCGATTGCCGAGGGCATGCTCGCGGAGATACTGGCAAAGGCCTACGACGATCCTTATGGCGATTGCACCCCGACGACGGTACCCTCCTGCCGCAACGATACCGAAGCCAACCGCATCGCCGACCGGCGCAATTACAACGACGTCTCGGACTATCACGGCTACGCCACCGTGGGCATCTACCGCATCGACGGCACGGCGGCGGCCGGACTGGAAAGTTACGATATCGACGCGGTCGAGATCGAGGACGGCGCACAGATCGGCGGCGTCGGCGGCGCTGCGATTCCCTGCGGCAGTTCCACGGTTGCCCCGATCAAACGCATCACCGTGACCGTCGGCCATGGCACCGAAACGCTCTCGCTCTCGGGCTACCGGACATGTTACGACCGCGCCTGAGGGGCTTCACCCTGATCGAGATGGTGACGTCCATCGTCATCATCGGCGTCATCGGCGCGTCGATCGCCGGGTTCATGAAACCGGCGCGCGACAGCTACTTCGAGACCAACCGGCGCGCGATCATGGCGGAAGGCGCGGATGTCGTGGCGCGGCGCATCGATCGCGAACTGAAATCCGCCCTGCCCAACAGCATCGTCAGCCCGACGACGAGCTGCGTGCTCTTCGTGCCGGCGGTCGGCGGCGGCCGCTACCGCGTCGAGAAGAACGATGCCGGGCTCGGCGATCCCTTGGAGTTCAACAAGTCGGACAACAGCTTCGACGTGCTCGCCCACGACGGCCAGCCGCCGTCGCCGAACGTGCAGGTCGTCATCTACAACACCGGCCTCGGCGCATTGGACGTCTATGCCGGAGAAAACCGGGCGGCGCTCACCAGCCAGTCGACCGCCAACTGGATCCGCCTCGACAAGTCGACCAAGTTTCCCGTGCCCTCGCCGGGCAGTTATTTCCATCTGGTGCCCGATCGGCTCGATGTCTTCGCCTGCGCCGGCACTCGGCTCCACCGCTTTTCCGTTGCCGGCATTCCGGCCAGCCGGCCGGTCGCCTGCCCGGCGATACCGGCGGACGCGCCGGTATTCGCCGATGGCGTCGCGGCCTGTGCCTTCACCTACCGGTCGGCCGACGGCCTGATACTCTTTACGCTGGGCCTCGCCAGCGGCGGCGAAACCCTGATGCAACAAAACGAGATCCATGTCGACAACACCCCCTGATTCCCGCTCGCCGGCGCGCCAGCGCGGCCTCGGCATGGTCATGGCGATCTTCATCCTGGTGGTGCTGGCCGGCCTCGCCGCCGCCGTGACCTCGCTGACGACGCTCACCCAGCTGGGCAAGGCGCTCGACGAGCAGGGCGCGCGCGCCTATCAGGCCGCGCGGGCCGCAACCGAGTGGGCCGCGCTGCGCATTCTGCAGATGCCCGCCCCCTGGCCCTGCGGCGTAGCCCCGGGAATCGACACCGACCTGACGATCGATGGCTGGGCCGTGACGGTCAATTGCACCGAGTTGGCCGCTGGCAGCTCGACCGAGGTCGGGCTCGGCGCGCTATACCGAATCACCGCCACCGCCTGTGCCCCGGCGGCGGCAGGTCCTGCCTGCCCGGGAGTGGTTTCCGGCGGTGGCCAGTACATCGAGCGCAGCTTGCGCACGCTGCTGGAGCGTCCCGCCTCGTGAATGGCCCGCCGAAATACCGGTGGTTCGTGCCTCTGCTATGCGCGGTCAGCCTGCCGGCGGCCGCCCAGACGGTGCGTTTCAACGTCTTCGACGCGAGCGCGAAAGCGGGCGCGATTGCCGGCGACATCGTCACGAAGCTCGCCGATGTGCCGTTTTCCGTCAGCAGCGGCGCGCTGCGCGTCGTGGCGCTCAAGGTTTCCGGCAACAAGACGGTCATCGATACCGGCTTTTCCGGCAACGTCGCGCTCAGCCTGATGGATGCCAGCGACAATTCTTCTCCCCCCGACGGTCAGGGGTGCAGTCCGTCCTGGGTGCCGCTCCAGTCACTCGGTACCGTCACCCTCAACGCCGGCGTTTCCGCCCCCTTCGACCCCACCGTGGCGGCCGCCTATCGGCACCTGCGGATTCGGATCGACACGGCGCCGTATGGCTGTTCGAACGACAACTTCGCGATCCGGCCCGCGACCCTGGAACTCGCCGCCAGCGACGGCGACTGGACGACGCCGGGTACCGCGCGCGCGCTGAACAATGTCGTCGCGGCCGGTGGCGCGGTACATGGCGCCGGCCATCCGTTCACGCTCACCGTCACGGCGAAGAACCCGGCCAACGGCACGGTGGCGGGCTATGCGGGCTCTCCGACGATCGACACGGCCCAGACCGCCGTGCTGCTGCCGGTGGGCGGCGTCCTCGGCGCCATCGCCCTGGGAAGCTGGTCGGGCGGCGACGGGGTGATGGTCGGCAACGCGGCGAGCTATGCCGAGGCCGGCAGCATTACCCTGCGGCTGGTGGATCAGACATTCACGGACGTGGATGCCAAGGACTGGCAAAAAATCGCCGACCGTTCCATTTATTCCAATGCCGCGCCGGTTGGACGTTTCGTGCCGGCCGACTTCGGACTGCAATTGACCAATGCGCCGGAACTGCGCACGGCGGGCGCCGGCAGTTGCACGCCGCGCATCTTCACCTATCTCGGCCAGCCGTTCGGCCACGCCATCGCCCCAACGCTCACGGTCGTCGCGCGCAACGCCGCCGGCGGCACGACGGCCAACTTTCGCCCGACGGGCGGCTTGTGGTCGCTGAAGACCGACTTGCCGGCCGCTCCCCCGGCCGAACAACTCTGCGACGCGCCCGCGCAGAGCTGCCGGATATTGCGCCGCGACGCGGGCGCCACGACTCAGTTGAAGACCGCCTACACCTACGCCTCGACCGGTGCATTGCCCGGATGGGACGGCTCCCGGTTGGTGGTGACCAACGCGACGCTGACGCCGAACGATCAGAAAAATCCCGGCACCGGCACGCTGAGCTTTTCGCTCGCCGACCGGATCGCCCTGCACCGGCCGGCTGAGCCGCAACCGCCGCTCGACGCGACGGTTTCCCTGGCGATGACGCTGGAGGACTACGCCGAAACCGGCGGGGCGAGCGGCAATCCGCCGAAAATTGTGGGCAGTCTCGCGGCCACGCCCGTTTCCTTCGATTTCGGCCCGGCGCTGCCGGCCGGCCGGTTTTATTACGGCCGTGTGCGCCTCTACAGCGCAAACGGGCCGGAACAGTTCGATCTGAACCTGCCAATGCAGGTCGACTACTGGTCGTCCCCCACCGCCGGCTGGCGTCCCAACGGCGATGATCATTGCACCGGTTCCGGCACCGATCCGTCAGGCGCGGTCGGTCTGGCGCTGACCTTGCCGCCCGGCTGGCCGGGGGGCGCCACCTGCGTGCTGGACGTGGGCAGTCCGGGGCTCTCCGGCGCAGGGTGCCCCGAGACCGCCATCGTGGAAAAACGCTATACAGAACCGCCGGCGGGCGGGGACTTCAATCTCTGGCTGGCCGCGCCCGGAATCGGATTGACCGGCAAGGTGCTCGTCGAGGCGACGGTGCCGGAATGGCTGCGCTGGAACTGGAGCGGGACATTCGGCAATCCCGTGGCGGGAGCCACCTTCGGCATCGCGCGGAAAACGCCGATCATCTTCCGGCGCGAGCTTTATTGACCGTCACGGCCGAGCCATGCCCCGGCTTCATCAAGTCCGCTCCGGCTCGGCATTTTGCTTGTTGAGCCGGGGCTTTTGTCCGCGGCCGCAACCCGCCGGCCGCGGACGATTTTCGACGCCGCGGCCCTGTCGCCGGCATCCGGCCACTTTTAGGCGGACGAGCTTTCCGCTATCATTCGGCTTTCCCGCTCCGGCATAGTCATGACCAAATATGTCTTCGTCACGGGTGGTGTCGTGTCCAGTCTGGGCAAAGGCATCGCCGCCGCGTCGCTAGGTGCGATCCTCGAATCCCGCGGCATCACGGTTACCCACCTCAAGCTCGATCCCTACATCAACGTCGATCCCGGCACGATGTCGCCGTTTCAGCACGGCGAGGTCTTCGTCACCGAGGATGGCGCCGAGACCGACCTCGACCTCGGCCATTACGAGCGCTTCACCAGCGCCAAGATGGGCAAGCGCAACAACTTCACCACCGGCCAGATCTACGAGTCGGTGATCAAGAAGGAACGGCGCGGCGAATATCTCGGCAAGACCGTCCAAGTGATCCCGCACATCACCGACGAGATCAAGCTCTACGTCAAGCGCGGCGCCGAGGGCGCCGAGGTCGCCATCGTCGAGGTCGGCGGCACAGTCGGCGACATCGAGTCGCTGCCCTTCCTCGAAGCCATCCGCCAGATGGGCATCGAGGAGGGCAAGCAGAACTCCTGCTTCATCCACCTCACGCTGCTGCCCTACATCCCGACCGCCGGCGAGCTGAAGACCAAGCCGACCCAGCACTCGGTCAAGGAGCTACGCGAGATCGGCATCCAGCCCGACATCCTGCTATGTCGCGCCGACCGCGCGATTCCCGACGAGGAACGCCGCAAGATCGCGCTGTTCACCAACGTCCAGCCCGAGGCGGTGATCGCGGCGCTCGACGCCGACTCGATCTACAAGATTCCCGGCATGCTGCACGACCAGATGCTCGACGAGATCGTCTGCCACAAGCTCGGCATCCTGGCGAAGGCCGCCAATCTTTCCATCTGGAAGAGCCTGGTCGACTCCCTCGAACACCCGGAACACCAAGTGGATATCGCCTTCGTCGGCAAGTATGTCGATCTCACCGAATCCTACAAGTCGCTGACGGAAGCGCTGGTGCATGCCGGCATCCACACGCGCAGCAAGGTGAAGATCCACTACCTCGACTCCGAGGAGATCGAGAAGCACGGCCCGGCCTCGCTCAAGGGCATGGACGCCGTGCTGGTGCCCGGCGGCTTCGGCAAGCGCGGCACCGAGGGCAAGATCGTCGCGATCCGCTACGCGCGCGAGCACAAGGTACCCTACCTCGGCATCTGCCTCGGCATGCAGCTCGCCACCATCGAGTTCGCGCGCCACGTGGCCAGTCTGGAGGGCGCCAACAGCACCGAGTTCGACGCCGACACGCCGCACCCGGTGGTGGCGCTGATCACCGAGTGGGCCGATCGCGAGGGACGCATCGAGAAGCGCAGCGCCGATTCCGATCTCGGCGGCACCATGCGCCTCGGCGCGCAATGCTGCCCGATCAAGGAGGGCACGCTGGCGGCCGCGATCTACGGCAAGGAGGTCAACGAACGCCATCGCCACCGCTACGAGGTGAACAATGCCTACGTGCCGAAGCTTGAGGCCGCCGGGCTGGTGATCGCCGCGCGCACTCCGACCGAGAACCTGCCCGAGATCATGGAACTGCCGCACGACCTGCACCCCTGGTTCGTCGGTGTGCAGTTCCACCCGGAATTCACTTCCAATCCGCGCACCGGCCATCCGCTGTTCATCGCCTTCGTCCGCGCGGCGCTGGCGCGGCGCCAGGCTATGCACCAGGATAAGCAATGAAGCTCTGCGACTTCGCGGTCGGCCTCGACCGGCCGATCTTTCTCATCGCCGGCCCCTGCGTCGCCGAATCGGAGCAGCTCTGCCTCGACGTCGCCGGCCGCATGAAGGAGATCGCCGGCAAGCTCGGCATGCCCTACATCTTCAAGGCCTCCTACGACAAGGCGAACCGCAGCTCGTCGAAATCCTTCCGCGGTCTCGGCATGGAGGAGGGCTTGCGCATCCTCGCGGCGGTGAAGAAACAGATCGGCGTGCCGGTGCTGACCGACGTGCATACGGAAGAGGAGATCGCCCCGGTCGCGGCCGTCGTGGACGTGCTGCAGACGCCGGCCTTCCTCTGCCGGCAGACCGATTTCATCCAGGCCTGCGCGGCGAGCGGCAAGCCGGTGAACATCAAGAAGGGCCAGTTCCTCGCGCCCGGCGACATGCAGCAGGTGGTCGCCAAGGCCAAGGAAGCCAACGGCGGGGCCGATACCATCATGGTCTGCGAGCGCGGTGCCTCCTTCGGCTACAACAACCTCGTCTCCGACATGCGCTCGCTGGCGATCATGCGCGGCACCGGCTGCCCGGTGGTGTTTGATGCCACGCATTCGGTGCAGTTGCCGGGCGGGCAGGGCACCAGCTCCGGCGGCCAGCGCGAATTCGTGCCGGTGCTGGCGCGCGCCGCCGTCGCCGCCGGCGTTTCCGGCCTGTTCATGGAGACCCATCCGAATCCCGCCGCAGCGCTGTCCGACGGTCCGAACGCCTGGCCGCTGGGACAGATGGAAGAATTGCTGGAAACCTTGCTGGCGCTCGATGCAGTCATCAAGCGGCAAGGTTTCAAGGGTGGAATGTGAGCAAGCCGGCCTATCTCGTCGTCGATGCCCGCGCGAAGGTGCCCGGGCAGATGGACGAATACCGCCGGCTCGCCCAGCTGGCGGTCGAAAAATTCGGCGGGCGCTATCTGGTGCGTGGCGCAAGCTGCGAGATTCTCGAAGGGGAGTGGCATCCGGAGCGTCTGGTGATCGTCGAGTTTCCCGATCTCGATCAGGCGCGCTCGTTTTACGACTCCCCGGAATACAGGGCGGCGCGGGAGGCGCGGGCGGGCGTGTCCGACTTCCAGATGCTGCTGGTGAGCGGTTATTGATTCGATTCGAAAGGAAAATTCCATGAGTGCCATCGTTGATGTCGTCGCCCG
Source organism: Rhodocyclaceae bacterium (assembly GCA_024709955.1). GTDB lineage: Bacteria > Pseudomonadota > Gammaproteobacteria > Burkholderiales > Rhodocyclaceae > Sulfuricystis. The sequence continues at coordinate 27,992 of JANJVS010000083.1, forward strand.
CGAAATCCTGGATTCGCGCGGCAATCCCACCGTCGAAGCCGACGTCCTGCTCGAATCCGGCGTGATGGGCCGCGCCGCCGTGCCCTCCGGCGCCTCCACCGGCTCGCGCGAGGCCATCGAGCTGCGCGACGGCGACAAGAACCGCTACCTGGGCAAGGGCGTGCTGCAGGCCGTCGAGAACGTCAACACCGAGATCTCCGAGGCAATCATCGGTCTCGACGCCGAGGAACAGGCCTTCATCGACAAGGCGCTGATCGAGCTGGACGGCACCGACAACAAGTCGCGCCTCGGCGCCAACGCCATGCTCGCCGTCTCGATGGCCACCGCCAAGGCCGCCGCCGAGGAAGCCGGCCTGCCGCTTTACCGCTACTTCGGCGGTTCCGGCCCGATGAGCATGCCGGTGCCGATGATGAACGTCATCAACGGCGGCGCCCACGCCAACAACAACCTCGACATCCAGGAATTCATGATCCTGCCGGTCGGCGCCAAGAGCTTCCGCGAGGCGCTGCGCTGCGGCGCCGAGGTGTTCCACAACCTCAAGAAGCTCGTCGACAAGAAGGGCTATCCGACCACGGTCGGCGACGAGGGCGGCTTCGCACCGAACGTGGCCGGCAACGACGAGGCCATCGAGCTGATCCTCAAGGCCGTCGAGGCCGCCGGCTACACGCCGGGCCAGGACGTGGTGCTCGGTCTCGACTGCGCGAGCTCCGAGTTCTACAAGGATGGCAAATACGTGCTGGCCTCCGAAAAGCTCGAACTGGATTCCGCCGGCATGGCCGACTATCTCGCCACGCTGGCCGGCAAGTACCCGATCATCAGCATCGAGGACGGCATGGCCGAGGGCGACTGGGACGGCTGGAAGCTGCTCACCGACAAGCTCGGCAAGAGCGTGCAGATCGTCGGCGACGACCTGTTCGTCACCAACCCGGCCATTCTCCGCGAAGGCATCCGCAAGGGCGTCGCCAACGCCATCCTCATCAAGATCAACCAGATCGGCACGCTGACCGAGACCTTCGCCGCCGTCGAGATGGCCAAGCGCGCCGGCTACACGAACGTGATCTCGCACCGTTCGGGCGAGACCGAGGACTCGACCATCGCCGACATCGCCGTCGGCCTCAATGCCGGCCAGATCAAGACGGGTTCGCTCAGCCGCTCCGATCGCATCGCCAAGTACAACCAGCTGTTGCGCATCGAGGAGGATCTCGGCGATACCGTCACCTATCCCGGTCTCGCCACGTTCTACAACCTGAGGAAGTAAGCCCCTTCCATCATGAAGTGGCCCACCTGGGTGCTGGTCGCCCTGCTCGTCGCGCTGCAGTATCCGCTGTGGTTCGGCAAGGGCGGCTGGCTCCGGGTGCGCGAGATGGAGCGGCAGCTCGCCGCCCAGCGCGAGGTGAACCAGTCGCTGGAAATCCGCAACGCTTCCCAGGAGGCCGAGGTGCGCGACCTCAAGAGCGGCTACGAGGCCATCGAGGAGCGCGCGCGCTACGAACTGGGCCTGGTCAAGGAAGGCGAAGTCTTCGTCCAGACGCCGCACAAGAAACCCTGAGGCATCGTCGCGGGGGGGGGGGGGGGGGGGGGGGGGCGGGGCGCCGGGAGGAGGATGGGAGAATAAAAAAAGAAGAAACGGGAAAAGATTAGAATTTTATTTAGGGGTATATGGCGGAGAGGGGGGGGGAGAG
>JANJVS010000091.1 GCA_024709955.1 Rhodocyclaceae bacterium
CGGTGCGGTCCTCACGGCCGATACGCTGGCACGTGCCCGCGCCGCGGGCATCGATGCCAAGGCGCGGCTGGCCGACAACGACGGCTACGGCTTCTTCGCCGCGCTGAACGACCTCGTCGTCACCGGGCCGACGCGCACCAACGTGAACGATTTCCGGGCGATTTTCATAGAGGGAAATCCGCGTTAACCCGCATGGCCGCCGGCCGGCGCAGACAGTACGATACGGGCTGGAGGAAACATGGGCTCACTCGAAGAATTCCGGCAACTCGGCGAAGGCGAGATCGCGCGCCTGATCGCCGGCCTGCGCCGCATCCTGGCGACCGACTCCCTGCTGGTCGAGCAGGAGGACCTCGTCCCCTACGAGTGCGACGGCCTCACTGCCTACCGCCAGCTGCCGCTGCTGGTGGCGCTGCCGACGACCGAGGACCAGGTCGTCGCCGTGCTCAAGCTCTGCCATGAACTGCGCGTGCCGGTGGTGGCGCGCGGCGCCGGCACCGGGCTGTCGGGCGGCGCCACGCCGGTCCGGCACGGCGTCGTGCTGTCGCTGGCGAAGTTCATGCGCATCCTCGACATCGACCCGGTGGCGCGCACGGCGCGCGTGCAGCCGGGCGTGCGCAACCTCGCCATCTCGGAGGCGGTGGCGCCCTACGCCCTCTACTACGCGCCCGATCCCTCCAGCCAGATCGCCTGCACCATCGGCGGCAACGTCGCCGAGAATTCCGGCGGCGTGCACTGCCTGAAGTACGGCCTGACGGTGCACAACGTGCTGCGCGTGCGCGTGGCGCTGATCGACGGCACGGTGGTGGAGATCGGCTCGGAGGGGCTCGATTCGCCCGGCTACGACCTGCTGGCCCTGATGATCGGCTCGGAGGGCATGCTCGGCGTGGTGCTCGAAGCCACGGTGAAGCTCACTCCCAAGCCCCAGGTGGCGAAGGTGGTGATGGCCTCCTTCGACGACATGACCAAGGCCGGCAACGCGGTGGCCGCCATCATCGCCGCCGGCATCATCCCCGCCGGGCTGGAGATGATGGACAAGCCGGCGACGCGCGCCGTCGAGGACTTCGTGCATGCCGGCTACGACCTCGACGCCGAGGCGATCCTGCTCGCCGAATCCGACGGCACGCCCGAGGAGGTGGAAGAGGAGATCGCCGCGATGAAGGCGGTGCTCGAAGGTGCCGGCGCGCGCGAGCTGCGCGTCTCGCAAAGCGAGGCCGAGCGCCTCAAGTTCTGGGCCGGCCGCAAGGCCGCCTTTCCGGCCGTCGGCCGCATCACGCCGGACTACCTGTGCATGGACGGCACGATTCCGAGGAAGCACCTCGCCCACGTGCTGATCCGCATCGCCGAACTGGCGCGGCAGTACGACCTGCGCTGCGCCAACGTCTTCCATGCCGGCGACGGCAACCTGCATCCGCTCATCATGTTCGACGCGAACAAGCCCGGCGAGCTGGAGCGCGCCACCGAGTTCGGTTCGCGCATCCTGGAGCTGTCCGTCGATGTCGGCGGCACCATTACCGGCGAGCACGGCGTCGGCATCGAGAAGGTCGGCCAGATGTGCGTGCAGTTCTCTCCCGAGGAGCTGGACGCCTTCCATGCCCTCAAGGCCGCCTTCGATCCGCAGGGCCTGCTCAACCCGGGCAAGGCGGTGCCGACGCCGCGCCGCTGTTCCGAATACCGCCTGACCGGCAGCGCCGGGCATGGAGAGGGGAGGGCGGCATGAGCGATATTTCCGCACAACTGATCGAGCGCATCCGCGCCGCAAGTTCGCCGCTGTGCATCCGCGGCGCCGGCAGCAAGGACTTCTACGGCAACGCGCCGCAGGGCGAGGTCCTCGACACGCGGGGCCACACGGGCATCGTCGCCTACGAGCCCACCGAGCTGTTCGTCACCGCGCGCGGCGGCACGCAGCTCGCCGAGATCGAGGCGGCGCTCGCCGCGCAGGGCCAGTACCTGCCCTTCGAGCCGCCGCGCTTCGCGCCTGACAGCACCATCGGCGGGGTGGTCGCCGCCGGCCTCTCCGGCCCGCGCCGCGCCAGCGCCGGCAGCGTGCGCGACTACGTGCTCGGCGTGCGGCTGGTCGACGGCGCGGCGCGCGAGCTCGTCTTCGGCGGCCAGGTGATGAAGAACGTCGCCGGCTACGACGTCTCGCGCCTGATCGCCGGCAGCCTCGGCACGCTGGGGCTGATCCTCGACGTTTCCCTCAAGGTGCTGCCCAGGCCCGCCGCCGAGGCGACGCTGCGCTTCGAGCTCAAGCAGGCCGCTGCCCTCGACAAGCTCAACCGCTGGGCCGGCCAGCCGCTGCCCATCGTCGCCAGCGCGTGGGATGCGGGCGTGCTGACGCTGCGCCTCGCCGGCGCGCGCGCGGCGGTCGAGGCGGCGCAGCAAAAACTCGGCGCCGATGGGACGGTGGATGCGGGCGCCTTCTGGGACGAGCTGCGCGACCAGAGGACGACCTTCTTCGCCGGCGACGCCCCGCTGTGGCGCCTCTCGGTGCCCTCGGTGGCGCCCGTCATCGACCTGCCCGGGGCGACGCTGATCGAGTGGGGCGGCGCGCAGCGCTGGCTGCGCACGGACGCGCCCGCCACGACCGTGCGCGCGGCGGCGGCCGCCGTCGGCGGCAGCGCGGCGCTCTACCGCGCCCCCGCCGAACTCAAGGCGGCAGCCGGCGCCTTCGCGCCGCTGCCCGAGCCGCTCGCGGCGCTGCAGCGCCGCCTCAAGGCCGCCTTCGACCCGCGCGGCATCCTCAACCCCGGCCGTCTCTACAAGGAAATCTGAGCATGGAGACGCATCTCGCCGATTTCATCCGCGACACGCGCGCCGGCCGGGAGGCCGAGGCCATCCTGCGCAAGTGCGTGCACTGCGGCTTCTGCACCGCCACCTGCCCGACCTACCAGCTGCTCGGCGACGAGCTCGACGGGCCGCGCGGCCGCATCTACCTCATCAAGCAGGTGCTCGAAGGCGCCGTGCCGACGGAAAAGACCCGCCTGCACCTCGACCGCTGCCTGACCTGCCGTTCCTGCGAATCCACCTGCCCGTCGGGCGTGCAGTACTCGCGCCTGCTCGACATCGGCCGCGAGATCGTCGAGGCGCGCGTGCCGCGGAAGGGCATCGACGGCCTGCTGCGCACGGCCCTGCGCGAGGCGCTGCCGCGCACGACCCTGTTCGGCATCGCGATGAAGCTGGGCCAGCTGGTGCGCCCCCTGCTGCCCGGCGCGCTCAAGGCCAAGGTGCCGCCGCTGACCTCCGCCGGCACCCTGCCGGCCGCGGCGCCGGCGACCCTGCCGCGCAAGATGCTCGCGCTCGCCGGCTGCGCCCAGCCTGCCATGTACCCGAACATCAACGGCGCGACGCGGCGCGTGCTGGCACGGCTCGGCATCGACCTTTGTGAGGCGCCCGGCGCGGGCTGCTGCGGCGCGGTCCGGCTGCACCTCAACGACGCGGAAGGCGCGCGGCAGGACGCGCGGCGCAACATCGACGCCTGGTGGCCGCATATCGCGGCGGGCGCCGAGGCGGTGGTGATCACGGCCTCCGGCTGCGGCGTGCAGGTCAAGGACTACGGCCACCTGCTGCAGGACGATCCGGCCTACGCGGACAAGGCGGCGCGCATCGCCGCCCTGGCGCGCGACGTCAGCGAGGTGGTGGCGGCCGAGCAGGATGCCCTGCTGAAGCTCCTCGAAAACCCGGCGCTCGCGGCACGGTGCGAAAGCGTGCGGCTGGCCTTCCACGCGCCCTGCACCCTGCAGCACGGCCTCAAGCTGCGCGGCGGCGTCGAGGCGCTGCTGACGGCGGCCGGCTTCGAGCTGACGCCGGTGGCCGACGCCCATCTCTGCTGCGGCTCTGCGGGCACCTATTCGATCCTCCAGCCCGAGCTGTCCCTGCGCCTGCGCGACAACAAGATCGCCGCGCTGACCGCCGGCGGACCGGCGGGCATCGCCAGCGCGAACATCGGCTGCATCGCACATTTGCAATCTGCTACCGGTATACCCCTAAAGCATTGGATAGAATGGCTGGACGAGCGGTTGCAGTCCTAGGGAGTTTTGATGCAGTTCAATGAAAAAGAAGCGCTGGAGCGCCTGGCGAAGCAGGGTGTGAAGATTCCGCCGCAGCCGCGGGTGCTGGTGGAGTTGCAGAAGCTGCTGGTTTCCGACGATTACGAGATGCGCTCGGTCGCCAGGGTGATCGGCCAGGACCCGGGCATCGTCGCGCTGCTGTTCCGTCTGGCGCGCTCGCCGGCCTTCTCGCGCGGCAAGAAGATCGATTCCCTCGAACAGATCCTCATGGTGGTCGGCATCAAGCAGGTGTTCAACCTGGTGCAGGCGGCCGCCCTGTCCGCGACCATCGGCGACAAGACGCGGCGTGCCTTCGAGGTGTTCTGGAACCGCGCCCACGAGATCGCGCAGATGGCGGCGATCATCGCCGAGGACCGCGTCTCGGTCTGCAACGTCTTCCCCGACCAGGCCTACCTCGCCGGCATCTTCCACGAATGCGGCGTGCCGGTGCTGATGCTGCGCTTTCCCCGCTATTGCGCCGCCCTGCAGCTGGACAATGCCACCTGCTGGCCGAACCTGTCCGAGGAGGACGCCAAGTTCAAGGTGGACCACTGCTCGGTGGGCTATCTGGTGGCGCGCCACTGGGGCCTGCCCGATTTCGTCTGCGACGCCATCCGCTACCACCACGATCTGCCCGAGGAGAACACCGTCGGCGCCTCCGTGACGCTGGTGGCGATCATCCAACTCGCCGCGCACTTCTACCACATGCTGCATCACGTGGACGATCCGCTGTGGGGCAGGATCGGCACCCGGGTGCTGACCGAGATCGGCTTCGGTCCCGAGGACGAGAAGGACTACTACGACCTGATCAGCAACAGCTTCCTCGACCGGGCCGGGGCATGAACCCAGGGAGAACGGGATGGACGAGAACGGCGGCGCGACAGCGGACGAGCGGCGGGTGAACGTGGAAATCCGCCAGATATTCCTGGATGCCTACGAAGTGCTCGAACCCTTCTTCGACCCGAAGAACCAGTGGGCGGGGCACAGCCACGAGCATCTCGCCTTCCGCGCCCTGCACGAGCGCTTTCCCCAGCTGACACCCCAGCAGGTGCAGATTCTCGTCGAGGCGGCGCGGCGCGTCTTCAACTCCGGCGACGCCCCCCGGCCGGCCTGAGCGCGCCGAATGCGCGGACGGCGCGGTCGCGCGCATATTCGGAACAGACTCTTATAATCGGCCCATGGCCTTCACCATCGAAACCTGTACCGCGCAGCACATCGGCGACCGCAAGGAGCAGCAGGACCGCGTCGGCCTGTTCGCGCATCCGGCCCAGAAGGGCACGCTGCTGGCCGTGCTGGCCGACGGCATGGGCGGGCACACCGGCGGCGCGCTGGCGGCCGAGCAGGTGGTCCAGTCGGCGAAGAACAATTTCCAGAGCGGCGCGCTGACGGCGGACGGCATCCAGGCCACGCTGGCGGCGGGCATCAACGACGCCCACGACGGCATCAAGCTCACCGCGCTCTCCAGCGAGCAGGACCCGCACAGCACCGCCTGTCTGTTCATCCTCCAGCCCGGGCGCGCCGACTGGGCGCACTGCGGCGATTCGCGCATCTACCATTTTCGCGACGGCGCCAAGGTGTCGCGCAGCTTCGACCACTCCCACGTGATGAACCTCGTGAAGATGGGCTATCTCACCGAGGAGCAGGCCGAGCACCATCCCCAGAAAAACCTGCTGATTTCCTGCCTCGGCGACGACGCGGCGCCGAAGATCGACTTCGGCGCGACCGCCCCCCTTGTCGGCGGCGACTGCTTCCTGCTTTGTTCCGACGGCCTCTGGGCCTATTTCAGCGACGACGAACTGGGCCGCGTGCTGCACGAGTTCCCGGTGCGGCAGGCGGCCGAGATCCTCATCAACACGGCGCGCGACCGCGCCAAGGGCCATGGCGACAACTGCTCCCTCGCCATCGTGCGCCTCCGGGAAGTCGTCGAGGAAAAGCCCGCGCCGCTGTGGAAGCAAGCCCCGAAATAAGCATTCGGTAATATACTGGCCTGTTGCTCGGGACCGTCCGGCGGACCCGGGAAGAACACGATAGGGGGATAACCATGCCATTGACGATCGGAGTACCGAGGGAAACCTACACGGGCGAAAAGCGTGTCGCCACCGTGCCCGAAGTCGTCGAGAAACTGATCAAGCTCGGTTTCGCCGTCAGCGTCGAAGCCGGCGCGGGCGATGCCGCCAATTGCGCCGACGACACCTACCGTGCCGCCGGCGCCGAGATTTGCACCGATGCCGCGAGCCTGTGGGCCAAGGCCGACATCGTCTTCAAGGTGCGTCCGCCTTCCCTGGCCGAGGTCGCTCTGATGAAGCAGGGCGGCGCGCTGGTCGGCTTCGTCTGGCCGGCGCAGAACCTCGAGTTGATGCAGGCGCTGGCCGCCAGGCAGGCCACCGTGCTGGCCATCGACTGCCTGCCGCGCATGCTCTCCCGCGCCCAGAAGATGGATGCGCTGACCTCGATGGCCGGCATCAGCGGCTACCGCGCCGTCATCGAGGCCGCCAACGCCTTCGGCCGCTTCTTCGCCGGCCAGATCACCGCCGCCGGCAAGGTGCCGCCGGCCAAGGTCTTCATCGCCGGCGCCGGCGTGGCCGGCCTCGCGGCGATCGGCACGGCGGCGGGCCTCGGCGCCATCGTGCGCGCCAACGACACCCGCGCCGAAGTCGCCGACCAGGTCAAGTCGATGGGCGGCGAATTCGTCAAGGTCGATTACGAGGAGGAAGGCTCCGGCGGCGGCGGCTACGCCAAGGTGATGTCCGAAGGCTTCCAGGCGGCGCAGCGCGCGATGTACGCCACGCAGGCCCGCGAGGTGGACATCATCATCACCACCGCGCTGATCCCCGGCAAGCCGGCGCCGCGCCTCATCAGCGCCGAGATGGTCAAGACCATGAAGCCCGGCAGCGTCATCGTGGACATGGCGGCGGAGCAGGGCGGCAACTGCGAGCTCACCGAGCCCGGCCAGGCCGTCGTCAAGCACGGCGTCACCATCATCGGCTACACCGACCTGCCCTCGCGCCTCGCCAAGCAGTCCTCCACGCTCTACGCGACCAACCTGCTGCGCCTCACCGAGGAGCTCTGCAAGGCCAAGGACGGCAACATCGACGTCAACATGGAAGACGACGCGATCCGCGGCCTGACGGTCATCAAGAACGGCGAGGTCACCTGGCCGGCGCCCGCGCCCAAGCTGCCCGCCGCGCCCGCGCCCAAGCCGGCGACGGCGGCGGTCGAGAAGAAGCCGTCCGGCCATGGCCACGGCGCCGGCGCGCCCATGGCCGCCTCCTCGCTGGCGATCATCTTCGGCATCGGCGCCGCGCTGTTCTGGCTGGTCGGCGCCTATGCGCCGGCGAGCTTCCTCTCGCATTTCACCGTGTTCGTGCTGGCCTGCTTCGTCGGCTACATGGTGATCTGGAACGTCACGCCCTCGCTGCACACGCCTCTGATGAGCGTCACCAACGCCATCTCCAGCATCATCTGCATCGGCGCGCTGATCCAGATCGCCCCGCCGGAGATGGGCGGCGCCCGCCCCGACGGCCTGATCCGCTGGCTGGCGGTGGTCGGCATCGCCCTCACGGCGATCAACATGTTCGGCGGCTTCGCGGTGACCCGCCGCATGCTCGCGATGTTCCGCAAGTAAGGAGAACGGAAAAATGTCAGCCAGCCTCGCCACCGTCTCCTACCTCGGCGCCATCATCCTTTTCATCCTCAGCCTCGGCGGCCTCTCGAATCCCGAGACCGCGCGGCGCGGCAACCTCTACGGCATCGCCGGCATGACCATCGCCGTGCTCGCCACGGTGTTCGGCCCGCGCGTCACCCTCGCCGGCATCCCCTGGATCGTCGGCGCCATGCTCGTCGGCGCCAGCATCGGCCTGCTCGCCGCGAAGAAGGTGCAGATGACGCAGATGCCCGAGCTGGTCGCGCTGATGCACAGCCTCGTGGGCCTCGCCGCCTGCCTGGTGGGCTTCGCCAGCTACGTGGATAGCTCGGTCGCCTTCAGCGGCGCCGAGAAGGTCATCCACGAGATCGAGATCTACGTCGGCATCTACATCGGCGCCGTCACCTTCTCCGGCTCGATCGTCGCCTTCGGCAAGCTCTCCGGCAAGATCGGCGGCAAGCCGATGCTGCTGCCGGGACGCCACGCCATCAACCTGGTCGGCGCGCTGGTCGTCATCTACTACGGCTACGCCTTCCTCCAGGCGCCGAGCGTCGAGGCCGGCATGCCGGCGCTGATCGTCATGACCGCGATCGGCCTGCTGTTCGGCATCCACATGGTGATGGCGATCGGCGGCGCCGACATGCCCGTCGTCGTCTCGATGCTCAACTCCTACTCGGGCTGGGCGGCGGCGGCCACCGGCTTCATGCTCTCCAACGACCTGCTGATCGTCGTCGGCGCGCTGGTCGGCTCCTCGGGCGCGATCCTCTCCTACATCATGTGCCGGGCGATGAACCGCAACTTCATCAGCGTGATCGCCGGCGGCTTCGGCACCGGCGATGGCGCCAAGGCCGGTGCCGGCGGCCAGGCGCCGCAGGGCGAAGTCACGGCGATCTCCGCGGTCGAGACCGCCGAGCTGCTCAGGGAGGCCAAGAACGTCGTCATCGTGCCGGGCTACGGCATGGCCGTGGCCCAGGCCCAGCACACGGTGTACGAGATCACCAAGCTGCTGCGCGAGAAGGGCGTCAATGTGCGCTTCGGCATCCATCCGGTGGCCGGCCGCATGCCCGGCCACATGAACGTGCTGCTCGCCGAGGCCAAGGTGCCCTACGACATCGTGCTGGAAATGGACGAGATCAACGACGACTTTCCCGACACCGACGTCTCGATGGTGATCGGCGCCAACGACATCGTGAACCCCTCGGCCGAGGACGATCCCGCCAGCCCGATCGCCGGCATGCCGGTGCTGCAGGTCTGGAAGGCCAAGACCTCGATCGTCATGAAGCGCTCGATGGCCTCCGGCTACGCCGGCGTCGACAACCCACTGTTCTACAAGGACAACAACCGCATGCTGTTCGGCGACGCCAAGAAGATGCTCGACGAGGTGCTCGCCGCGCTCAAGGGCTGAAATTGGCCTGAGCCAAAAGCCGGGTTGGGGTTCGGCGCGCTCACCGTCCTGCGCGCGCCGACTTTTCCAGGGGGGGCTTGCGCGGGCGCCCTGGGCAGCCGGCCGCCGGACATCTCAAGCCCCCCGCCCTCGCGGTACAATGGCGCCCGGATGCAGACCTGAATCCTTGCTGGATCAGGCAGCCGGGCGGCGGCCTCCCAAGCCGATCAAGGCCGTTCCGGCGCACGTTATCTGCCCAATCAAGCTTGCGGACCATCGAGGCGGCCCCGTCGTCGCTCCGGCCCGTTTTTTTCGATCTGGACCACGTCGATCTCTGCCGCCCATGACGCGAGCCCTGCCGCGCACCAACTTCAACAGCTCGAAACTCAGCCGCGTCCTCGCGGAGCTGGGGCTTGCCGCCGAGGCGCCGGGGGCCGCCATAGCGGAACGGCTCGGTTCATGGCTGAGCGCGGCCGACGCGATGCGGCTCTACGCGGCGCACAACGCCGGCGGGGGTGCAAGCGGCGGCGCGTTGCCGGCTGCCCTCGCCGCGGAAGGCGAGCGCCTGCGCAGCGCGCTGACGCAGGCCATCGAGAAAAGCTGCACCCCCGGCGCCGGCGGCACGCGTCTCAAGCTGCCCCTGCCGGACCCCGCCACGCCCAGCGAGGTCACCGCCGACTACGAACCCTACCGCCGCTTCCATCTCGCCCATCAGCGCGAGATGGAAACGGCCATCGCTCCGCTGCGCAACCGGGCGCGCGCGGCCCTGGCCCAGTCCGCGCCCGCACTGGCGAAGCTCGCCGCCCTCGACGCGGCCCTCGGCGACATTCTCGCCGGGCGCGAGGCCAGGCTGCTCGCCACGGTGCCGGCCCTGCTGGAGAAGCGTTTCGCGCAACTGCGCGACGAGCACCGGCAGGCCCGCGCCGACGCGCAACAAGCCGACGATCCGGCCGCCTGGCTGCAGCCAGGCGGCTGGCTGGCGCGCTTCTGCACCGAAATGCGGGCCGCGCTGCTCGCCGAGCTGGACCTGCGCCTGCAGCCGGTCACGGGGCTCATCGAAGCATTCAGCAACGAGGTTTCACGACAGTCATGAAGAATCATCATCTGTTCTCCGCCGCCTTCGCGGTCGGCGCCCTGGCGGTGCTCTGGGTCGCCGCCGGCTTCCTCGGCACGAATCTCCTCGCCCTGGCGATGACCCTGGTCATCGGCGCGGTGTATGCCTTCGGCGCCTACGAGCTGCTGCAGTTCCGCCGCGCCACGGCCTCGCTCGACGCCGCGCTGGCCACGCTGCCGGAGCGGGTGGATGATCTCCACGCCTGGCTGGCCGCCGTGCATCCCTCGCTGCGCAACGCCGTGCGCCTGCGCGTCGAGGGCGAGCGCGTCGGCCTGCCCGGCCCGGCGCTGACGCCCTATCTGGCCGGCCTGCTGGTGATGCTGGGCATGCTCGGCACCTTCGTCGGCATGGTCGTCACCTTCAACGGCGCCGTGTTCGCCCTCGACGGCAGCACCGACCTGGCGGCGATCCGCGCCGCGATCGCCGCGCCGATCAAGGGCCTCGGCCTCGCCTTCGGCACCTCGGTGGCCGGCGTCGCCGCCTCGGCGATGCTGGGCCTGATGGCCGCGCTCGCCCGCCGCGAGCGCATGCAGGCCGGGCAGGCCCTCGACGGCAGGATCGCCGGCGTGCTGCGCGGCTACTCGCTCACCCACCAGCGCCAGGAAACCTACAAGGCGCTCCAGTCCCAGGCCCAGGCGCTGCCCCAGGTCGTCGACCAGCTGCAGGCGCTGATGGCACAGATGGAGCGCATGAACCAACAGCTCGGGGATCGCCTGCTGGCGAACCAGGAAGGCTTCCACGCCGAGATGCGCGGCGTCTATGGCGAGCTGGCCCGCTCCGTCGGCCAGTCGCTGCAGCAAAGCCTGCAGCAGGGCGCCGAGGCCGCCGGCGCCAGCCTCAAGCCGGTGGTCGAGGCGGCGATGCTCGGCATCGCCCAGGACGCCCAGGCCATGCACGCCCGCGTCGCCGACAGCGCGCAACGACAGCTCGACGGCCTCGCCGCGCGCTTCGACGCCCGCGCCGCCGCCGTCGCCGACACCTGGCAGGCCGCCCTCGCCAGCCACGAACGCAGCAGCGCCGCGACGATGGACAAGCTGGACCAGGCGCTGGCCGGCTTCGCCGCGAACTTCGCCCAGCGCGCCGAGGCGCTGCTCGCCGCCATCGACGCCGCCCAGACCGCGCGCCTCGCCGAGCAGGGCGCCGCCGAGCGCGAGCAGCGCGAGGCCTGGCAGGCCGCGCTGGCATCCGTCGCCGCCACGCTGCAGGGCGAATGGCGGCAGGCCGGCGCCCTTAGCCTCGCCCAGCAGCAGGAAATCTGCGCCACCCTCGCGCGCACCGCCCAGGAGATCACCGAGCAGGCGCGCGGCAGCGCCGCCGGCACGCTGGCCGAGATCGCCCGCCTGACGGCCGGCGCCGAGGAACTGCTGCGCGCGCGCAGCGCCGCCGAGACTGCGGCCGCCCAGCAGCACGACGCGCGCCTGGCGCAGATCGCCACGCTGCTGCAGACCGAACTTGCCGCCCTGCGCGAGGCCGAGGCCCAGCGCGGCGCGGCCGCCGTGGCGCGCCTCGGCGAGCTGCAGGACGCCGTGGCCGGCCATCTCACCACCCTGGGCACAGCCCTCGAAGCGCCCATCGCGCGGCTGATGGAAACCGCCGCCGAGGTGCCGCGCGCCGCCGCCGAGGTCATCGGCCAGCTGCGCCAGGAGATGTCCCAGGCGGTCGCCCGCGACAACGCATTGCTCGAAGAGCGCAGCCGCATCCTCGAAACCCTCAACGGCCTGCTCGCGTCCATCGAGCACGCCTCGACCGAGCAGCGCGCCACCATCGACGCGCTGGTCGCCACCGCCGCCACGGCCCTCGACCAGGCCGGCGAGCGTTTCGCCGCGCGCATGGACGCGGAAGGCACCAAGCTCGGCGAGGCCGCCGCGCAGGTGGCCGGCGGCGCGGTCGAGGTGGCGAGCCTCGGCGACGCCTTCGGCGCCGCCGTGCAGGCCTTCGGCGAGGCGAATACGCAGCTCGTGGACAACCTGCGGCGCATCGAAGCCGCCCTCGACAAGTCCATGGTCAGGAGCGAGGAACAGCTCGCCTACTACGTCGCTCAGGCCCGCGAGGTCATCGACCTGAGCCTCGCGTCGCAGAAGGAAATCTTCGACGAGCTGCGCCAGCTGCCGCGGCGCCAGCCCGCCGCCGGGGTTAACTGATGGACCATCCCGATACCGGCCTCGAACAGACCGCGCCCGTCTGGGCGGTCTTCGGCGATCTGATGTCCGGCCTGCTCGGCGCCTTCGTGCTCGTGCTGCTGGGGGTGCTGGCCGTGCAGATCCAGCTGGCGAGCAATCTCGAAGCCGAGACCAAGCGGCGCCAGCTCGAGGAGCAGCGCCGCATGGCCCTCGAAAAGGCCCTGGCGATCCCCCTCGCCTCGGGCCGCGTCACGCTCAACAACGGCCGCATCGGCATCAGCGGCCGCGTGCTGTTCCCGCTCAATTCCGACCAGTTGCAGCCCGAGGGCCGGCAACTGCTGAAGAGCCTGGTGGCGCCGCTGCGCGCCTACCTGGAGGCGCGCGAGGAACTGCTGATGGTGAGCGGCTTCACCGACGACCGCCAGGTGCGCGACAGCAACCGCCGCTTCGCCGACAACTGGGAGCTTTCCGCCCAGCGCGCCCTCACGGTCACCCGCGCGCTGATCGAGGAGGGCATGCCCGCGGCCATGGTCTTCGCCGCCGCCTTCGGCGCCGAGCAGCCGCTGGTGCCGAACGTGGACGAGAAGGCGCGCGCCCAGAACCGCCGCGTCGAGATGGCGCCCGTGCCGCGCGTTTCCGCCGCCAAGCCATGAACGCCCGCGACGACAGCGGATTCTCGGCCGCGCCGCCGGTCGAGGACGGCGCCGGCCGGCTCGCCGTCCTGCGCGCCGCCGGCGCGGCCCGCCACGATCCCCCGCGCATCGCCTACCTCGAAGCCCTGGCCCGGCGCGCGGCGGGGCAGCCCGCCGCGGTGCGCGCGCTGCTGGACATCAAATTCGCCGCCGCGCTCGCCGAGTGCGAGCGGAACTTCGCCGCCGCGCGCCAGGCGGCGCTGGCCGAAACGGCGCGGGCGAGCGCGGCCCATCCGCGGGCCGCCGCCGAGCTGGCGCAACTGTGCGAGTCCGGCGACTTCGCCGCCCTGCGGCGGCGCATCGCCACCCTGGGGAACGGCGCCGGCCCGCTCGCCGCGCTGGTGAGGCATGTCGAGCGGCATGCGCACGACCAGGCCGAGCATGGCCATGCTGCCCCCGCCGCCGAACTGAAAGCCGTGCGCGACTTCCGCGACACCTGGGCGCAGCTCAGCGCCGAGCGGCAGCTGAGCCACGCCATCGAACAGGCGCCGGAAAACGCCGGCCCGCTCAACTCCCATTACCTGGTGCTGCGCTCGCTGGAGCTGATGCGCGACATCGCACCCGCTTACCTCAAGCGCTTCCTGGCCTATGCGGATACCCTGCTGCGCCTCGACCAGGCCGGCGACAAGCCGGCGGCCAGGAAGCCGGCCCGGGCGCGCGCGGCAAAGCGCTGAATCCCCCGCGGCACCGTCCCGCCATCCGCTACGGCGAGGAGAGCGTATTTTGCTCGACCGCCCTGTAGCGCAGTTGTTTCATCAGCGCCGACTTTTCGCTGCCGTTCAACGGGCGCCGCCCACCACCCCCGCATGAATCGTCAGGCCGAGGCCGACGCTGCCGAAGCGGTCGCCTTCGGCGAGTCGCGCCTGCGGCACGGTTGCCTGGCAGGCGGCGCGCACGGCGGGGATGGCGGAGGTGCCGCCGGTGAGGAACAGGGTGTTGATCGCCGTGGCGGCGACACCGGCCTGGCACAGGCAGTCGCGGATGCTGGCGGCGATCTGTTCCGTCTCGTCGGCGGTGGCGGCCTCGAAGTCCGGGCGCGAGAATTCGATGGCCAGGCCATCGTCCACATAGGGCAGGGCGAGCGTGGCGCGCGCGTTGTCGGAGAGCGCGATCTTGGCCTGCTCGACGTCGCCGGCGAGCAGGTGGCCGCTGCGTTCGCGCACCACGCGCAGCAGGCGATGCACCAGCGCCGGCTGGGCGGCCATGTGCTGCATGTCCTTGAGGAAGCTGGCCGGGCCGTTGCCGTTGAGCAGCGCGATGCGGTGCCAGGTGGCGAGGTCGAAATAGGGGGCGGCGGGCAGTTCGCGCGTCGGGTGTTCGCGCAGCGGCGACTTGTAGCCGAGGTGGGGCATCACCTGCCGCAGGCTGAGTCGCTTGTCGTATTCGGTGCCGCCGATGTGCACGCCGGCGTTGGCGAGCACGTCGGCCTTGCGGTCCGCCTGCAGGTGCCTTGCCGGCGAGACGCGCACGATGGAAATATCGGCGGTGCCGCCGCCGAGGTCGGCGATCAGCGCGAGTTCCTCGCGCCGCACGCGCGATTCGTAGTCGAGCGCCGCGGCGATGGGCTCGTACTGGAATTCGACATGCTTGAAGCCGCAGCTCCTGGCGATGGCGGCGAGCTGGTCCTGGGCCGCCTGGTCGCGCATGGCGTCGTTGTCCACGAACCAGACCGGGCGGCCGAGGATGACCGCCTCGCTCGCCCGGCCGAGCTGCGCCTCGGCCGTGGCCTTGAGGTGGTGCAGGAACAGGCCGATGATGTCCCTGAAGGCGATGCGGTGGTTGCCGACGGCGGTGGTTTCGTCGATCAGCGCGCTGCCAAGCACGCTCTTGAGCGCGCGCAGCAGGCGCCCTTCGTAATGGCGCGTGTAGGCCGCGATGGCGTCGCGCCCGAACTGCATGCGCTCCTCCTCGATGTTGAAAAAGATCGCGCTCGGGATGGTGACATGGTCGTCTTCCACCGCCAGCAACGCCGGGCCGGCGGCCGTGGGATGGCCGACCGTGGAGTTGGAGGTGCCGAAGTCGATGGCGAGGATGGCGTCCTTGGGGGAACGGGTCTGGTGGGGCACTGCGGGAGTCTTTCCGATGGGGGGCGGCGGCGGGGCGCAAGTATAAGGGCCACGCCGCGCGTTCAGCCGCCGTTGCCCAGCAGTCCCAGGCTCGGGACGGCGCGCGCCGCCGCGTTGCGGTTTCCGCGTCGAGGATCTTGAGAATGGCGGCGACATGCACGCGCACGGTGTTCGCGCGCATGCCCAGTTCGTCGTCGATTTTCTTGTTGCTGCGATTCTGCGCCAGCACGGCCAGCACCTCACGCGGGCGCGCCCTGATGGGCGAGGCCGGATGCCGGCACATAGGTGCCGCCGGCAAGGATCACCCGCGGCGCAGCCGGCATCACGTCGGGGCTGGAGGACTTGGGGATGAAGCCGCGCGTGCCGCGCTGCAGGCCGTCGATGATGATGAGGGAACCGTGGTTCGCCGACAGCAGCGCCACCGGCGCGGCGGGTCACGGCTGGCGCAGGCGCACCAGGCCGAGGCCGGCCAGGCAAGAGTTCCGTCGCGCGCGGCTCCGGGCGCCCATGCGCTCACCGTCCCGCCAGCGCCGGCTTTTCAAGACGCCGGGAGCGGGGCAGGCGATCAGGCGTGCGGCGGGATGGCGGCTCCGCCCAGGCAGGACTCCAGGTCCCGCGCCAGGGTGGCGAGAAATTCCTTGGTGGTGCGGGCGAAGAAATGCCCGCCGGGGAAGCTGCGCAACGCGAACGAGGAATGCGTGAAGCCGCGCCATTGCTCCATGAGCGCCGGCGTGGCGATTGCATCCTCGCGGCCGGCATAGGCGAACACCGGCAGCGCGAGCGGGGCGAGGGGGATGGCCTGTTCCACCAGCGCGAAGTCGGCACGCAGGATCGGCAGCAGCAGTTCCGCGAGTTCGGGGGAATCGAAGACCTCGTCCGGGGTTCCCCCGTAGGCACTGACGTGGGCGCGGAAGTCGTCGGGCGGCAGGCGGGCCGCGCCCGGCCGCGGCGGCGGCGCGTCGGGCGCGCGGTGGGCGACGACGAACAGGGCGCGCGGCGCCGGCAGCCCCTTGTCCCGCAGCCGGTGGCAGAGCGCGAAGGCCAGCCTGGCGCCCAGGCTGTAGCCGAGCATGGCGTAGGGGCGATCGAGATGGGGCGCGAGCGCGTCCGCGAGGTCGGCGATCAGCCGGTCGACCGCGTCGGGGCAGGGTTCGTCGATGCGGGTCTCGCGTCCCGGATATTGCAGCGGCGCCACGGCGATGCCCGGCAGCGAGCGCCGCCAGGCGACGAAGCTGGATGCCCCGCCGCCGGCGAAGGGCAGGCAGAACAGGCGCGGACCGTCGCCGGCGAGACCGAACGGCAGCCAGGGATCGGCGCGCGGCCGCGTCATCGGCCGTCCGGCTTTTCCGTGCCGCCCGCAGCCCTGGCCCTGGCGAATTCCTCCTTGAAATGGGCCTCCACCGTGGCCGGATCGAGGTCGAGGAAGGTGCCGCCGCTTTCGAAGTGGGTGATGAACACCTTGCCGACCGCATAGGTGGCGGCGGCGCCGAGGGCGGGCAGGGTGGCGATGCCGGCCAGCGTGCCGATCAGGGGAATGGCCTTGACGGTGGAGGCGACTCCGCCCGCGACGCTCGCGGGCAGGGCGACGCCGAGCAGGGAGGCGATCAGGGACTTGGCCGCCTGTTCGCGGAAGGGGATTTGATACAGCTCGGCGAGCCTGGCGATCATGCGCAACTGCACGGCCAGCAGGGCGGTCAGGTCGAGGCCCGGCAGGGGGATGACGCCGGCGCCGGCGGACCAGGGCAGGTATGTGCGCACCAGGCGCAGCGCCGTCTCGGCGCGCGGCTCTTTGGCGGGGGCGGTCGGGCTGGCTTCGTTCGTGGTCGCGGTGTTCTCGCTCATGGTGGCCTCCGTTGGGGTCGATTGGGAATCTCGGTCTCCGCTGTCGCGGTCTTGCAGACTACACTATCGACATGGAATGCGTGAGCGTCGCGACGTGCCGGGCCGGCGGTTTGCATGTCATGGCCGAAATGATGGACCGGCTGGCGGATGCTCCGCCGCAAGCCGGCGCGGTGGCATGCCTCGGCTTCCGGCTCGACGGCTTTGCGGCGGCCGCCTGGGAGGAGGCTTATCGTTTCCTCGCCGCGTCGGCGGCGCCGGAGGAACTGGAGCGGGCGGGGCGCTATCTTCGCCGCGAGGACGGCGTGCGGCATCTGCTCGGCCGCGCGCTGTTGCGGCGGGCACTCGGCAACTGGAGCGGACGGACGCCGCCGTCCGTCTGGCCGGCGAACGCCTGGGGCAAGCCGGCGGCCTGGGCGGGTGTGCATTTCAACATCAGCCATGCCAGCGGCGACGTCTGGTTGGCCTTCTGCCGTTCGGGGGAGGTCGGCATCGACGTCGAAGACGCCGTTCCGGCGCGGGAGGATCTCGCGCCCTGGCTCCATCCGGCGGAGCGGGCCGGCCCGCCGGGTCTCGGTGATCCTCTCGCCAGGCGGCGCCTCTGGGCGCGCAAGGAGGCGCTCGTCAAGGCGACCGGCCTGGGGCTGTCGCTGCCGCTGGGCGACTTCCGCGTGGCCGCCGACCGGCGCCCGGCGGACTGGCTGCTCCAGGCGCCGCCGGCCTTTCCGGGGCCATGGAGCACCTTCGACGTTCCCGCGCCGGGCGCGAGCGCGATCGCCGTCGCCGTCGGCAGCCGGGATGTGGCGCTGTCGTGGCGGCTCGCGTGCCTGCGCTGGGAACCGTGATCTCCCGGACAGCCGGGAGCGGGCCTACCGGGATCGCGGTAAGTCCGCGCGCGCGTCCCGGCGTCAAGCCTGGAGTGGGCGGCAAACGCTGTTACACTGGACCGACAGGTTGATGGAACGGGGCGGACCGCCGGGTCCGGGTCCCGGCGCGGAGCCCGGCGGAATGTCGGCGCTCATCGATTGAGGCAGAGCGCGTGCAAGTCGAGGATAGATTCGAGTCCAACGTCCGCTACTACTGTCGGGTTTTCCCCGAAGTTTTCGCGCGTGGACAGGGGGCCTGGGTGATCGCGCGCGGCGGCAGGCGGTATCTGGATTTCTTCGCCGGCGCCGGCGTGCTGAATTACGGACACAATCCTCCGGAGCTCAAGCAGGCGCTCATCGACTATCTGGCGGCGGACGGCATCGTCCAGGGCCTCGACATGGCCACTGAAGCGAAGGAGGCGTTCCTGCAAGCCTTCGACGCGACGATTCTCGCCCCGCGCAAGCTGGCCTATCGCATGCTGTTTCCCGGTCCCACCGGCACCAATTGCGTCGAGGCGGCGCTCAAGCTCGCGCGGCGCGCCACCGGGCGGCGACGCGTCGTCGCCTTCCAGGGCGGTTTCCACGGCATGAGCCTGGGCGCGCTGGCCGCGACCTCGAATCCCTTCCATCGCGCCGGCGCGGGCGTGCCGCTCGGCGACGTCTTGCTGCTGCCCTTCGACGGCGCGGCGGATGCGGGAGAGGACGGGCTGGCGCCGCTGGCGCGGCTGCTCGCCGATGCCGGCGGCGAGGACGGGAAGCCCGCCGCCTGCATCGTCGAAACGGTACAGGGCGAGGGGGGCATCAATGTCGCCTCGTGCGGCTGGCTGCGGCGCCTGGAGTCCCTGTGCCGCGCGCACGGCGTGCTGCTGATCGTCGATGACATCCAGGCCGGCTGCGGACGCACCGGCAGCTTCTTCAGCTTCGAGCCGGCGGGCATCGCGCCGGACATCGTCTGCCTTTCCAAATCGCTCTCCGGCATCGGCCTGCCGCTGTCGCTGGCGCTGGTTCGCCCGGAATGCGACGCGCTGCTGCCGGGCCAGCATTCGGGTACCTTCCGGGGCAACAACCTGGCCTTCGTGACGGCGACGCGGGCGCTGGAATGCTACTGGCGCGACCGGCGGCTGATGGACGAAGTGTCCACGAAGGCCGGATTGATCGAGGACCGGCTGGAGGCGATCGTCGCCGCGGGGCTGCCGCATGTGGTCGGCAGGCGCGGGCGCGGCATGATGCAGGGCCTGGTGTTCGACCGCGGCGCCAGCGCGCGCGACGCCCAGATGCGCTGTTTCGAGCGTGGGCTGATCGTCGAGACCTGCGGCGGCGACGGCGAGACACTCAAGATTCTCTGTCCGCTGACCATTGCGCCGGACGATCTGCGCGCCGGCCTGGACATCTTCGCGGCGGCGGCCGGCGCGGCGCCGGACCGGCTCAGTCCCTGACCGGCGTCGGCGCCGCCGGGGCGACTTGCGCGCTGCGCGCCGGGGCGGCCGGAATCGGCAGGTCACGCTGCTTCGGAATCTCCGGTCCTTCGCGCGTCCCCGCGGCTCCCGTCGGTGCCGCCGGGCGCGGCGCGGCGGCGGCCGGCTTGGGCGGCGCGGTCTCCTTGCGCTCCCGGCCGCTCGGTTCGGAGTGCATGTCGGCCGTGTTGAGGATCACCGGCAGGCCGTCCTTGCCGCCGATGATGATCATCTTGCTGTTGTTCGAGGTGGCCAGCGCGGTGGTGGCCTCGATGCCGCGCAGGCGCAGGTATTCGTTGGTGATCGAGCGCGCCACGATGGCCTGGAAGTCGCGTACCCCTTCCGCCTCGATGCGCTTGCGGTCGCGTTCCTTCTCTTCGCGCGCCAGGCGGAATTCGTATTCGAGCATGATCTGCTGCTGCTCGGCCTTGCTTTCGATGGCCTCGGCCACGCGCTGCGGCAGGCGGATGCTGCGGATCAGCACGTCCTCGATGTGCAGCATCTTGCCGCGCACGTTCTGGCTCACCAGGGAGGAACCGAGCTGGGTCACCATGCGCTCCAGGATCTGGCTCTGGATGAAGGCGCGGGTCTCGGTGTAGAGCTGCTCCGGCGTGTAGCGCGAGATCAGTTCGCGCGCATGGGAGCCGATCTCGGGGTAAACCAGCACCTCCGGGTAATTCGGGCCGACCAGTTTGTGCATCAGGCCCGCCGAGTCGCGGTCGAGGCGGTAGCGCACCGCGATCTCGACCTGCATCGCCAGGCCGTTGGAGGAGATCGTGTCGTACATGCGCGCGTTGTTCTGCAGGCGGGTGTCGTAGATCGACATCTCGTCCCACGGGAAGATCATGTGCATGCCCTCGCCGTAGTAGCGGTCGGTGACCGTGCCGCCGAAGAAGCGCAGCCAGAGGACGCCGACATGGCCGGCCGGAACGGTGATGAAAATGCTCGGGGCGAGAACCATCATCGCCAGGATGAGCGACAGCAGGGAGACATATACCGCCAGCGAATTGCGGCGCAAGAACAGCCATGCGCGGCGGCCGTGGCTCCTGGCCCGCAGGCGGAAGCCGGGCTGCACGGCGGCGAGCTCAGTCACGATCCGCCCTCCGCGGGGCTTGGACACGATGTGGGGCCATTGCTGTCGTCGCGGGAATCAAAGCTTGTTGATCTTCTCGCGGATCTCGCGCGAGGGGCGGCCGGCGAGCTGGATGAACAGGTCGCCGATCGGCGTGATGACGATGGAGAGGAAGAAGTGTCCCAGGAAGCCCCAGGCGGTGTTGCGGCCCATGATGCCGCATACCGCGCAGCCGAGCAGGTAGAGCACCACCAATATCATGCCCATGTCTGGCTTCCTTCGTTTCGTCGGCCGCGACCGGCACGGCAAGCCCATGTCGATATCCGTCGCGTCCTGGTTTCATCGGTCCGGCCCGTCATGGACGGGGCGTGATTCATCGATCGGCATGATACCGGATATCATGAAACCTTTAGGAATCGCCCGCCGGAAAGGCCGGCCATGTCGGCGGGCGGCGGAAGCGGCGGACCAGTTCAGTGACCAGACCAGATGTCTTGAATTCCATCGCGCGGGACGCGGACAGCCAGGTTTCCGGGCGTCCCGGGCTGTTCTTCCAGGTCGCCGCGACGATGGTGCTGGTCGTGGTTTTCGCCCTGGTCCTGACGACGCTGCTGAATGCCTTGCGCTTCCAGGAGACCTTCGAGGATCTGGTCGCGCGGCGCCTCGACGTGGTGGTGCAGGACATCGCGAGCGACCTGTTGGTCGGTCTCGACCTCGGACTGGGACTGGAGGCGATGGACAATCTGGATGCCATCGTCGCGCGGCAGCTCGACAAGTCGGATGGGCTGGCGGCCATCGGCATCCACGACTGCGCCGGACGGCCGCTGGCCGTCGCCCGGGACGACGGCGCTGCGTCCGGCGGCGAGCCGGTCTGGATGGCCTTCCTGAACGAGCGCTATTGGCACCGCTTCGACGAGAGGATCGTCGCCGTCGGCACGACGCTGAGAAACAGCTATGGCCAGTGCGCGGGCGGCATCGCGATCGAATACGAGGCGGAGAGCTTCCGTGGAATCCGCGAGCAGGTGATCGGCCGGCTCGTCGGAGCGGCGCTGCTGGCCGCATGCCTGGCGCTGCCGGCGGTGGCCTTGCTGGGCTTGCTGTTGCGGCGGCGGCATCGCATGCTTCTGCGCTTGCGCCTCGATCTGGAGGCGCTGACGCTGGCCGATGCGGCGGGCGAGCGGGTCCGGGCGGAGCCCAGGCTCGCCGCGACGGGCGCGGACAGCGAATTGCTCGACGCCTACCATGCCGCCCGTCCCGTGCTGGTCGAGGAGGCCGGACTCGCGCCGCCCGTCGCCGCGCCGGAGGGGGAGCGCGGCCAGCCGTCGCGCCGGTGGCCCCGCGCCATGACGCGCTGGCTGGGCAGTCCGGTCGTCCAGGTGCTGATCCTGACCTCGCTCACCTTGCTGCTGGCCCTGCTGTTCGTCTCATGGACCACTGCGGAAACCCTGCGCGGCACGCTGCTGCCCGAGCTGGCGCACAAGGGAACGGCGCAGAGCCTGCAAGCCGGGCGCAACGTGCAGCGCGCGCTGGACTTGCGCATTCCGCTCGATGCGCTGGTCGGCGTGGACTCCTTGTACGAGGAGTTGCGCCGCGACGACGATGACCTGGCGTTCCTGGCCATCGTCGCCGCCGACGGCAGGCTGCTGCACGCGGCGGGGATGGCGCGGGAAAAGCTCGCGGAGGTGCTGGCGGCGCCGAACGACGCCCATGCCGGGCTGCTGGCCGCCGAACAGAGCCGGCGCGCGGGATATCTCGTCAGCAGCCTGGCGCTGCGCGCCGCCGACGGGCGGGACGCCGGCGCGATCCACCTCGGCCTGCGGGAGTCCTCGCTGATCCGCCCGGTCCAGGACAACTTCGCCGACCTGCTCATCGTGCTGCTGGTATCGCTGTTCATCGCCTTCGAGCTGATGCTCCTGGTCGTGACGGTGAACGTCACCCTGC
This sequence comes from Rhodocyclaceae bacterium, assembly GCA_024709955.1. Lineage (GTDB taxonomy): Bacteria > Pseudomonadota > Gammaproteobacteria > Burkholderiales > Rhodocyclaceae > Sulfuricystis. The sequence goes on from JANJVS010000091.1 coordinate 22,235, forward strand.
CGCTGCGGACGACCCTGCGCGTGCTCGGGGACGTGGCGGAGCGGCGCTTCGGCCTGGTCCATGCCGAGTCCGCCTGGGACGAGCTCGGCCGGATCGCGCGCCGACTCGACGCGGCGGTGCGGCGCGCGGCGGGCCGGCGCGGCATCGTGCCCAGCGCGATCCGCGAGCCGCGCCTGGTGGGCGTGCGCCTGCTGGCCTTCCTGTTCGTCTGCGCGGAGGAGTTGGCGCGCCCGATCATGCCGGCTTTCTTCGGACAGCTGACCGCGGCGACCGAGGGCGCCAGCTCGCATTTCGGGGCGGGCGGCGTCATGGCCCTGCACATGGCCGTGGTGGCCCTCGCCATGCCGATCGGCAGCATGCTGTACGCGCGGATCGGCCGCCGCCGCATGTACGCGGCCGGCGCCCTGTTCGCCTCCGCCGGCCTGCTGGGGACGGGACTGGCGGACAGCATCGGCCAGCTGTTCTGGTGGCGCGCGGTTTCCGGACTCGGCTACGCGCTGACCTTCGTCGCCTGCCAGGGCTTCGTCATCGAGTCCACCGCCGCCGACAACCGCGCGCGCGGCTCGGCGATGATGGTCGGCGGCATCATGCTGGCGGACATCTGCGGCCCGGCCATCGGCGGCATCCTGGCCGCCTGGATCGGCCATGCCGCCACCTTCATGCTCGGCGCCGCGCTGGCCGCCCTGGCGGCGGCGCTGGTGACGATCCTCATGGATCGCCACAGCGACCATGCCGACCAGCCGCCGCGCATCAGCCTGCGGGCCTTCGCCCTGGCCTTGCGTACCCCGTGGCTGGTCATCGTGCTGCTGTTCGCCGCGGTGCCGGCCAAGGTGGTCCTCGGCGGCCTGCTCTACTACCTGACGCCCCTGGCGCTGATGGATCTGGGGGCAAACGAGGCGCAGACCGGCCGCATCATCATGCTCTACGGCCTGGTGGCGCTGCTGACCGGGCCGCTGTTCGCCACGCTCACCGACCGCTTCCAGCGGCCCGTGCTCTCCCTCGCCGTCGGCGGCCTGGTCACCGCCGTCGGCGTCATCCCGATGGCCGGCGCCGACAGCTACGTCGGCGTGGCGCTGGGCGTCCTCGCCCTCGGCCTTGCCCAGTCCCTGTCGATTCCGGCCCTGGTGGCGGCGGTGCTCACCCTGACGCAGCGGGCCTCGGCCGTGCATGGCCAGGGGCCGGTGATGGCGGCCCTGCGGCTGGTGGAACGGCTGGGTGGCGCCGCCGGGCCCTTGGCCGCCGCCGCGCTGGCCAACTATTTCGGAGTCGCCAGGGCCATGGAGTTCTTCGGCCTCTATGTCCTCGCCAGCACGCTGCTGCTGCTGGTGCTGTTGCGACTGACCGACCGGCGCAGACAGCGGCGTCCGCCGTCCGGCGGTGGCATCGCACCGGAGGACGCGTCGTGAGGGCGATGCTGCTACGCCTCTCGTGCTTCCTGCTCGGTTGCTGGTGCGCCGCCGCGCTGGCCGCGCCGCCGCGCGTCGCGATGGTCCTCTGGCGCGGCGAGACCGAGGTCGAGCGCGGCTTCCGCGCGCACCTCGCCGAGCGCGGAGCGGATGTGCGCATCGAGATCCACGACCTCGACCGGGACCTGGGACGCTTGCCGGCGGTGCTGGCGGCGCTGCGCGCCGATCCGCCCGATCTCGTCTACACCTGGGGCACCGGCGTCACCCTCGGCGTCGCTGGGCGCTGGAACGCGCAGCATCCGGACAAGCACCTGCAGGGGGTGCCGATCCTGTTCACGATGGTGGCCAGCCCGCAGGAAACCGGCATCGCGCCGCCGACGGATGCGTCGCCACGCCGCTGGGTCACGGGGGTTTCCCACATCGCGCCGCTGGCCGCGCAGGTCAAGGCGATGCGCTCCTATCTGCCCCTGAGCAAGCTCGGCATCGTGTTCAATCCGCTGGAAGCCAATTCGCGCAGCAACGTCGCGGCCCTGCGGCGGGAGGGACAGGCCGGGGGCTTCACGCTGCTGGAGGCGCCCGTGCCGATCGGCAGGGACGGACAGCCCGATGCCGCGGCGATTCCGCGCCTGGTGCGCGACTTGGCGAAGCGCGGGGCGCAGTTGCTCTACATCGGTCCGGACAATTTCATCGGCAACCACCGGGATGCCCTCACCGCGGCGGGGATCGCCAACGGCCTGCCCTGCTTCACCGCCACGGAGCTGGAGGTGCGCGACGGCGAGGCGATGTTCGGCCTGGTGAGCCGCTACGACATGGTCGGGCGCCTGACCGCCGCCAAGGCCCAGGCCATCCTGCTGGAGCGGCGTTCCCCGGCGGAGATTCCCGTCGAGACCCTGGAACGGTTTACCTATCTGATCCGCTTGCCCGTGGCGCAGCGGCTGCGGCTCTATCCGCCCTTGCCGCTGCTGCGCTACGCGGAGATCATCGAATGACGCCGCCCGGCGGCGTGCTACGCCTGGCGGACGGCACCCGGGAAAGCTTCCTGTGCCGGCGCCTGCGGGCGGACGAGGCGGCCGCGGCCCATGCGCTGCACCGCCTGGTCGCCTCCGGCCTGCCTGCCGGACTGGTGGCCGCGGAGAGCCCGGAGTTCTTCGCCGCGCACGCCGAGCGGCTCGGGCGGTTGCTGGGAATCTTCACCGAACGCGGCCTGGCGGCCTGCGCCGTGCTCGGGCTGCCCGGTCCCGGCGATGCCAATTTCGGCGTGGATCACGGCCTGCCGGAGGACCTCCTGCCGCGGGTCGCCCATCTCGACGGCGCGAGCGTGCATCCGCTCTATCGCGGCAACATGCTGCAGCGGTTGCTGATCGATTGGCGCCTGGCGGAGGCGCGGGACGCCGGCCGGCCGATCATCCTGTCCACCGCCGCGCCCGGCAATCACTTCAGCCTGGACAACTTGCTGGCATGCGGCCTGCAAATCCGCGGGCTCAAGACCCGGTTCGGCGGATTGCGCTGCCTGCTGCGCCGCGACCTGGACCGCGACGCCCGCCCCGCCGAGGATGGGGAATGGGTCGATGCGCGGGATTACGCGCGCCAGGAGCGTCTGCTTGGGGAAGGCCTGCGCGGCTGGCGTTCCCGTCGGGGCGAGCGCCGCGAACTCTATTTCGCCGCCGCGACGGAAGCCGCCGGCGCGGCCGGGGACCGGGAAAACTCGGCGCTGGCGGGACGGTGAGTGGCCGGCCTAGCGGGCCGGCGGCACGGCGTGCCAGCCGACCTCGTCCCAGTAGCGCTGGGCGCCCGGGTGCATGGGCAGGAAGTTGCCCTTGGCGAACATCTCCCGCGGGTCGAGTCGCGTCAGGGACGGATGGCGGGTGCGCAGGAAGGCGACATCCTCGATCAGCACCCGCGTCAGCCAGTAGACGATGTAGGGATCGGTCTGCTCGTGGGCGATCAGCGAGGCCTTGATGCCGTAGGAAAGCAGCGGCTGATCCTGGCCGGGGTACACCTTCGCCGGCAATTCGCTGCGGAAGTAGTACTTGCGCTCCTCCAGCAACTTCTCCAGTTCCGGCTGCCACATGCCGACCAGCTTGACGCCGCAGCGTTCGATCGCGTCCTCCAGGGCGGATACCGGGTGGCCGCTCCACAGCCCGAAGGCGTCGATGTAGTTGCCGCATACCCCCTGGTAATTGAGGTCCTGGGGAAAGGCGACGGATTCGTCGAGCTCGCTTTCCTTCATGCCGAGGGCGGTCAGGTATTCGAGCCAGAGCGCGCGGGCGGCCGAGTCACGCGGTCCGAGGTTCACGCGCTTGCCGGCGAGGTCGCGCGGCGTCGCGATCCGCGCGCGCTTGCCGACGACGAGCACGCCCATCTCGTCGTGCAGCGAAACCACCGAGCGGGCGCCCTGGATGGGCGCCTCGCCGCTGGCGGCGAAGTAATTGGTGTCGGACTGGACGATGGCGAGCTGCGCACGGCCGCCGCTCATCAGGCTGCGGTTGCTGGCGACGCCCTGGGAGCGGAAGGGGGCGCAGTGGATGCGGTGCTCGGCGTAGCGGGCGCGCATGGTCTCGCAGATGGCGCTGGCGACGTAGTAATAGACGCCCTTGGTGCTGCCGCTGTAGATCGTGAGGAAATACTGCTTCGGGGTGTTCGGCCGGGCGGGATCGTACGAATACTGCTGGGGTGGTATGCCGTCCGGCCGGAACGACGGCTCGGCGGCCATGGCCGGCCGGAAGGCGGCGATCAGGATGGCAAGCAGGAAAGCCAGCGCGCCGCGCACGGGCGGGATTCCCGGATTTCTGGCTGGCAGCGTCATCTTTGTCATTATCATGGGAGCACGTTGGGCTAGTATAGCCAATGCCCGCGGCGTCCCGACATTCCAGCCGCCAGGTTTGCTCCCAGCCGACGATCCGCCAGAATGAAGCTTCCCCAGCCTTCCGTGCTTCCCCTGTTCCTCAATGCCGATTGGCGCGGCGATCTGCCGTACGACGGTTCCGTGCTGAGTCCGGCGGACATGGCGGAAGCGCTCGCGGCCGTCGGGGAGTTTCCCGGCTACGCTCCGACGCCGCTGCGCGCGCTGCCCGGGCTGGCCGCGGCCCTCGGCCTCGGCGAGGTGGCGGTGAAGGACGAAGCCGCGCGCTTCGGCATGGGTGGCATCAAGGCGCTCGGCGCTCCCCATGGTCTGCGCCATCTGCTGGCGCGGCAGGCGTTGCCCGCCGCCGCATGCACCGCGATCGCCGCGACCGACGGCAATCATGGCCTCGCCCTCGCCTGGGCCGCCCGCGCGTTCGGTTGCCGCGCGCGCATCTTCGTCGGCACGGCGGTCGGACGGGATCGCATCGAACTGATCCGCTCCCTCGGCGCCGAGGTCGTCAGCGTCGACGGCACCTACGACGACGCGGTGGCGGCGGCGGAACTGGCCGCGCGCGCCCCTGGCGCGCTGCTGGTGACCGACACGGATTACAGCGGCGATCTGCCCGTCACCCGCGCCATCATGGCCGGCTACAGCGTGCTGGCAAGCGAGCTGGCCCGGCAGACCGACCTCGGGCGCCATACCCATGTGTTCCTGCAATGCGGCGTGGGCGGGGTGGCCGCCGGCATCGCCGCCGGCCTGTGGCGGCAACTGGGCCGCACGCCGAAGATCGTGACCGTCGAGCCGGCCCGCGCGGCCTGCCTGTATGCCAGCCTGCGGGCCGGCCGGTCAGTGCAGGTGGCGGGGACGCTGGAGACGCGCATGGTCGGCCTTGCCTGCGGGCGCCCCTCGCTGCCGGCCTGGCGCATCCTCTCCCGCGCCGCCTACGCCGCCATGACCATCGACGACGCGGATGCCCGCCGCGTGCAGGACGCCCTGGCCCAGGGCATCGGCGGCGATGCGCCGTTGCCGGCGGGCGATACCGGTATCGCAGGCGTGGCGGGCCTGTGCGCGGCGGCGGGCGTGGCCGCCGCGCGCGCGGCGCTCGGCCTGGATGCGGCGAGCCGTGTCCTGCTGGTGAGCAGCGAGGGGGCCCGGCCATGACCGCGGCAAGCCCCGCGGCGGTCGCGGCACGCCGAATTCGGCTATTCTCCGCGGCGGCAACAATGGATCGAAGGCATGCTCGCTAAATTTTTTCTCGAGGAAGGCCGGGCCAGCCGGCGGCGGCTGGCGGCGGGAGCGGTGCTTGCCAGCCTCGGCAGCCTGCTGCTGCTGGTGACCGTCAACCTCGCGGCCGCCGAGATTTCCGTGCAGGGCGAGGACCGCGTGGACTGGAGCCTCGCCGTGCTGTTCGTCGTGGCGGCGCTGATGTACTACCTCGCCGAAAACGACCTGATCCGCCAGATCGGCGGTGCCATGGAATCCGCGATCGACCGGGTGCGCCTGCGCCTGCTCGACGCCGTCTGCCGTGCCGATTACGCGGCCATCGAGCGCATGGGCAGCTCCACCCTCTACGAGAGCATCACCCAGGCGACCGGCGCGCTGTCGCAGAACTCGCAGTTCATCGCCCTGTCGATCCGTTCCGCGGTCCTCACCGCGATGGTGCTGCTCTACATCCTCTATCTCTCGCCTGTCGCCTTCCTCCTCGTGCTGGCCGGCACCGTCGCGGTGGGGGTGATGTATTCGAAGCTCGGCGGCCGCCTGGCGAAACGTTATGCGGTCATGATGGGCGTGGAACGGCGCCTGTTCCAGGCGGTCGGCGACCTGTTCGACGGTTTCAAGGAAATCCGCCTTTCCAGCCGCCGCAGCGCCGACCTGGCGAGCGGCTTCGAGGCGGTCTCCGGCCAGTCGACCGCCATCCGCATCGACGTCCAGGGCCGTGCCTTCCAGCAGCTGATCTTCGGCCACGTGGCATTCTTTTTTCTGCTGGCCGTGGTGGTCTTCATCGTGCCGACCTATTCGGCCGGCTTCGCCAGCGACGTGGTGAAGATCAGCGCCGCGGTGATCTTCATGATCGGCCCGCTCGGCGGCGTGATCCAGGCCGTGACCGTGATGGCGTCGGCGGAGGCCGCCGCGCGCCGGGTACTCGAACTGGATGCGCGGCTGGCGGCCATGGCGGAGCCCGGCGGCGATGGGCCGCAGGAGGCCATCGCAACCGACTTCGCGACGATCAGCCTCAACAGCGTGCTTTACGCCTATCCCGGCACCGGCGGCGAGCGCCCCTTCTCGGTCGGCCCCCTCGACCTGCGCATCCGGCGCGGCGAGGTCATCTTCGTCACCGGGGGGAACGGCTCGGGCAAGTCCACCTTCCTGAAGCTGCTGGTGGGCCTGTATCGCCCGGACCACGGTCATCTGGCGATCGACTGCCAGGCGGTCGGCGATCGGGCGCGGCGTGCCTACCGCGAACTGTTCGCGGCGGTATTCACCGACAGCTACCTGTTCCGCCGCCTGTACGGGGTGCCCCGCATCGACGCGCGGGAGGCGCGGCGCCTGCTCGCGCGGCTGGAAATGGACCGCGTCACCGCCCTCGACGGCGACGCATTCACCCGCACCGACCTTTCCTCCGGCCAGCGCAAGCGCGTGATGCTGGTCGCCGCGCTGCTGGCCGAGCGTCCGGTGCTGATCCTCGACGAGTGGGCGGCCGACCAGGATCCGCGCTTTCGCCGCATCTTCTACCGGGAACTGGTTCCCGAGCTCAAGGCGCGCGGCATCACCATCGTCGCGGTGACCCATGACGACCACTACTTCGATGCCGCCGACCGGCGCCTGCATTTCGAGGAGGGGCGCATGACCGAAATCCTGCCAGGGAAGACGGCCTGATGGAGCTCCTGCGCCTGTTGCAGCGCGAGTCGCGCACCCATCCGCGCATCCTGGCCTTCCTGGCGGTGGTGTCCGCCCTCGCCACCGTCGTGGTGATCGCCTCGGTCAGCCTGGCGGCCGAGATGGCCTCCCACGGCCGCGTCAGCCTGCGCCTCGCCGGCATCTTTCTCGTCGCGACGGTGCTCTATGCGCTGGTGCAGAACGCCCTGATGGCGAGCTTCGCCACCGAGGTGGAGGGCATCATCCACCGCATCCGGCGATCGCTCTTCGCCGCCATCCGCCAGGCCGACCTGACGACCCTGGACCGCGTGCGCCGCACGCCGCTGTTCGCGGCGATCACTCAGGACACGCAGACGATCTCGCGCAATCTGCCGCTGCTGATCATCGGGGCGCAGCAGCTGGTGCTGGTGATCTTCATTTCCCTCTATCTCGCGACCCTGTCGATGATGGCGTTCATCCTGGCCACCGCCTTCAGCATCGCGGCCGTGGGTTTGCATCTGGCGCGCATGAAGGCGCTCGGCGCGGCCACCGACCTGGCGCTCGCCGACGAGCGCCGGCTGTTCGATGGCCTTGGCAGCCTGCTGCACGGCCTCAAGGAGGTGCGCCTGAGCGCCGCGCACGCCGCGGCCCTGGGCCGCGACCTCGCGGCTTATTCCAGCGAGGCGCGCGCCGCCAAGTCGGACCTCAAGGCCCAGTGGGGACGCGAGTTCGCGCTGATCCAGTTGGCCTTCTACTCCCTGGTCGGGCTGATGGTGTTTGTCGTGCCGATATTCACCGCCGATTTCCATGCCGTGGCTCTGCCGGGCACGATGGCGGCGCTGTTCCTCATCGGTCCGATCGGCACCGTCGCCACGGCGATTCCCGCCATCGACGACGCGGAGCGCGCCCTGCAGTCGATCCGCGGCGTGCAGGCGCGCCTGCGGGAAGAGCTGGCGCAGCGCGCCGACGAGGCCGCCGAGGCCCTGGCCGCGCCGGTCGCGGAATTCGCGCTGCGCGACATTCGTTTTTCCTACGACAGCAGCAACGGCGATCCGGGCTTCTCGGTCGGGCCTCTCTCAGCCAGCTTCCACGCTGGCCAGCTCACCTTCATCACCGGCGGCAACGGTTCGGGTAAGTCCACCCTGATGAAGCTGCTGACCGGTCTGGTACCGGCGCAGGGCGGCGAACTGCTGATCGGCGGCGCGCCCCTGCGCCGCTCGCAGATGCAGGCCTGGCGCGACAGCATCGCGGCCGTGTTCGCGGACTACCATCTGTTCGAGCGGCTGTATGGGGTCGATGCCCGCGCCCTGGAGCGCGCGCCGGAGCTGCTGCGGCGCCTGGAAATGCAGGACAAGGCGAGCATCGCGGATGGTGCGTTCAGCACCACCGACCTGTCGGCCGGCCAGCGCAAGCGCCTCGCGCTGATCGCCGCATTGCTCGAGGACAAGCCGGTGCTGGTGCTGGACGAATGGGCGGCCGACCAGGATCCCCATTTCCGCAAGGTCTTTTACGAGGAAATCCTGCCGCAGTTGCGGGCAGAAGGAAAAATCGTCATCTGCGTCACTCACGACGACCGCTGGTTCGGCATGGCGGACCAGATTCTCCACATGGCCGAGGGGCGGCTCGAAGCCGTGCCGCGCGGCTCGGGGCCAGGACAATGAAGGCCGCTCGCGTCATGCCGCCCGGGACGGCCGGGTGACTTCATGCGGTCGCGCGCGGCGATTCGGGACCCATCGACATCGGCCGCCGCCGTGGCGGCGCGCATGTCGCGGCGCGATTTCCTGCGCATCGCCGGCCGCCATGGCCTGACGGCCACGCTCTTCGCCGCCGCAAGCCTGCATGGCCAGGTCGCGGCGGCAGATCTGGCGCGTGCCGCCGCGCTTGTCCAGGAACGGCGCGCGGGGCGGGCGGTGACGGTGCTGCGCTTCGGCGCCGCCAACCTCAACGCCGATCTGCTGCGCCTGCAGCAGTCCGGCCAGCTCTGGTTCGCCAAGGAGCTCGAACTGCGCAGCGAAGGCGCCTTGCGCGTGGAGTTCATCGGCGACAACCGGGCCTGCACCCAGGACGATTGCGCGCGGGCCGCCATGCGCGGCGACGTGGACATCTTCGCCGCCGCCACGCAGAACTCGGCCGCGAGCGTGCCCTATTACGCGGTGCTCGACTTCCCCTATCTTTTCCCGAGCCGGGCGGCGCTGCATCACTTCTTCTACCACCCCGCCAGCGAAGGACTGCTGCGGGAGCCCTTGCGGCGCCATCACGACATCCATTTCCTCTATTCCCATTGCGAGCTGCGGGGCCTGATGCTCGGCAGCCGCTGGCGCCATGCCCCCGCGGTCTCGTCGCTGGGGCAATTGTTCGGTTCCAGCCACCGCGTCAGCGCCACCCCCTTTTCCCGCATCGCGCTCATTCTCATGGGCATGAATCCGACCCGCATCACCTGGGAGCAGACGCTCGATCATCTGCGCACCGGAAGGCTCGACGGCGTCGAAACCACTTCCTCGGCCGTGGCCCAGCCGGAGATCGCCGCGGTGGTCTCGCAAGCCGTCGAACTGCGCTTCATGGCGGGGACCCAGCATACCGCCATGCGCTATTCGGCCTTCCTGCGCCTGCCGGGGCAGTTGCAGGACCTGGTCATGGAAACCGCCTTTGCCGCGCAGCAGTTCACCCAGCGGGAGAACGAGATCGCCCTGCGGACCGTGGTCGGCGCCCAGCCCGATCCGGCGCCTGGCACCGCATTCCGTCGCTGGGGCATCCGGGTGGTGGAGCCGCCTCCGGCGGCACTGAAGGAAGCCGAGGAGCGCTGCGCCCCCCATGCCAATCCCGGTCCGTGGAAGCTCTGGCGGGAGCGCCTGAATCGGGCCTCGGGGGGGCGCGACGTCTATGAGGAAATCCGCGCCATAGCCGGCCAGGTGCCGGCCAATCTGCCGGTCGAGGCGGTGCGGCCCCGCCGCTGGTGGCAGAACGCGGCGCTGGAGGAAAGGGAGACCCGATGAGGCTAGATACCCGGTTGTTGCTGGCGGCGACCCTGCTCGCCGTCTTTGCGGTCAGCCTCGGCGCGGGCATTGCGCTCCTGGTGCTGGAGGGGCAGCAGCGGCGCGGCCTGGAAAGCCAGTTGCGCACCACGCTGGCCAGCACGGTGCGCAACCTCGAATTGTGGGCCGAGGATCAGGCCACCGGCGTGCGGGCCATCGCGGCGCTCGACGACGTGCGCGCCACGCTCAAGACACTGGCCGCCGCCGGGGGCCGGGAGGCCCTGACGCGGCAGGCCGCCACGCGCCTCGATGCCTGGCTGCGGCCCGCCTATGCGACGCGCGGCTATCTGGGCTACCTCCTCATGGACCGGGAGCAGCGCGTGGTACTCGCCGACCAGCCGGACTTCGTCGGCCGTTCGCCCTTCGCCGGCCAGACCGCGTTCCTGGAACGGCTGGGCAAATCCTGGGTGGCGGTTACGCCCACCATCCCTTCCACGGTGGTGCTGCCGGATGCCAAGGGCATTCCGCGCGTCGGCGCGCCCACCCAGTTCGTCTGTGCCCAGGTCTTTTCCGATGGCGGCCTGCTGGGCAGCCTGTGCTTCCGCGTCGACCCGATGCGCCAGTTCCTCGACGCCTTCAAGGGTGGAATGGTTGGGGCGAGCGGCGAGTCCTACGCGATCGACCGCCTGGGACGTTTCCTTTCGCCGAGCCGCTTCGAGCCCGAGCTGGCGGAGGTGGGGTTGCTGGAGAACGATAGTTCCTCGATTTTCCAGGTGCAGGCGCGCATTCCCGAGCGCCGCGAGGTATGGGGCGGCGTGCGCTATTCCCAGACCGCCGCCTCTCCGCTGACCGCCCTGGCCGAGCGGGTGGTCGAGGGGACGGGCGTGGTGGCGGATTTCTCCGGTTATCGCAATTACCGCGACCAGACGGTGGTGGGGGTGGGCCAGTGGCTGCCGGCGCTGGATATCGGCCTCCTGATCGAGCTGGATCGCGCCGAGGCCTTCGGCTCCTTCCATACGGCGCGCAACGCGGTCGCTGGCCTGGCCTTCCTCGACGTCCTGCTACTCCTCGCGGTGACGGCGGTATTCGTGCGCAGCCGTCGGCGCATGCAGGCCAGCGAGCAGCGCTTCCGTTCCCTCCTCGACAACAGCGCATCGCCCATCCTGCTGAAGAGCCTGGAGGGGCGCTATTTGGTGGCGAACGGCGCGTGGCAGCGCCTGTTGCAGTTGCCGGAGGAAAGGATTCTCGGCAAGCGGGACGCGGAAGTGCTGCCCTACGTGGTGGCCGAGCGGCGCGAGGAACTGGCGCGCAAGGTCCTCGAATCGGGCCAGGCGCTGGAGATCACCGAGGAATGGCAGGCCGCCGACGGCCTGCGCCATTTCCTGACCGTCGGCTTTCCCGTGCGCGATGCCGACGGCAGGACGGTGGTCGCTCTCGGCCTGATGTCCACGGACATTACCGCCCAGGTGGAAAACGAGCGCAAGCTGCAGGCTTTCAGCGCCGGCCTGGAACGGATGGTCGCCGACCGTACCGGCGAACTGGAGCGCTCGGAAGCGCAGTTGCGCCTGGCGCGCGACGCGGCCGAGGCCGCCGCCCGCGCCAAGGCCGATTTTCTCGCCAACATGAGCCACGAGATCCGCACGCCGATGAACGCCATCATCGGCATGGCGCACCTGGCCCTGAACAACGAGATGCCGGCGAAGCTGCGCGACTATCTGGAGAAGATTCGGCGCTCCGGCCAGCATCTGCTCGGCATCATCAACGACATTCTGGACTTCTCGAAGATCGAGGCGGGCAAACTGGATATCGAGCTGACGGATTTCACGCTTGACGAGGTGTTGCGGGATGTGACCGGCCTGGTCGGCGAGAAGGTGGCCGCCAAGGGATTGAATCTTAAGGTGGATCTCGCTCCCGCACTGGCGCATATGCCCTTGCGTGGCGATCCCCTGCGTCTAGGCCAGGTGCTGATCAACTATGCGAACAATGCCGTCAAGTTCACCGAACATGGCGAGATCGTCCTGCGCGTCCGCGAGGAAGCCGGCGGCGGTGACGGCTTGCGCTTGCGTTTCGAGGTGAGCGACACGGGCATCGGCCTGACGCCGGAGCAGCAGGAGCGGCTGTTCCAGTCATTCCAGCAGGCGGACGCCTCGACAACGCGGAAGTACGGCGGCACCGGCCTGGGCCTGGCCATTTGCAAGAAGCTGGCGACCCTCATGGGCGGGGACGTGGGGGTGGAGAGCACGCCGGGGAAAGGCAGCGTCTTCTGGTTCACGGCCATGCTGCTCAAGGGAGAGGCCGGTGCCGCAAAAAAGCAGATTGCGCCCGCCGGCCCCGATTTGGCGGGGCTCGCGGGAGCCCGCGTGCTACTAGTGGAAGACAACGATCTCAACCAGCAGGTGGCCTGCGAATTGCTCGCGGAGGTCGATGTCGCCACCGATGTGGCGGAAAATGGCGAGGTGGCCTTGCGCATGGTCCAGTCACGGCCCTACGATCTGGTGCTGATGGATATCCAGATGCCGATCATGGACGGCTTGACGGCCACGCGGGAGATTCGCCGCCTGCCGGGATTCGACGGCCTGCCCATCATCGCCATGACCGCCAATGCGATGGCGGGCGACCGGGAGAACTACCTGGCCGCCGGAATGACCGACCAGGTGGTCAAACCCATCGATCCGCCGGCTTTCTACGCCGCCCTCGCGCGCTGGCTCAGGCCCAGGCCAGCACCGTCCGACGTGCCCGCCGCGCTGCGAATCATCCCGGGCCTGGACGTCGCGGCGGGCATGAACCGGACCCTCGGCCGCTGGAGCAGCTACGAGGGGCTGTTGCGCAAGTTCCTCGCCGGTCAGGCGGATGCGCCGGATCGGTTGCGCGCGCACCTGGCACGCGGAGAAAAGGTGGACGCGGAACGCGTCGCCCACACCTTGAAAAGCTCCGCCGGCAACATCGGGGCCGCGGGGCTGCAGGAAATCGCCGGGCGCCTGGAGGCGGCACTGCGCGGAACCGCGGCGGCCGACGGGCTGGAGAGCGACCTCGCCGCCGCCGCGCGGGAATTGGCGCGTCTGGTCGCGGCCATCGCCGCAGCCCTGCCGCCTGCCGCGCCGGCGGCGGCTATCGATGGTTCCGCAGCAGAACGGGAGCTCGCCCAACTGGAAGCCTTGCTGGCCGACGACGACGCACAGGCCCTGGACTTCCATGCGCGCCATCGGGATCTGCTGCGCGCTGTCCTCGGCGAGACGGCGGCAGAGCTGGAAGCGGCGCTGGATGCCTGCGATTTGGAAGCGGCCTTGAATATCCTGCGGGCGGGAGATCCGGCCCGGACCGAATCAAGAACGGAAAACTAGGAGCGTCTCGATGGAACTCTCCCCGATACTCGGCGGCAAGCCCACCATCCTGGTGGTGGACGATGCGCCGGACAATCTGAGCCTGATGAGCGACCTGCTGCTCAGGGCCGGCTATCGCGTCAAGCTGGCCAACGGCGGCGAACGGGCGCTGAAGATCGCGGCGGCCGCCCCGGCTCCCGACCTGATCCTGCTCGACGTGATGATGCCTGGCATCGATGGCTACGAAACGATGCGACGCTTGCGCGCGGACACCGGCATGCGAGACATCCCGGTCATCTTCCTGACCTCGCGCATGGAGGAGGACGACCAGATGACCGGCCTCGACCTCGGGGCGGTGGACTACATCGGCAAGCCCATCGTGCCGCGCCTCGTGCTCGCCCGCGTGCGCAATCACCTGGAACTCAAGCATGCGAAGGATTGCCTGCGCGACCGCAACGTGCATCTGGAGGCCGAGGTGGCCTTGCGCACGCGCGAGATCCAGGCCATCCAGGACGTCACCATCAACGCCCTGGCCTCCCTGGCCGAAACCCGCGATAACGAAACCGGCAACCACATCCGGCGCACCCAGCGCTACGTGCGCATCCTGGCCGCGGCGCTCCGCGACCACGAGCGCTTCGCCGGCGCGTTGTCCGAGCGCGTCGTCGATCTGCTGTTCAAGTCGGCGCCGTTGCACGATATCGGCAAGGTCGGCATTCCCGACCGCATCCTGCTCAAACCCGGACGCCTCGACGACGAGGAGTTCGCGATCATGAAGACGCATACCACTCTCGGGCGCGACGCCATCGTCCAGGCCGAGCGCCAGTTGGGGATGGAGGTGGAGTTCCTGCGCATGGCCAAGGAGATCGCCTATTCCCACCAGGAGAAGTGGGACGGCAGCGGCTATCCCGAAGGGCTGTCGGGCGACGATATCCCGCTTTCGGCGCGGCTCATGGCCGTGGCGGACGTGTACGACGCGCTGATCAGCCAAAGGATTTACAAGCCGCCGATGTCGCACGAGGAGGCGGTGGAAATCATCGAGCAGGGACGGGGAACGCACTTCGATCCGGACCTGGTCGACGCCTTCGTCAAGGTCGCCAGCGAATTCCGCGCCGTCGCCGAGCACTACGCCGACCGCGGGCACATGGCGGCGCAATGACGAGCTAGAACGGCGGCGGGGACGACACGCGGATCGGCTTGCCGGTGTCGGGGTGGGAAAACTCGATGAAACAGGCATGCAGCAGCAGGCGATCCGCCTTGGCGCGGGACTGCGTCGTGCCATACAGGTCGTCCCCGAGGATCGGATGGCCGGTCGCCTCCATATGCACGCGGAGCTGATGCGATCTGCCCGTGATCGGCGACAGCTCGACCCGAGTCGTGGCACGCTCCGGGTCTTCGCCGATAACCCGATAGCGGGTCAAGCTCGGGCGTCCGGCGATCGGGTCGATCTTCTGCCTAGGACGGTTCGGCCAGTCCACGATCAGCGGCAGGTCGATTTCTCCTTCGCGGGTTTCGGCCCATTGCCCGTCAACCAGGGCCTCGTAGCGCTTCGTGACCTTGCGCTCCTGGAAGAGGATGCTGAGCGCGCGCTGATGGCGGGGGCCGCGCGCCATGACGACGATGCCCGAGGTATCCATGTCGAGGCGGTGCACGATCATCGCGTCGGGAAACTCATCCTGCACCCGGCTCAGCAGGCAGTCGGATTTCTCGCTGCCGCGCCCCGGCACGGTCAGCAGGCCGCTCGGCTTGTCGAGGATCAGCAATTGCCTGGAAACGTGGAGCAGCTGGAGCGCCTTGTGCGGCGGCGGATGGTAGCCGGAGGCGTTCATGTCGGAGCGGTTTTGTTCGTGCCGTCGATCGGGCCGGATTCGAACATGCGGCGGTGGCGTCGCCGTCCGGTCAGACGGCCGTCAAGCGACGAATCCGCGGACGTCGGCCGGGAAGGTGTTTGGAGGCGCGACCCAGAATCGAACTGGGGTAGACGGATTTGCAATCCGTTGCACGGCCACTATGCGATCGCGCCGCGATGATGCTCGTGGTGAAACTAAAAGGGGGAAAGCTTGGCTTTCCCCCAGTATCTTGGAGCGGGAGACGAGTCTCGAACTCGCGACCTCAACCTTGGCAAGGTTGCGCTCTACCAACTGAGCTACTCCCGCAAGAAGGCGCGAATTCTACCGAGACTTTTCGATGTGTCAACGGTTGGTCGCGCTTTTTTTCGATCAGGCCTGCAGAGCCGGTGTGCGGTGCGGTTGGATGGCCTGCAGCAGCTGGTTGAAGACCTTCGGATTGCCGCCGACGATGTTGCCGGTCTTGAGATATTCGCCTTCGCCGGCGAGGTCGCTGACGAGCCCGCCCGCCTCGAGGATCAGCAGCGCGCCGGCCGCCATGTCCCAGGGCGAGAGGCCGAACTCCCAGAAGCCGTCGAGGCGTCCGGCGGCGACGTAGGCGAGATCCAGCGATGCGGCGCCCGGGCGGCGCACGCCGGCGCAGCGACGCGTCATTTCCTTGAAGATCGCGAGATAGGCGTCCACATGGTCGAACATGCGGTAGGGGAAGCCGGTGCCGAGCAGGGCCTCGTCGAGCTTGGGACGGTTGCTGACGCGGATGCGTTTCTCGTTGAGGAAGGCGCCGGCGCCCTTGCTCGCGGTGAATAGCTCGTTGCGGTTCGGATCGTAGACCACGGCATGCGCCAGTACGCCCTTGTGGGCCAGGGCGATCGAGATCGCGTATTGCGGAAAGCCGTGGATGAAGTTGGTGGTGCCGTCGAGCGGGTCGATGATCCACTGGAACTCGGCGGTGGCGTCGGGACGCGAATCGCCCGACTCCTCCGCGAGGATGGCGTGGCTGGGGTAGACTTCGCGCAGGGTTTCGATGATGGTCGCCTCGGCGGCGCGGTCGACTTCGGTGACGAAATCGTTCTGCTGCTTGACGCCGACCTTGAGCTGGCCGAGGTCGAGGCTGGCGCGGTTGATCAGGTTGCCGGCGCGGCGGGCTGCCTTGACGGCGGTGTTGAGCATGGGATGCATGGCGGCGGGGGCGTGAGCCCATTCGAACAAAACAATGAATTCTAAACTGTCGGCACAGCCTGTGCCGGAATCCCTGCGGCGCGTGCGCGTCGTGCTATCCCATACCAGCCATCCCGGCAACATCGGCGCGGCAGCGCGCGCGATGAAGACCATGGGGCTGTCCGAACTCGTTCTGGTCGGCCCCGCGATCTATCCCAACAGCCAGGCCGACGCCATGGCGTCCGGTGCGAGCGACGTGCTGGCCGCCGCGCGGGTGTGCGCGACGCTTGCCGAGGCGCTCGCCGACACGAGGCTCGCGCTCGGCGTGTCGGCGCGCCGGCGCGACATCGTTGCCGAGTGGCTCACGCCGCCCGAGGCGGCGGCACGCCTCCTGCGCGAGGCACAG